>NZ_JAQOUE010000001.1:3027820-3358140 GCF_032191465.1 Candidatus Nitronereus thalassa | reverse complement strand
TCTGCTGGTAGGCCCCTTGGGCGTCGAGATAATCTTTTTCTGAAGAAATTTGTTGATCAAAGAGCCGCTTTTCCCTCTCGTAATTTGCCTTGTTCACCAACATCGTCGTTCGGGCTTGTCGGAAGGCGGACTTTTTGGAGCCCAGCTCAATGCTATCGAGTTGCGCGAGTGTTTGTCCGGGTTTCACCAGGTCACCGAGTTCGGCGATGACCTTGACGGCTTTCCCCTCAATTCGTGGACTGACATGAGTGAGCTTGTACTCATTCGGTTTAATATTGGCCGTGGCCTGAATCCCTTCTCTGACCAACCGTGGTTCAACGACGGCTGTCTGGAAGGTTTGGCCCTCAAGCGCTTCAGGAGCAACAGTGATTTCGTCGGAATGCTTTTCTCCCTCGTGTTGGTCTTCCTCGCCATGTTCATCGGACTCATGACCCTGTTCTTGTTTCCCATCTTTCCCTTCCGTGGAGGATGACGTCTGGCTCTCTTGGCACCCCACACCCGATAGCACGAATAGGATGAGCACATATTTCCACATTGAACGATTCATAAATTTTCCTCTTGCTTACGGCTGTCCCCCAACCGCTTGCGCTAAATTCGTCTCGGCTGCACGGAATTGTCCTAGAGAATCCACATACGAGAGTTGAGCAGTGATCAGACCATCTTGCACTACGATCAATTGCAATAACCCAATTTTCCCCTCCCGGTAGGCAATCTCCATAAACCGGAAATTTTCATCGATTCGATCGAGCACCTCAGCTTCAAATACCTCCACAGATTGACGAGCCGCTTGATATGCTTGAAACGCCGTTTCCACTTCTCGCTCGATATTCCGAGTGACGGCGATCACTTGGTGTCGGCTTCGATTGAGCTCTCCACCCTGTGTCACCAGTTCGCCTTGCTTCCGATCGAACAAGGGAAAGGGAATGCTGATTCCTCCGCCCACCATCTTGCTGGCACCTCCAGGCCCTTCGGTCTCCGTTTGATAAAACCCTTGAAACGTGGGATTCGGCACAATGAGCCGGCGGGTCAGATCCATGGTAGCTTCCACCCGGGCTACTTCTCTTTTTGCCGCCATAAGATCGGGCCGCTGCCCCTGTGCACGTTGGAGCAGGTCAGATAGGGGAACCGCTTTGGGAGAATTCCGGAGTTGGCCGCTCAACTCGATCGAACGATCAGGCTCCCACCCCAGCAACCGCCGGAGGTCCAGCAAGGCATTTTGGAATAAGGCTTCGGCCACGAAGGTTTCCTTGCGCGACTGGCCATAGCGAATTTCCGCCAAGTTGGATTCCATAATAGGCGCCACCCCGGCTTTGAACCGCGCCTCTGAAGCATCGCGGATACGCAGGTTTAATTTCTCGATTTCTTTTCTCAATTCGAGGCGTTTTTCCAAGGTGAGAGCTTGGAAGAAGGCCCGCATCACTTGTCCGGTGATGAGCCGTTCGCGATCCTTAATCTGAGCTTCGACTTGGGTCACATTTCGAGTGGCCGCCTCTCTTCGGAGTCCACGTTGCCCGGCAACCTCCACTTCTTGTGACAGCAGCACTTGGGAATCAGTTACATTGCCGGATCCCGGATTATTTCGGTTCCAAACCTGGCCATTCACGCTAGGATTAAACCGATTGAAGAGCTGGGCCTTCACCTCACGACCACGAGCCACTTCCAACTCTTGCCGGGCGGCCAGGAGATCGGGATTGCGCTCCAGAGCAGTTTTGACAGCTTGCCCTACTGTCAACGACTCCACAGCATCGACGGGATGACTCGGCACCGTAAACAACATGGAAAAAAGAAATAGGCGAACACAATATTTTGGCTTCATCATGACTGTCCCCAGTGACAGGAGTTTCAAAAATTCCTCTGGAAATTTTTAAGCGAGTCTTCTGACTACACCGACCGTTTATCTGGACCTTTCACCGAGAGGTTATCGAGGCCTGCTCGAATAAATTCCAGACAGAAATGAAACAAGTAGGGAGAAATATTTTTCCCCACCGGTACCATTTAAAAATTTTGAGATTTGGTCGAGTCAGAGACTCAAGACGAAATTACACGGAGAGAATGGGAGGACCGCGAGCTGAAAGGGTATTGGTTAAAACCGAAAATGGCCGTGTCGGTAGCGAGATATCAATGGCGGAAACAAGGGATAAACTCGGAGTTTCTTTTTCATTAGCAACAACCGTATCACTTGTGGGATACGACACACTGTCTTCAAGAATGGGATCTATCGAGGAATTGAGAACAGAAAAGCTGTAGGAGGAATGCTCCAAGCCATGAGAAGGGTGAATTGGGGAGTCAGTAGTTCCAAACGGTTCCCCGGCGGAAAAGGAGTCATGATGATGTTGATGATCTTCGTAGGCGCAAATGGGGGCGGTGGATAAAACTGTGTGGTAGGTTCCCCCATGAGCGTGGCCCGACATCCCATGGGCATGATCGGCTTCAGGATGGACGTGCACTAAGGGTAGAGAAACAACCCAGAGTATCAACCATGCTCTCAGAAACGTGTTAAACATTTCCAGTACCCAATATCCGTACTTTATATCTAATCGGGTTTTCCGCCTCAGTAGTTTAGACTACCACACATTGTGGAATAAAACACACAAATAAAATTCAACAAGAATGGCTGGATTTTTTGGGATCTGCCCAATCACATCTCTGCCAACTCTCCTGCACGAATTTTTTCTACCAATGTGTTCCAGGCTGTTTTATTTAGCTTGGTAAGATTTCCTTCTTCTCCAATTAAAACTTCTTCTGAACGTTGGTTGAGAACAACTTCAGGACATGCTCCACATGCTGGACATAATGAAACTCGCTTTGAGTCGCTCATCTCATGACCCTCCTTTGTTTAGGTTTACGTTGTATTTTGGGGCAAATAGCTGATCCGCTTGGTTTGAAATCCGGTGGACACTTCTGACGCATGGCACCCACGAGCTTCTTTTCGATTTCTTTCAAGTCGGCAATCTTCCGACGAAGTCCTTGAAGGCTTTGCTTGAGTGTGTGTTGCACATGGCCGCATGGACAATGTCCCCGGTCAGCCAGGTCTAAGAAGGTTTTAATATCCTTTAGCGTGAGCCCAAGGGTTTGGGCTTTCTTTATAAACATCAGACGGTCAATTATGGGGAACGCATAAGTCCGATATCCTGCTGAAGTGCGTACTGGTTGGGGAAGCAATCTTACCTCCTCATAGTATCGGATGGTTTTTATGGGTACCCCCGCCTGTTTAGCGATAGTTCCAATGAATAAAGTCTTCATATTTTTGTAGTATAAACCCTCCAGCTAAGTGGAGAGTCAAGGGCGATTTGGAAAATAATTTTCCCGAGGGTTTCGACATAGATTGAATTGGACTCCTTCATTTTTCCTTGCGGAAGCAGCGTTGCGGGAATATAATGAAAAACAATATGAGAAACTCACGAAGAATTTTAATAGTGTTTCTTGTTGGTCTCTTTCTTTCCCTCAGCTTCAATGCCTATGCTTGCCTTGTTCCGATTTATGGCGGCATGAAAGTGAGCCACGGGAGTGATTGCACCACCCCGGGGGAAGAACCAGCTTCGCAATTTTGTCAGGGGTTTAAATCCCTCGCGGTCCAATCCGGACCGGATATTTCCTCTCCAGACATTCCAAATTTGGTACTTGCTGAGAAAGTTCCTTTTTTCTTTCCCGGTTTTGTTACGAGTAGTCAATTCTTACCCATAGCTACAAGAGGGCAAGTTGTGCCCCCGAAGGATACTCTTGTCCTCATTTCAGTTTTTCGTATTTGATACCCTCCCTGTTTTTTCTTCACACCCTTAGTTTTTTGAATTAACAGTTTTTAGGACAATCTTTCTTTTGTATTGGAAAAGATTGACAAGCCTGTTTTCCACATCTCGTCCCTCCTCTTTTAAATTTCGAGATGGGCCAAGGCAGGTCCAGTTTGGAGAATGCTATGCAACGAAAAAATATTATATGGGGGCAACTCTTTTTGCTCAGCACTTTTCTGTTGGGAACCCCCGGTTTTCTTTCGGCGGAGGAACAGGACCAAAAAGCGAAGATTTTGGAGTTAAGGCCGTTGATCCAGGAAGCGCTTCAGAACAATCCAGAAGTGGCGGCGTTTCGTGAGCAACTGAAGGCGATGCAGGAACGCATTCCTCAAGCCCGCACGCTGGAAGATCCCGAGGTGAAGATCCAGCTTTGGAATACACCGGAAACCTTGGATGTCACCGGTACCCAAAGGACCATTTACGGGGTGGCTCAACGATTTCCTTTTCCAGGCGTACTGTCTCAGCAGGAGGAGGTTGCTGCCCGTGAAGCTGACCAAGCAGCGCAGCGCTTGGCCGCTAAAGAACGCGAGATCATGGCGGCCATCAAGGCCGCATACTATGATCTGTTTTATGCACACAAAGCCATTGAGATTCATCATGAGCAGATCAAGTTGCTCAAACAGTTCTTTAAAATTGCCAATGCCAAGTTTCGTGTTGGGAAAGGAACCCAGGTGGAGGTACTCCAGGCGCAGGTGGAGCTTTCAAAACTCTTTCAGCATTTACCGGTCTTGGAGCAACGCCGACAGACCGCCCAGGCCCATCTGAATACCCTTTTGAATCGCAGGGCCCAGGCTCCACTCGGCGCTCCGCGCAAGCCCGCTTCCCAGCACCCGCTCCAGACACATGAACAACTTGTGGATCAGGCTCTTCGCCTGCGGCCCGAGCTCCAAGAGATTGATCTGGCTGTCGCTCAGTTTGAATCGGCAACCAAACTGGCCCGTCTCCAGTATTACCCGAAACTGCGAGTGGAGCTGCAACGCTGGCAAAACCACAATACGGATGACGGGTTTGGAGGAAATGTCACGATGAACATCCCGTTTTCCTTTTGGACGAAACCGAAATATGACGCTGGTGTGCGGGAAGCCACCGCACGGGTGAGGGTGGCACGGTCAAAAAAACAGACGCTGGAAAACCAGACGCGGTTCCAAATTAAAGATCTCGTGGCGCAGATCGAAGCCACAGGACAAGTGGTGGAACTTTATGCGACAACGGTTCTCCCGCAAGCGAAACAAACCCTGAAAGCCGCCAATGCCGGTTATCGCACCGATCGAACCGACTTTCTGGATCTGATTGACGCGGAACGGGCCCTGATCACGTATCAACTCGAATATTTCCGGGCGCTCGTAGATCGGGAACAACAAGTGGCCGCGCTCGAACGAGTCCTCGGCGTTGAACTCTGAACAAGGAGGGGAAATCATGCACAAGTTGAAACCAAAACGGTTCATAGGGATGGTAATTGGACTCGTGATCATCGTCGTGGGAGGAGGGGTGCTTCTTCTGAAGAAGGAGGTATTGCACCAATTTCAGCCGAAGGCCGAGAGACCTTCAAACATAGCAGGACAGCCTAAGCCAACCATGCCTTCAATGGAAAGGATTGCGATGCCTGCTGGTACAGAGGTAGGACCGGCGCAGGCCTATGCCATGGTTCCACCGACGCAGCAGCAGTTGATCGGTGTCAAAACCGACATGGTCGGCAAGCAACACCTTGAAACCGCCATCCGCGCGGTGGGAAGAGTGGATTACGACGAGAAACGCATTGCCCACGTCAATCTTCGGATTTCGGGATGGGTTGAGGGTCTATTTGTGAATGAGACTGGAAAATTTGTGCGTAAAGGTCAGCCCTTGTTCACTTTGTACAGCCAAGAACTTGTCACCACGCAAGAGGAGTACTTGCTTGCCTTGAGCACACAAGACCAACTTCAGGACAGTCCCCTTCCGGAGGTCCGGGAACAAGCCGCGCAGGTGGTCGAGACAGCTCGCGACCGCTTGCGATTGTGGACCCTCACGGATGATCAGATCCGTGACCTAGCCAGCCGAGGAAAACCGCAGACCTACGTGACAATCTTTTCGCCTGTTTCGGGACATGTGATCGAGAAAAAGGTGTTTAAGGGGATGTATGTGGAACCAACGATGACCCTGTATTCGATCGCGGATCTCTCGACCGTTTGGGTTCAGGCGGAGATTTTCGAGTATGAAATGCCCTTCGTGCGCGTGAACCAAAAAGCGAACTTGACCCTTGATGCCTATCCAGGAGAAAGCTTTCATGGACAGGTTGCCTACATCTATCCCTACCTGAACAAAGAAGCACGGACCGTCAAAGTCCGTCTGGAATTCTTAAATCCCACCCTTCGGTTGAAACCCGACATGTATGGGACTGCATCGATTCAGGTCAAGCGGGGACACAAACTCGCGGTTCCGGACCAGGCAATACTCGATTCCGGCATGCGGAAAGTGGTCTTCGTCGTGCGAGGCGAAGGCATGTTTGAACCACGGCAAATCACCGTTGGCCCCAAGGTTGGGCCTTACTATGAAGTCGTCGAAGGATTGCGGGAGGGGGAGCGGATCGTGACGTCGGGGACCTTTCTCCTGGATTCTGAAAGCCAACTGATGACCTCCACGAACATGATGGGGGCCCTGGGGATGGGCGGCGTTAAGATGGAGCAGGCGGCAATGGGGGAGATGGACATGGGGGGAATGGATATGGGCGGTATGAACATGAAAATGGATATGAAGATGGACATGAAGGGTCAGGAGATGACGGCAGAGAAGCAGCCTCCCGCAGGAAGGCTTGAGAAGAAAGCCGGCGGGCTCACGTTGGTCTTTACCACCGACCCAACGCCCGCGCGGATGGGGGAAAACCGTGTTCACGTGACGGTGACCGACAAAAACGGGAAGCCTGTCACGGACGCCAAGATTCAGGTCACCTTCACCATGCCGATGCCAGGCATGATTCCAGCAACCGTTTCAATGACGCCTGGAAAACAAGGAACCTACGACGCCAAGGTGAACCTTGGCATGGCTGGACAATGGGATCTCACGGTTACGATCCAACGTCCTGGGCTACCCGAGGTCAACGCAACCTTTTCGGTGGTCGCAGGAGGTGGCGGAATGTCCGGGATGCCGGGAATGTGAGTCACGAAAATGATTGAACGAATCATCGGGTGGAGTGCACGCAACGGCTTTATTGTAGGATTACTGGTTCTCTTCCTTATGGGTTGGGGAATCTGGGTAGTGGCTCGCACTCCCCTTGATGCCTTGCCTGATCTATCGGATGTTCAGGTGATTGTGTTCACGGAGTGGCCGGGCCGAAGTCCTGATTTAGTCGAGGATCAAATCACCTATCCCATTGTCACGTCCATGTTGGGAGCCCCACAGATCAAATATGTGCGGGGACAATCCTTTCTTGGTCTCTCCTTCGTCTACATCGTGTTTCAAGATGGGACCGACATGTATTGGGCAAGAAGCCGTGTCGTGGAATACATGCAAGGCGTAACGGATAAACTCCCCGAAGGTGTCGCTCCCACACTCGGTCCCGATGCCACGGGGGTGGGCTGGGTCTTTCAATATGCCTTGGTTGATGAAAACGGCCAACACAGTTTAGCCGACCTTCGATCATTTCAAGATTGGTCTTTGCGCTATTGGTTGCAAAGCGTACCAGGAGTTTCAGAGGTGGCTTCGATTGGCGGATTCGTGAAGCAATATCAAGTGCAAGTCGATCCCGTGAAACTGCAAGGGTACGGCATTGGTCTTTCCGAGGTGATTCAAGCGGTTCGCCGCAGCAATAACGAGGTCGGCGGACGGGTGATTGAAGCCAGTGAACGGGAATACATGGTACGAGGCCGAGGTTATATTCGTTCCCTGGATGATCTCCACAACATACCCGTGGGCACAGATGGTCAGGGGACGCCGATTACCGTCCGGGATATTGCCCACGTCACTATCGGTCCGGATATGCGGCGAGGAATCGCAGAGTTGGATGGAATGGGAGAAGTCGTTGGAGGCATCGTCATCATGCGCTACGGCGAAAATGCCCTTGAAGTGATTGATCGGGTGAAACAGAAATTACAAGACATTGAGCCGTCGATTCCCGAAGGTATTCGTGTGGTCCCCGTGTACGATCGGTCTGACTTGATCCTTCGAGCTGTGGCCACATTAAAGGAAAAACTTATTGAAATTAGTGTGGTCGTCAGCCTGGTTAGCCTGGTCTTTCTCTTTCACATTCGGTCAGCCCTGGTGCCGATTCTTCTGCTACCCGTGGCCGTGTTGCTCTCGTTCATTGCGATGTATTACTTGGGGATCAGTTCGAATGTGATGTCACTTTCGGGCATCGCAATCGCGATTGGGGCCATGGTCGATGCGGTCATCGTCATGGTGGAAAATGCTCACCGGCGATTAGAAGAGTGGGACCAACAGGGTCGAATAGGTTCCCGAAATGACGTGATTATTCGGGCAGCACAAGAAGTGGGTAAGCCCCTCTTTTTTTCCTTGCTGATTATCACGGTATCCTTTCTACCTATTTTCACTTTGGAAGCACAGGAAGGGCGGCTGTTTAAGCCGCTCGCTTATACCAAAACTTTTGCCATGTTCTTTGCTGCGCTCGCCTCTATCATGGTGGCTCCGCTGTTCATGCAGTGGTTCATTCGTGGTCGGATCACACCAGAAAGCCGAAATCCGTTGAACCGATTTCTTATTTGGATCTATACCCCCATGGTGAAGATTGTTTTGCGTGTCCGATGGCTTGTGGTGGGATTAGCGATTGGAGGGATGATTCTGGTGTGGCCCATCTACGAAAAGTTGGGGTCGGAATTCATGCCTCCTCTGAACGAAGGCACGATTTTGTATATGCCCACATCGCTTCCGGGCCTGTCTGTTCAGAAAGCCAGCCAAATTCTTCAGACCCAGGATCGACTGTTAAAGGAGTTCCCCGAGGTGGATCGTGTGTTTGGGAAAATGGGTCGGGCACGTACCGCCACTGATCCAGCCCCATTAAATATGGCCGAGACCATCGTGACGCTCAAGCCTCAGGAAGCCTGGCGGCCAGGCATGACATGGGACAAGTTGATTGCCGAAATGGATCAACGGGTCAAAATGCCGGGCATGCCGAACATTTGGTGGATGCCGATTCAAACCAGAACCGAAATGCTCGCCACGGGCATCCGCAGTAGTCTGGGAATTAAAATCTTAGGGCCTGGGTTAGAGGAACTGGAACGATTGGGTTTACAGATCGAAGGCCTGCTCCAATCTCTTGAGGGAACACGCAGTGCGTATGCCGAGCGGGTCACCGGAGGATACTATTTGGACATCGATGTCAATCGCGTTTCGGCAGCCCGATACGGATTGACCGTGGCCGATGTTCAAGATGTAATTGAATCCGCCATAGGCGGAAAGAACATTACCTGGACGGTGGAAGGCCGTGAACGCTATCCCATTAATGTTCGGTACCCTCGCGAACTACGCCAAGATGTCGATGCCCTTCAACGCGTCCTTGTGATGACACCCCAAGGAGAGCAAATCCCACTTGCACAACTATCCAGCATCACTAAGACCACCGGTCCCCCATCCATTAGAGATGAAAACGGGTCCCTCGCCAGTATTGTGTTTGTTGATGTGGCTGGCCAAGATTTGGGAACCTATGTTCAGAAGGCCAAGGAGTTGGTTCAAGAACATGTGAAGCTCCCACCGGGATACTCGTTACAATGGGCAGGTCAATACCAATATCTTGAACGGGCCCAACAACAACTTCGGATTGTCATTCCCTTAACGCTCTTTCTCATTTTTGTGTTGCTGTACCTCAACTTTCGGTCCATGGCCCGATGTCTGCTGGTTCTTCTCTCAGTTCCGTTTTCCTTGGTCGGAGCGATTTGGTATTTGAATTTTCTGGGATACAATTTGAGCGTGGCCGTCTGGGTGGGGCTTATTGCCTTGGCGGGTGTGGCGGCTGAAACCGGCGTGATTATGATCATGTTTCTGGATGAAGCCTGTGCCCGGCGACAGCAAGAGAACCGGCTTCAGTCGCTCACCGATCTTCGCGATGCCGTTGTCGAGGGGGCGGTGCTACGAGTACGTCCCAAAATCATGACGGCTTCAGCCATCTTTTTAGGATTACTACCCATCATGTGGAGTCACGGCACTGGGGCAGATGTAATGAAACGGATTGCCGCTCCTATGATTGGAGGAATGGTGACCGCAACCCTTCTCACCCTCCTGGTCATTCCTGCGTTGTATGTAATGTGGAGAAAATTTGAGATAGAAAAACAGTTAAGATCACAAAAAGAAACAACATAAGACTCTCTCATTTGATATTAACGCTATTCTTCTTCCCTTTTTCTTCATAAATTACGTTCCGGAACGTTGTCCCGTTGAAGCTCCCTTTGTCATCACTGTCCCAGCCCCCTCAAAAGCTGCCACAAAACTTTTCTTTTCACATCTCTTTCTCTCCCTTTTCCTGCTGAAACAGAAAACGATTCAACCGTTTCATGAAACAACTTCCGCCTGAGTATTAGGAGAGCGGTCGTTAGGACAATGCGACGTAAGCGGTTGAACCGTAAACATTTTTAAACGAAGCACCATATTTTCGCGAATGGGCACAGATCTTGTTTTAGACCAAGTAGGAGTTCCCCCCACTCAACAGGCGATTGGGCAAATTCCATAGAGGAGGATCCCATGAAAATCGAAGTGTTGTATTTCAATGGTTGCCCATCTTTTCCCAAGGCAATGGATCAAGTGAAAAGCGTCCTTCACGAAGAGGGAATGGATGCAGCTATCGAAACTGTTCCCGTTGAAAATGGTGAGGACGCGCTGGCACATCGGTTCCTCGGGTCACCCACCATTCGAGTGAATGGTTTGGATGTGGAGGTTCAGTCGAGGGGACGAGAAGATTTTGGTTTGAAATGCCGCCTCTACGGCAGTGGGAGAAATTTAGTGGGAATACCTGACACCAATCTGATCAGGACTGCAATCAGGGAAGGCAAGATGGACTGATGAATAGCATGCGATATGTCTCTCCATTACCAACAAAAATCTGGACATCCAATGAATGTCATTAATGTAAAACAATTTCAGATGGATGTAAGAACGAATCGAGGCCGCACTTCCGTCGTTCTTAAGGGCGATTTGAATGAGAAGGCTGCATGGCAATTGCTCAAACAGTTGGAGACATTTCAACCTTCTCGGTATCCGATTTATCTGGATATTGGCGGGGTGGGAACGATGCATTGGTTTGCCGCCAATATTTTGAAGTCGGGATTTGAACACCTTCTGACAAGCAGAGGCGAGATTTTTCTCATACAAAAACGCAAAAAGCCACAGCCCATTTCCCAAGGAGACTTCCTCTCCATCAATTCATCCGCAGACGGGAAAAAGGATGAAGTGTGAAGACATGAAGTCCTTTGTGTGTAGGAAGAACAAAATGCTTTTGCGAGAAAAAATATTGCTGGGGGTGTTTGTTCTCTTCATGTGTTGGTCTCCAGCGATTCCTTCCTTTGTCTTTGGCCAGGAACCGCGAAATGTAAAGGAAGACACTTCACAGACTGCCCGTACCAAGATGGGATTACCCGAACTCATTAGACTTGCTCTTAAACAAAACCCGGGACTCAGCGCGATCAGGAAAGAAGTGGAAGTCGCAGACCAAGGAATTCTCGCTGCGAAAGGGGAACATTTTGGTCGAATTAATTTAGAGGCCTCCGATTTCACGTATGGCCCGGATAATCTCCCACTTGCTATGAAAACGTTGATTGTCGAACAGGGACGAATCGTTCGTGATGGAGCGGGAGAACACAATAACAACTTATTCAGCTTTGGCGGAACCATCTCCATCCCCCTTTACACGGGGGGCCGGATCACCAATCAAGTGAGGGTGGAAGAGCTTGGGAAAGAGCTCGCGGCCCACCGCGTAGCGCACACTCGCGATGAACTCATCTTTAACGTCGCCAGTGTGTATTACAACATTTTGAAAATTCAAGACTTCATACGCGCCACACAAAAATCCAAAGAACAATTACTGGAGTCGAAGAGAGTGGTCCACCGCCGTTTTTCCGTTGGGAAAGCAGCCAAGGTGGACGTGCTGAAAGTCAACACGCGGCTGGCTTCCGTGAAACAACTCTTGATCCGATTTCTGAATGCCCGGAAGGTCCTCCATGGTGTGCTTGAAGTTCTGCTTGGCGAAAAGGTTGGTGTATCCCGCTTCGTCGTGTCCGGAGATCTTCGGTCAACTTCCACCTCCCTCACTGAGCAATTGTCCCTGCAACAAGTCCAACAGCAAGCGCTTCATCGGCGTCCCGAGTTGCTCGTGGTCAAAAAAGAAGTCGAGATGCAGGAGAAACGAATACGCATTCGCTTTGCGGAACACCTGCCCAATATCAGTGTCAAAGGCCAAGCCCAAGGGGTGACCGGAGATAATTCCAAACTGTTTGCGCAACAATTTGCCGGGGTCTTTTTTTCGATCCCACTCTTCGCGGGTGGAACTATTGATGCCAAAGTCTCACAGGAACGGCTCCGCTTCACCAAGCTCCAACATACCTTCACTCAACTCACACTCACCATCACACAAGAAGTGCAGGCGGCCTATTTAAATATGCTTGAAGCAGAACAACGAATTGCTGCTGCCCAGGCCGCCTTAGATGAAGGTAAGGAAGTTCTCCGGATCGAAGCGCTGAAAGTTCGGGAAGGGAAAAGCATCATCGAAAATTTGCTTGATGCCCAGACGGCCCAACTCCAGGCAGAGCAGAATTTCTCTGCCGCGGTGGCGGATTATCAGATTCAGCTCATGGCGTTAAAGAAGGCCATTGGGCAAATAGAGGTATAGGGATGAACATCAAAAGCCGGTTCGAAAATATACGGGAATCCATTCAGTTTCGGGAACAAAACGACTGGTGGATAAAGGGCCGAAAGATCGTCGTGACAGGCGTCCTGTTATTCCTGATTTATTATTCCGCCACATCGGTTGCTGCCTACCTGAGCGCCCCTCGACTTGACATGACCATGAGTCCACTCGCAGGCGCAGTGGCCGTGGCTATCGTCACCGCTGAAAAACAGAAAATCGTCTCGACCGTCACGTATACCGGGACGGTTATTCCCAAATCAGTCGTCAAAGTGGTTCCTAGAATTGAAGGGTGGCTTGAGGAAATCCATGTCGATGTCGGTGATGTGGTTGAGGAAGGACAGTTGCTCATCAAATTAGATGACGAGGAGTTATCGGCAAAGTTTGCGGAACAACAGGCGCACAGGATTTTTACGGAACGAGAACATCAACGGGACGCTCGCTTGGTAAAGGAAGGAGCGATTTCCCAATCTGAAGCCGATCGGTCCTGGATGATGTTTGACGAGGCACGCGCGAAGGAACAACGAATCAAAACACTTCTTTCCTACACCGAAGTGATTTCACCAATCGATGGTCTGGTGACCAACCGCGTAAAGCTCATCAATCTTGGAGAACTGGTGAATCCCAACACACATCTCCTTGACTTAGCGGACACACGACAGATGCGAGTCCAAGTCAAGGTTGGGGAAAAAGACCTTCCACACATACAAGTTGGAACGACAACCACTGTACGCTTCCCTTCATTGCCGGTTCCTCACGATTCCATTGAAGCGAAGGTGTCTGCCGTCTTTCCGCAACTTGATCCGCGAACCAGAACCAGCACGGTGGAGATCATGGTCGAGAATCCCAAGGGCCTCCTTCGCGCGGACATGTACGCCATTGTGGATCTGGTCCTTGAACACAAATCCGATGCCCTTACGATTCCACGTCAAGCCATCTTGCGAATCGAGGGGGAAACTGTGGTGTTCACCACCGATACGGTTGTCGCCATGAAGCAGCCTGTCATGCTTGGGATGTCCAGTCGGGACTTGGTGGAAGTGGTGGAAGGGATCAACGAAGGAGACATGGTCATTACCAAAGGGTCACGAGGGCTGACGGATTTCCAAGAGGTGGCGGTGGTATCGGGCTTTTAAGCCAGGATGAAATTGAACTCTATGGACCGACAAATTCTCTCATCTAATGGCAAGCCGGTGACGTATCGAGGCATGGCATGGCTTCGAAAGCTCCCGACTCTTGCCATTGAAAAACCCATGGTGATGATCCCGGTGATTCTCCTCATGGTCATCGGCGGCATCATGACGTATGGCAGTACAGTCCGGGAACTGCAGCCGTACCTGGAAAATCCTACGGTGGGCATCATCATCACCTATCCAGGCGTGGCCGCTGAAGATATGGAAGCCTACTTTGCCCGCCCCATTGAGCAAAAAATGACGGTCCTGGATGAGATGACCTTTATCCGATCGAACTCTCAGGAAGGTCGTACCGAGGTCATCGTCGGGTTTGAATATTACTCGGACATGAACAAACACAAGGTTGAGGTGCAAACCCTGCTCTCCAATATGCTCAATGAGCTTCCTATCGATAAGGACAACACCAGCAACCCTTGGGTGGTTCAAGTAGCCAATGACAACGTCCCAATTTTAGATCTCAACATAAAACGGGAAGGCTATGACGAGGTTCGACTGCGCGAGTTTGTGGAAAACACCTTGCGGGATCGCCTCGAAGCGGTTGCTGGAGTCCAGTCAGCCATTCCCTTTGGGGGGAAACGCCGACTCATTTTGGTTGAAGCGGATCGTGACAAGCTGGCGGCCTATTCGCTGGGATTGATGGATCTCAAAAAAGCCTTAGAAGAACAGCACATCAGTCGTGCTGCTGGGAAGCTGAGAACTCCTGAGCGCGACATCCTGGTACGAGCCGATGAACGGTTTCGTGATCCCACAAAACTCAATGAGATTCCCATTGCCACCGTCAATGACCAGGTGGTGTATCTGCGCGATGTGGCCAACGTTAAAGACACTTTCTCTGAAGTGACGAGCGCCTATCACTTTAATGGAAACCCGGGCCAATTGATCCAAATCGTCAAGCAACCGGAAGCCAGCGATTACGATGTGATCGATGACATTATCGGGTCCCAAGATACCGGGATTGTCAAAACCATCAAGGAGTTCATGGGGTTGCCCACGCATCCCCGGCCCGGGTTGATGGATGAGTTCGTAAAGGAATTTCCAGGGCTGACATTTGAAGTGGCCTACAACCGAAAAGCGTTCCTGGCTACGATCATCGCCAATGCCTGGCATGAGATGATGCTCGCCTTCATCATGACCGGCATCGTGGTTTTGATTTTCATTCAGACCCTGACCCCGACCTTTATCGTCCTTGTTACTCTTCCGGCCGCCGTCGCCGCCAGTTTCATGTTTTTCCCTATGGCCGGGCAAACGATTAACACCCCGACCTTGATGGGGATTACCTTTGTCATCGGGCGATTAGTGGATGACTCGGTAGTCCTCATCGAAGTCATCAATCGGCATTTGAAGTTTGGGAAAACGCCGAAAGAAGCAGCCATCGATGGTTCACAAGAAATCCTCCTCCCGAATATTCTCTCGGCCCTCACCTTTATGATTGCGCTCACACCCAACCTCATGCTCCAGGGCACCATGGGAACCGGATTTCGCGGCATGACCTGGCCCATGATTTTTGCCATGGTGTTTTCCGCCTTTCTGTCCCTGACCCTCAATCCGATGATGGCGGCCTACCTCTACAAGTCCCATCAAGATGGAAAAGCCAATGTAATTGACCGGATCTTGAAAGTCGTTCTCTTACCATTCACCAAACTCATCGAGGGCACGGTGTGGCTATACCGGCATGTGTTGGCATTGGCTCTCGATCACAGATTGATTGTCATCGCCCTAGCCATGAGTTCGATGTTTATCGCCTACAAAATTTGGCCGACCCTGGGATGGGAGGGGATGCCTCTTCAAGATACGGCTCAAGCCGTCGGAGAAATCGAAGCCTGGCCTGGCACCTCCTTTCAAGAAACCGAAGCCATTGTCTCCCGCGTAGAGGAAATTTTACTGCAGCAACCGGAAATCCAATTGGTCTCCACCCAGATTGGTGCAGAACCGGCCTTTGGAACATATTTTTCTGGCTATGGTGTCCGAACCGTCAATCGGGCCTTTTTCAAAATCACCATGAGCAATAAAGAAGATCGTGTCTGCGAATTCTACAATCGTTGGGCGGATGACATCTTTCTCATGGACTCGCTTTTCCGGCCTTGCTCGGATTTGAGCGGACGAGACATCTGGCAAATTATGGATGGGGTCCAGAATGAAGTGCTCTCCTCCGTACCCGGAATCCGATCTTTTTGGCTCATGGAAATGGGAGCGACACCCGTCAACACCGCTCGTGCACCTGTGGAAGCGGTTATTAAAGGACCGGATCTTGAGGAACTTGCGAAGATTGGCAAAGAGGGACTGGCCGTTGCTCAACGTACCCCAGGAATTGTCCAACCCTTTACCAGTTGGTCGATGACCATGCCGCAATATCACCTCAACATCGATCGGGTCCGCGCCAAAGAATTGGGGTTGGCCGTTCCACAAATTGCCATACAAGCATACTACGCACTGAACGGCGGCATGACATCGGAATTCTTTAAACCCGAAGAGGGATATCGCCATCGGCGGCTTCTTATTCGTTACCAACCTGATCAACGACTGACCATGGATGATCTCAAACAAGTCATGTTGAAACTTCCCGATGGAGGACAGATCCCCTTGAAGGAAGTGGCCACGATTGAACTCAAAGAGGGGACTGATCTGGTCTACAAGGAAGACCTTCAATATGCCATGAGTGTACTGGGCCAATATCGGGGAGTCGGCCTCCGAATGGCGACCGCAGGAGTCATCATGGGAATCAAGACTTCAGTCACGCTTCCCAAAGGCTATACCGTTCAACCCAAGGGATTGATGCTCGACATGATGGACAACCTCTATCGGCTTTACTCCGCGTTGGCCTTGGCCATATTTATTTTGCTGTTCCTGTTGCTCCTTCAAACCCAATCCTGGGTCGCCACCATGGCCATTATGGTCGATGCGCCCTTGCAGGTCTTTGGGGCAATTTTCTTCCTGTATTGGCGTGGCATGTATTGGTCCCCGCCGGTCGTGTGGGGTTTGACGATTGCCACCGCAGCGGTTATGGCCACCGGCATCTATTTGCTCGATAAAGTCGAGCAGGAACGGGCTGAAGGAAAATCGGTACGGGATGCGATCATCAGCGGAGGCACCATTCGGCTCATTCCGGTTTTAATGACGGCGATCACGTTTGTGGCCGCGTTCATTCCCCCCATGTTCGCGCCTCCGACGGGCATGGACCGGTTTCGACCCATTGCCACCGCGTTAATTGGAGCCATCATCAGTTCGACGGCCCTCAGCCTCATCATGGTCCCTGTCACGTATTCATTGCTGGATGATGCCAAGGAATATCTTGGGAAAGTGTTTGGGGCACGTCCCGGCACTGCAAGGGGCACAGCAATGGCCCACATGGAAGGTAATGGGGATGGAATCCCGTCGCCCTTACCCGGGGAGGCTGCTTCGCTCAGAGAAACCACGGGAAACGGCGGATCTGAAACTCAGGGGGTGTCCACATGATACAGAGACGTTTTCATATTCGACACAATCAAAATCATAAAAAGCAGCTTTTTCACACGTGCGCAGTTTTGCGAATCACCCAATCACTTTACCCCACACATTAAGGAGGTTTCTGATGGTCAGAAGTATCAGGCAAAAAATCACGTTATTTCCCAAAACGACGTGGCTGCATGCCGCGCTCGGCCTTGTGCTATTCGTCGGGCTGTTTCACGGAACACATGAAACGGTCTTGGCTAAAGACTATAAGTATTCCGGGGGAGTCATTATTGAAAAACAATCCACCCTTCCTTTTCGAAGAGCGATTGCGCAGGTTCAACGCGCGATTAAGGGAGCACGGTTTATTATCGTTGGAGAACCGAATTACCAACTGATGCAACGTATGGTGGGACGGGAGCGAGCTGGAGCGAAAGGATTTTTTCTGTATCGTCCGGACCTCGGTATTCCGGTTTTTGACAAAGACCCCAAAGCCGCCATGGAGATCCCCTTGAAGATCGTCATTTGGGAAGGGTCGGATGGGAAAGGAATCATCCGATACAAGCAACCATCTTCCTTACTTGCGAATTACAAAGACCTTGGGGATTTGGGCAACGAATTAGACCAGTTGATGGTGAAGATCTCTGATGCTGGAGTGAAGTAATAAGATTTGAATTCATATTATTGTTGGATGGCAATTTAACACGAGGAGAAAGTCAATGGAAAACCTGATACACACACAGAAGATGTCATGTTTGGGGTTCCTATGCTTCATGATACTGAGTGTCGGTTTAGCCCCCCCACAAGAGGCAAAAGCTCAAGAAACCGCGATGAAGATGGTTTTTGGAGACCGGGCGATCGCCATGCCATTACCCAAGGATCGGCTTGTCGTTCGCTCAAAATATCCATACATGGATACGGTCATTCGCATAAAAGATGCGATTGAATCCAAGGATATCCTGATCGTTGGAAACATCGATCACCAAGAACTCCTCACGTTAGTCGGACTGAAGACGGGGGGAATGCTCGGGATTGAATTTTTTCACCCGCGATACGGAAAAGTTATTGCAAAGAACGATGGATCGGCAGCCTTGGAAATGCCGTTTCGTATCGTCGTGATGGAGGCCAATGATGGGAGCGTGTTGGCCACCTACTATCGCCCCTCTTCGATTCTTGCGCCCTACAAAGGTTGTGAAGGCTTGGGCCGTGAGGTCGATGGAGTGATGGATGATATTGTGGCCTCCATTACCCGATAATCGAACCATGAGTCAATCTCACGAACAATGTCTTGAACATGTATATAGACTTGGGGAGGAAGGATTATGAAAACCCGCACATCGATAGTCATAATGGGTGTCTGTGCTGTCTTAGGTTGGCCGGCATCCCTGCTGGCGGAGGCGCAACATGCTTCACCTGAACCACCGGTTGTTCAAAATTTTGATTGGCTTCCAGGGGGCGAAGAAGAGTTGTCGCATGTCAAACCAGGACAAGAGCCTCCAGGACAAGAACCGTATTACGTGACCATGCAAGTCAAGTTTGAATGTCTGTTATTTGATGGGGACTGCAGCCAATTTCAAATTCTGAAGCCTCCGATGACACAAGCCGTGCCATGGCATACCGTCGGTGGGTGTAGCATAGATGAAGCGCTCGCAGGAGAACCCATTACTGAAGGAATATTTACCTTGCGACCAGGCGAATTAACGCTCATCAAAGTCGCCTATTTTAACAACACGGATAAGCCCGTGAGGTTTCGTGGAATTCCACATTATATCGAGCCGCAAAACTTACAACCCATGACGATTATGAACTGCATGTGTCTGGGAGAAACCTATACAGTTCCACCCCATTCGGGATGGTACCGTATCATACGCCTTGGTCCGGCGTTTGATACGCCAGACGGGGCACGGGTGGTTGCGACACATGTCTTAACCAGCGATTCTTTGGTGGACTAAATGGCCCTTACATACATGAGGAGAATATCATGAAACACGCAATTGTTTTGTTGTTGTTCGCCACGAGTTTCTTGTTGGCGGGTTCCTTTTCTCCGGCCTCTTCTGAGGATCTGGTCGTGCGGCCTCATGTTCCCATGGGGCACAAATTACCCATTATTCTCCCTCCAAAAGGAGAGGCTCCGGATCCTAATGAATTCCCCCGTGAAGAAGGAAAAGTCAGCCTCCAGATCGTGTTCGAAACGGAAAAGGGGCTTGACCTTCCGATCAAGCAATTCTTGACTAGCCCACAGGACCCCAAAATGCTGTGGCAAGACCGATCCATTCCAGCTCACGAGGTTGATAAAGTGGAAGTCCCGATCATGGGTGACCTTGATACGGGGAAAGGAGCCATTACCACTCCCGTGTCTCTTCCACCAGGCTATTACTTTATTACCTTGGTCGTGGATAACCGGAAAGGGAAAGAAGATATTCAGTTTTATGTCCCCGCGCCCAACCCCAAAGACCATATCCTGCTTTCTTGGGATACCAGTTCAATCGCCATGCTCAATGTCGTAGCCAAATGTCTCTGCGCCAGTATTGTGTACACCGCGCCCAAAGGTGGAATTTGGTATCGAGTGATTGGCATCAACATCAATAAGGACATACCTGTTCCCTCACGAATGGCCTTTGTGATGACGGCCATGAAAGGACCACGGGCTTTACAGCATGATCCAAAGCCTGATGAGCCCATCAAGATCAAAATGGAGTAAGAACACCGAACTCGACTATATGCTCATGCGGAAGGAAAGAGGATTGTTTAATTTGGGAAAAGGCCGACATTTGCAGATACCCTCGATGGGATTGGCACTTATTGGCCTTACTTTACTCGTGCTTCTTGCCCCCGTTCATGGAGCAAATGGAACACCATGGGGAGAGGTGCGTGTCCAGGCCCCAGCCTTTACGCTACCAAATCTCAAAGGCCAGTCGGTCAACTTGGGCGATTATAAAGGCCAAGTGGTTCTCCTCAATTTCTGGGCCACTTGGTGCAAAGATTGTGCAAAGGAAATGCCGGAATTTGAAAAGTTGTATCAGGCGCACAAAGGGAAAGGGCTTTCTATTTTAGCCATTGCTCTTGATAAAGAAGGCCGTCCGGCTATTGAAACTTTTTTACAAAACGAACATCTTGAGTTGACTTATCCAATTCTTCTGGATCCCGAAGGACTTGTCGCCAGGAGCTATCGTCTTTCATGGGTCCCAGTTACCTTGGTAGTGGGACGAAATGGCAAGATTGTCGAAACGGTTTTGGGTGCAAAACCTTGGGGCAGCGAAGAGGTCATGAATTCATTTCAAAAATTGCTAGGAGATTCCAGGGATAAATGACTAGAAGTTGGGAAAAATCTGCCAGCGATTTTCACAGCTGAATAAAGGTTGCTGGAACTTTAAAAAAACAAAACAGGGAAGGATAGGGGACAGGCTAAAGAAAGGTGTTTGGATGATGAACGAAGACAAACTGATGTCGCAACAGCCCATATCTGAAGCTAAGAGTCCACGTGGCTTGATCATCACAAGAATGGTTGGCGCCGGGATCGCCGCGCTATGTTGCTTCACGCCGATTCTCGTAGGGCTATTGGCTGTCTTAGGCTTAGGGGCCCTCACGGGCTATTTGGACTTCGTTCTTCTCCCGGCGGCCTTGGTTTTTTTCTCTGCCTCCTTGCCTATGGCCTTGCGAAGCAACGCTCAGGTGAAACACCCTGTTGTGCCAAGCCTTCATTAAACAAAGGGAAAAAGGATGGCTAGAACAACGCCAATCCTAAGTTATTGTTCATTCTCAATACTATTTCCTTGAGGCGGAATAGGCCAGCTGCAATACGCGAATTCCCATAGGAGAGACCATGCCGAAATGTTGTGTTCCTACACATACGGGAGCCTCACCCATATGCCCAATGAATGGCAAACCCACAAAACCTGTAGGGAGAATCACGATAGAGAAACTCATTAAACCAGAGCTCAAACCGGCGTTACTACCGCACCCTTACTATTTTTGTAACGCTCCGGACTGCGATACTGTGTATGTCTCAGAAGGGGGAGACCATCTGATCACCAAAAATATGCTCACAGTGCGCGTCGGGATCAAGGAAACTGAAGATCCGATTCCGCTCTGCTATTGCTTTGAGTATGAGCGCTCAGATATCCAGGAAGATATCCGTTTAAAAAACGACACTGATATCGAAGCAAGCATAAGACAACGTGTGAAAGCCAAAGAATGTTGGTGCGAGGAAGCAAATCCGAGCGGGACCTGCTGTTTAGGAGAGGTCGCAAAAGCCATAAAGCTTGCCAAAACGTTAAAGGATCAAGGTCTCCTTTAATTGATCCGGTATTCCTGGCGTTCGGAATCAAAACATGAGAATAGTTTCAACCATAGTCGTGTTGTGTGGCATGGTTCTTATTCCCATTCATTTAGGTGCGGTTGAATCAGAGGTTTACTACATTGCTATGGAGGGGTCGGCTCCTTACTATTCTCCTTTTATAGCCACGATCCCTAGTGGGGTTATGGTCCAGTGGATCAACCAGACAGCCACAGCTCACACCGTTACACACATTGGCTGTTTACGGGAAAACCCCTGTGCTTTTGATTCAGGATCCGTAGCTCCTGGGAACAGTTTTGCCCTTCCCTCTCTTGAGGCTGGAACGTATCATTATTACTGCCGACTTCACCCCATTATGCGCGGCGTGGTCAACGTCGTTGAGCCTAGGGTCAAAAGGGAAGGCCCAAGCGTATCAGGATAAATTTGTTGTGAAACAGAATCGCAAATTACTGTTCCTGCTCTTTGTCCTGCTTTTTGATGCCATACTGACACCTCTATTCCCTGCGCATTCTGGAGCACTCCAGGACCAACCCACGAAAAACGTTACAAAGTTAATGGTTGAAGCTGAAGCCTTGCTTAACCAATTTCAATTTCAAGCCACTCTGAATCACCTTGATAAGGCCATCCAGCTTTTTCCCAAGTCTCCTGATCTCCACAAAAAACGTGGCGATGTGTTGATGATTCTTCGTCAAAATCAAGAATCCCTATCGGCCTACCGCCAGGCACTCACGCTGGCTCCTGATTTTCTTGAGGGCCACTGGGCATTGTGGGCATTGTTAGATCGCCTCAGTCGCAACCCAGAGGAAGCCCTGCAAACCCTCATCCAGATTGCTGCGCTTGACGCCCAGAATCCCTTAATCCAACTTCGTGTAGCGAGGAAGCTCCGTGAGCTCCGCCGCTTTGAGGAGTCCGTCACGTATTTTCAGCGTGCGGTCAACATAGAACCCGACCATTCAGCCTATCGCCTGTATCTCGCTCGCGCTCTTTTTGACATTCGTAAATCCAAGGCAGCCCTCCAAGAATTAGAGTGGGTGTTGTCTCATACCTCTCCAAACTCACCCGTTGGGGTCGCAGCTCAAAATCTCTCACAAACCTTACACGGTGGAACGGTTGACATGGGTAGTCGTACAGATTTTTTTGAAACCACCAAAAACCGACATGGGGAAAAGGGGAAGGATTATAAGAGTTGGGCTTTAACCAGAGAGCGAGCCTGGCAGTTCATGAAAGCTGGCAATTTTTCTGAAGCCGACGCCACCTGGCGAAAGGTTCTCACCCTCGACCCGGAAGATGACTTAGCCCAATATAACCTCGGACTGACCCTTCTGGAACTCGAAAAGTATGAAGACGCGATTGCTTCTTTGCAGGCCAGCTTTCAAAAGTCGAAACAACCACCTTTCTACCCTGATGCGATCTTTCAACTTGGGCAGGCATACACCAAATTGGGGAATTGGGAAAAAGCTATTTTCCATTATCAAAAGGTGTTAGACATGCAGGAATTGAAAGAACAAGATTTTTATGCCCTGAATTTTCCTGATCTCAAAAGAGTGGAAGCCGCACTCAGCGCAGCCAGAACTCATGTTACGGACATTGTGCAATTGCCGATCATTACAGAGGCTCCACCTACTTCATTCCAGAAAGAATCACCAAGAGAGGAGACATCTACCCCAAGTTTCGTTCCAAATCTTTCACAAGACCTTTCAGAAAAAGGCCAGACTCCTCTCCGGGTTAGACCGCTCAGCGTAGATGTAGTCAGAGGATGGTTTCGGCAACTCCTCACGGCCAAAGCTGTGGGACAAGATGAGATGCAAGCAGGATTTCATGAGTATATCCCTCTCAATCCTGGAGATACCTTTCCCCCCTTCCAACCCCGTATTTATCTCGTTTTTTCATTAACCACTCCACCTGCTGGGGCCAAACAGATATCAACTCAATGGGTCGCAGAACAAGTAGAGCAAGAGCCTCCGAACACGGTGATCGGAACCGATACAGTCCTCGTGGATGTAAACGATAGCAGTGGCTATTTCTATTTAGATCAGCCCGAAGGGGGCTGGCCCGTAGGAACTTACCGCATTGATCTGTTTGTGGGAGAAGAAATCTCACCCTATACCTATGTGGCAGATGTTCGGTTTCGGATTGAATCTCCTAATAATTAAAAACAGCCTTATATGATGTCTAAATAATTTAAAGTTTCCAAAAAACAATAGAGAGGTTCCGACAGGTATACGAATTGACCCACTGATGGATAGTCAGTGGGTTTCGATGCAGGAACAGTAGCCTTTTCAGGGGCTTGCAATATTGAATTATAAACGAAACCTGTTTCGGGACCCGCTTTCTTCAAGTGTAGGATCCTGTTTTGGCTTTATCTTGGCGGCTCCCCCGCACCACTATGGTCAAAAACACTCACTCCGAACAATCCCTCGACATTATCCAACATGTGTGGAAATTAGAACACTAGTTGGCCTCGTTTTCATGCTCAAATGTTTGGAGGTTGGTTTTCTTAGTTGTATAAAGATCTTGGTTCCCATGTTCGAACCAAAAAGCCAAGATATTAGAGTTAGGACCAGGCTTTTCAATTTTTAGAATCTGCTCAGTAGTTTCTTCATCAAAAGGTGCTCTAAGACCATTCAGCGTTGTGGCATCACCAATAACAGCATAATCAAACCTCTGAATTTTCGAATCCCAGCTGGAAATTCGATCGCCCCTGAATTGAAGCCTCTCGCCAGTTTTCAGACCAATTCGATAGGTAAAAGGTTTAACAATTTCGTAATACGGTATGATGTCTTCATCAAGGGTATGTTTTAAGAGGTGCTGTGGGGACAGTAAAGATACCTCAACAAGATGACGAATTGAACATGTACGATTTTCTGTTTTTTCCCGATAAACATGAAGAGTTAATAAATCGCCAATTATTCCTGGATGACCGTTGTCACGAAGAAGAACAATACTGCCATTACTCGACATGGCAATCTGATTTAGGTCATCATTGGTTCTGATGGAATCAAGACACGTAAAATAAACATAGCCCACATTATTAAGTTTCTTGTTACCCTGGACGTTCCAATTTGAGGCCCGGTAGTAGCTCCCCTGGAGAATTGAATTCCTATTGATTTCACTCGTATGATGGTAGAGAGGTAAAAAAATCGATTCTTCTAATATCGCTTCTCCCGTGCAATATTCCTGAAGTCCTGGATTTCCCATAATTTTACAGGAATACAGCTCAGCCCCATCATCGAACCGCCTCAGGAAATCTTGCGCGGAAAACCTTACTTCTAATTGATGCCCATGGGAAATTTGAATGTGGATAGTACAAAGAATATTTGAATCAGTTCTTGCTAATATGCAGGCAGTAAAAAAGAGAGGTTGAATCCATAAGACATTTTCTCCAGTGAGAAAAAGTTGATCAGGGATAATAACTGAATAACCAAGGCCATGAGCTAACTTGCACTTTATTTGGCCATCATATGGTGTATTACCCGGCTGAGCGGATGGAAATTCGTTCAAGTAACTATGAACACCATTCTCTTCATATCGATTAAACCGTTTATTCTTTTTTCTTTGCAACATTTGCTTGAGGAGAAAACCAGCTCATTCCATTCGCTTCAAAGCTCTTTCTCCGCCTCCTTCAGCACCCGACTCAGTTTCACCCCAGAGGCCTCAGACAACTTCACCATGTTGACCAGACTGACGTTCCGCTCCCCCCGCTCCACGTCCCCCACGTAGGTCCGGTGGAGGTCCGCCCTCGCCGCCAACTCCTCCTGAGACAGACCAGCATCTAACCTGAATTTCCTGAGGGCCTCGCCAAAGGCCATGAGCACCCGCGCCTTCCGTTTCATACCCCCTAGGCTAATTACATGATGACTATAGGTCTACAGACTATAAGTGGCATAGCCGATATGGTTCTTATGATGGTGTCAGTTCCCCTCCGTTCCGGTGAGGGAACGGGCAGGCATTCAGCTTTTTGAGAGCAGTGGCCGATATACTACGTATAATCTCGTACGTACTATTTCAGCAGGACTATCAAGGAGGGTTTCTTTATGAAACGGATACTGCGCAATGTCTTCCTCTTCTTTTTTCTGGCTATGCTGCTCCCCGCCATGCTCCAGCTGTCCCTGCCGAGGAATGCGTCGGTGCTCGTCGGCGCGCTGGCCATGGGACTCTCGGTCATCGCCCTGTTCCGACCTCTCCCCTCATTGGGCCTAGGGCACCGGGGGATCTCATCGAGTGTCTGTTTCGCCGCCCTCATGCTCCTCATGCCCCCGAACGGTCAACAGGCTGCACCCAACGAGACAATGGCCAAGGATATTTCAACGGCGTCAGTCGAAACGGTGGCCTCCCCACCTATAGACACCTTCAGGACATTTACGGCCAAGGACGTGGTCTGGGACAAGTACACGAAGCCACACAGGGAGGTGGTCCTGGCCGGGGTAAACAAGCTGCACCGGGAGAACAGCCGGTGCAAGGACATCGACCCTGGTACAGCCACCCGCTCGACCAAGAGGGGCACCAAGAACAACCCGGTTTTCTTTGTAACCTGTGGTGAGGGCACTCAGGCTTTCAATGCTTACTTCTCAAAGTCGGACGTGGTGTCCAAGAAGACCCTTGTGGCAGCCCGCCACATCTCCCAGGGGGAGGCGGTGCTTCTGTGCGAGCAATACGCGAAGGCCAAGGCCGCCCACCCGGGCACGGTCGACTTCTCCAAGTTCCTCGACCTCGGCGTCCGGGAGCTCGGCGACGGAAGGACGCGGGTCGTGTCGTCCTTCACCGCGAAGAACAGCTTCAACATGGAGCTCAAATACAACGTCACCTGCTTGCTGAACGCGAAGGGCCTGATCGAGGGACACATCTCGGAGGCGACCTGATCTGATGAATGCCTGAACGGCCTCAATTCACTACAAACTATGAGAGAGGAATCTGCTATGAGAACCTTCACGATAAAAACCCTGTTGGTCTTTGGGACCATCTTGTCATCCATCGTCCCAAGCCTCACCCACGCCGACCACCTCACGACTAGGTCTGGTGAGGAGAGAAAAATCTTTCACGGGAAGTACGACCCCGGCCTCTACCAGCCGACACGCATCGAGACGGGATGGGGAGCGTCCCTGAGGGCCGGCGGGGCCTTCTATCACGGCGATGTGATCGCAGCGGTGTCCCCCGATCCGGCGATCCTGGTGAACGGCCAGTTCTTCTATCACATCAACCGCGACTGGCACATGGGTCTGAGCGTGGAGTGGGAAGAGCACAATGCAACGGTGGGCGGGGTGGACTTCGGGACGGCGCGGACCATATCTCTATTACCCTACATCGAGTTCCACTTCCCCGTAGGCCGATGGTCTCCGTATGCCTCTCTGGGGGTAGGGTTGAACCTCAACGACTTCGATGAGGACAACCAGGTCGCGGCCAACTGCGCGGCGTTGGGGTTCGGCCCCTGCGACGTGTCTCCCGATAACACCTTCGCCTTCAGGGGCGGGGCCGGTGTGGACTTCTTCGTGGCCGACAATTTAGCCATCAATGCCGAGGCCGCCTGGAAATCGAACTCCGGCGACGGCGAGATCACGGTGGGTGGTACGCCAGTCCTTCAAGGTGACTTTGATGCGAGTGCAGTTCAGGTGTTGGTCGGCCTCAGGTGGTTCTTCGAGTAGGTGTCTAACAGACCATCAGAATGGTTTTTCAGGTAGGCGGAGTGGATTTCGGATTTCACTCCTTATATACGCGGAATCTGAAATCCAATTTACCGGAAATTTGTTTGAAAAAGATAGGCAGAGGTTCTGCGGGAAATGGCAGGAGAAACCTAAAAAACGGCCTATCCCTTTGTGGTCAGAGCAGCTGATCTTTAGTCAGTGGGTTTCTGGATAGGAACAGTAGCCTTTTCAGGGGCTTGCGCCGTCGGCACCCTGTTCGAAGCCTGTTTTGTGACCTGTTTCTCCTCATAAAAGGTCCTGATAAATCTGTGGTCGAGTCGTCCACGAGATCCGCGCGAATCCCTACTTCTCAGAGCACTGGTATCAGAACAGGTTGACGGGGAGTTCTTTCAGGTCGGTAATGAGGAATTGAAAAGGGCAGTATAGCGGGAGATGATCTAATATCTATTTTAAAAACGAAACCTGTTATCCATATTAAGTAGCCATTGTTGCTTCAGCTTGTCGGAGAAGTAATCGTGCTCCGGCTAATTGATTAATCTGTTCGCTTTCCGCACCTGCTAGAGCTCGAAAATCATCCGCACATATGGGAGTACTTACCTTCTGACCAGCCTTGGCTGACTCAAATTCCACTCTAACTTTTTCCCATAATTCTTCGATATGGTTTAGTGCCCAAATAAATTCTTCTTTTTCATACTCTTCACAACACTTTTTAATTATTCGGTGATTTCGCTCAAACGCTCCTTGGGCCTCGTCAAAAGCGTTTGCTTCCTCTTTATGAAGATGGCTCAGATCTCGACTGGCAACAATAGCAGATACTTCCTTGCAGGCCCTTACAGCATTATCAAACGAATCAGAAATTTCAGGATTCAGGCAAGGCAGATCTATATGTAGGTGCCAATTATCCAAAAAGTTTTCGTCAGGTATAATTAGTTCTTTTACGGGTCGAAGGGCTAAGGAAGGAACAATATATCCATTGACCAGAGGAACTACACAAAACTTCCACTCTGTTCCGAGGATTTCCTGAGCAGCGCTAATCGTACTTCCAATATAGTCCGCTTGTGTCTCGAAGTCAGAAATCTCGATCAAAATAGCAATTTCCTTGGGCGGCCAATAAAAACTGTCCCATTCCTCAATAAGGCGAGAAAAGCATTTTACCGCCCAACCATTATTCTTTAATTGCCGTTTTAATGTACGCAATTTATCTACAAATCTCTGTTCTGCTCGAGAATGACAAAACTTTCCAACTGAACTAAACCCTTTTCCATGTTTATGTTTGATTGCCCTTTTCAATAATGAATTTGTGAAAAATTCAGAATCGTTGGCTGCCATTTCGTGAAGAATATGCGAAAGGTGCCTCAAACGATTTGCCAGCATCTCCAATTCAGACTTTGGAGATTTATTGATTGTTCTCCAAACGGAAGATTTAATTTGTGATATCGCATCCGAAGCAAGACTTCCTGCAAACTCTGCTGCCCCCTTGGTACCTTTTTCGGCTGGGAATTTTAGGATTCTGGGAACCAGATTTCCGAGAATTCCCGATAGAAGCGCGCCCATACTATCTTCCTCACTTGCTTCAATATTAGGAAAGGACATGTTTCCCGGAAGAGGCGGAGTTGTAGAAAATGCCAGGGTGTTTACCTGTTTAATTATCGAGTCTATTTCATTAATTAAGTCTGTAGCAGAAACAATTGTATTCCCTCTAATCCAATTCTCTGTGATTTTCCCAAATACTTTCTCTGTGCGTTTCACAAGGGCCGCCATTTGTTGCGCATAATCCGTAAGACTGCGTGTCCGTGATTTTGTTAATAGAATTTGACGAAACGCTACATTCCATGCGATCCGAGTTTTAGCGGGAATATTCTTTCTGGGCATATTTTTTGACCATGGAGAAAAATCGCCAACTCTGATGGGCTCTCCTAATACGTCTATCGCCTCGCATGCCGCAGCTTGAGAAGATGGAGATATAGCTATGAGCATTTCGCAGATATTTTTAACCATTTCATGCGGATCCGTTTGATAATCATCCGAAACAAGGTACCAATTCGCCCGAACCGTACGGCCATGGGATCCATCTTCCTCAACCACAGGCTTTGCAAGCCAGGGGATCTGGGAATGGAACCAGGACAACAAAGTTTTTTCCCCTCCAAACTTATTCACCAAATCATCAGCAAAATCGGGACTAATTAAAAACGCTGTAGAAAGTAATTTAGCCACTTTGCTTATGTCGGGCTCACCTTCAAAATTATGCAGACAATTTAACGGAAGATGCACTTGTTCTCCTCCGAAGATGGGGACCAGACAAGAGAGGAGTTGGTTTGCCTTATCGAGGGTTCTACATTCTGGAAATTTCATTCCAGGAGGGAACAAGGCAACACACTCATGCCTATAGTCATATTTGGGTACTTGTCGGAATTCATGGACTCCCTTTCGAATTCGCCCCCATTGGTGAAATTCATTCAGATCTGGAAGTTCAATATCTGTATCCGCAAACATTGAGGCAAAAGACCATTGTGCCCGTTGAACATTGTTATTTTCCAAGCTTTCTATGAACAAATTCACAGAGTCTTCAATCGTGGCTAGTCCAAGTCCAGTAAGAACAGCCACCCATAGATCTACTGACTTGTCGTTTGCAAGAATATTTGCCAATTTCCATAGGACGTCCTGCCTGGGGAAACGCTCGTGATCGCGAAGAATGGAATGGACGATTTGGGGCAAGGTTTCTGGGGGCACAGCACTAATAGCAAGCCAAATTGAATCCTCTTGTCGAAAACTCAATTCATCATGGGAGGCAATACTCAAGGCGCTTGAGCGTAGAGCATGAAGACCCCCTAAAACTCCTGGTCGACTTTCTCGAACTAGATGTTCATTCAAAAGCCTTTTTAAGGCAATGCTCGCATTCTCTGGAGCGATCCCCAAGGTGGCAAATAATGCCTGTGCATTCAATTCTCCACCATAAGAGCATAGAACTGATGTAGCCCTGATTATTGCCAATTCGTCCTCTCGTCCCTCCTTCTCTCTTTCCCTCACTTGGTCACGAATAAGGGATTCGAGACGCTTTCCCTGTGTTAAAAGGTGCACATATTCGAGCATCAAACCCTCGGATTTCTCAAAGGGTTCACGCCAATGAGTCCAATTAGTTTGCAGTTTACTACGTAATCCCTGCCAAATCCGTTCTGCTAACTTTTCATCCAACTTAGATTCAACAATCTCGACATCGCTATGGCTCACAAGTAAGTTCAAGTCCTCGTTACGAATCGAGCCCAACAGATAAACCCTCTGTAATTGAGAAAGCTCCCGAGCCAAAATATCCCAAAGATTGCAATTCGAACGCTTGACTTCATCCATGACAATTAATATAGGGGACATCTCACTTGGTCGCCGAGAGCGAATAAATCGTACTATAGAGTCGGCTTCCTTGGGGCCTGCCATGGACGTTATATTAAAGCATCTGCACTCTTGTGCTAGAGCATGGGCAACTAAGCACGAAAGTGATGACTTTCCCGATCCCGATGGTCCAGAGATAAGAAGCTGTCGTCGTTTTCGAATGAGATTTACTATGGCTTCGGTTTCCTGGGAACGCTTAAATACCAAACCTGCGGCGACATGCCCTGGTTGGGTTTTGACACCTTGATAAAATCCTGGTTCATTGATCGGATTCATAAAATCAATAGGTTCTAAGGCTCCCGAGGTAACCGCTTGATCAATGCACGATGGATCCTCAGCCTCTAAGCGTTCAAAGACTCTTCTCTCTACATCCGTGGTTGATATACGCTTCCTATCCTTATAGGAAACAGACGCGTTTGTGGCAGAGGTATCCGCCACGAATTTATAAAGGTCACTCGCGATACCTTCTGCAATCACGTCTGCAGTATTAAGCTTTTCCTTGAGTAAATAAACGATTTCCTTTTCGGGATGCCGACAAACGAAAATCGGTTCTTTTGGATTCTCAAACAGTTGATCAAGCCCATATAGAGAAATGCCTTGGCAAGGTCGTTCTAGCCCTAGAGCAATATGTAATTCATTTTTGCACTTTAATTTTGAAGTCTTTTGCCTGACACCTTCAAGAATAGTCGCTACTTCATGCCGACCAAATGATCCGTCATTTCTGGACTTAATTTGAATCCAGATTGTTCGATCATGAAGTTGGATTACACAATCCTCTAAGCCTTCAGGTATAACAAACCCAATTGGTGCTAGCCCTGCCCACTGCCTTATTAATATCAACACCGTAAACAAATGCTGATAATGGAATCCACGACCGGCCCAGGCTCCACTTCTTGTTTTTTTCCAATTCAACTCAAGAAGGTCCAAAGTATTTTTCCTTATTGCGAACGTATAGCCTAATTAAGGGAATCTTAAGAAAGTCAGATAATTAGAGGTACCATGCAATGCATGTCGAGGGATTTTCCATTTAATCACAACTCCATGATTTCTTAATCCGTAACTCCTGTACATTTCTCGATGCATGGACTACGATTTCAATAATTTCCCAAAAAAACTAAGGATTGAATCCACAGGTCTTGGAAATGATGAGATTTAACAAAAATTGTTAATAAATAATGCCAAAGAAAAACGCGACTCCTAAACAAACTGGTGGTGGTGGTTTTAATTTCGAAGATAAGGTAACGGCATATTTTCTGGCCTGCATCCTAAGAGATAAACCTCCGCTGGATCCCAATCTTGGAACCATTCACCGTATCGATTTCCAAACTCGTCCTATTGGATGGTATCTGGATGATTTACTTTTAACTCTCACAGATACAGAAAAAAAGCGGTTCTGTGGTTTTTCTATTAAGAGCAATAGCCAGTTTACTGTCAATGGAGCTCCTAGAGAATTTGTCTCAAGTGCCTGGGAACAATTCCTTCATGAAGGAACCACTGAATTTAACCGAGATGATGACATTCTTGGAATTATTACAAGTCCTCCTTCTCAAAGGGTATATGGCGAGTTGAGCAGATTACTCCAATGGGCTAGAGATCAAGATTCTGCAACCCTTTCTCAACACGTCCTGCAAGCCAAGATAGGTACCAATACAAAACGAAACCTGTTTAATAGTTTTTGTTGCCCAGATCAACTGGCCATAAAACATAACATAACACGAGACCAAACAGGTGAACTGCTCAAGTGTATTCGCATCAGAATTTTTGATTTCGAGCAAGAGTCCTCGCAAAGCGAGCGAGAGGCAGTCCAATGTTGTCGCGACTCCATACTGAATAGTTCTTTAGAAGATGCTCTAAAGCTGTGGGAAAAGCTTCAGACTATTGCCCGCAGCATCAGGCCAAATGCAGGCTGCCTTGATCGTGAAAAGCTTTCGCACCAACTTCGCAGAGAGTTCGAATTAAGGGACTTCCCCTGCTATGAAGGGGATTGGAATCGACTTACTTTAAATGCAAGAGAAATTTTGGAGGGAATTCCTGACAAAATTGGAAACTCCGTTCAGTTGCAACGAAAGAAGGAGTTTGTTGCACTAGAACATGCCCTACAAAAGAAAAAGATCGTCATCTTCATTGGACCATCCGGATCAGGGAAAAGTGTCTTAGCGAAGTTTTTGGCTAAAGAGAAGCTCAAAAACACTAAAGTCCTTTGGGTACAAGCCGGGACTTTAGATACCGCCGAGATGTACTCATGGGAGCAAAAATTAAACCTGACTCACCCTTTTCGAGTATTGCTTGATTCTATACCAAATGAGGAGGCGTTCTGTGTTCTCGATGGTCTGGATCGGATAATGACGCATTTTCAGAACGTAAAAAGGCTGTTTTCTTCTTTCAACTTTGAAAAAACAGTAAGCCCTTGGAAGCTGATAGTTACATGTCAACCAGAGGAATGGGATAGAATTCAGACAGAATTAAAACGGGCTAATATAGAGGCAACCGATTGGGCGATTCTAGATATTAAAGAACCAGATTTAAAAGAATTAGATCCCGTCTGGAAGGCATTTCCCGCACTTCGGCATCTATCTATTCACCCCTCATTGTATGGATTGTTGTTAAAGCCAAAGATTCTTGACCTCTTTGCGAGCAAGATATCTCTAGATAATCCCCCTAAAATTGATAAATGGGTTGGAGAGTCAGACTTAATAAACTGGTTCTGGGACGCAGAGGTAACTGGTACCGAACAGGGAACAGTCCGAGGAAGTTTCCTCAAAGGACTTGGTGAAAAACTTGGTGACGATTTGCTTTGGGAAGTTCCAATTGATTCGTTTCCCATTACGGAGCAAGTTTCTGTGGATAAGCTTATCCAAAACAGAATCTGTAAAAGAAATGGAGAATTTATTTCTTTCCAACATGATTTGTATGGAGATTGGGCCAGACAACGAGTTTTGATAGCCAAGGGTCAAGATCTAAAGACATATTTGGAAGACAGACTTGCATCCCCTCTTTGGCATAGGGCTATTCGCCTATATGCTCTTCACTTACTTGAGAAAAGCCAAGACCTTAATGAATGGCGATCCACTATTTACTCGCTTTTAGCTGAGGGAGGCGCATCAACTCTGGGGCAAGACCTTTTTTTAGAGGCAACGATATTCGGTGCCTACCCCCAAATGCTTCTCGAGAAAGTATGGCCAGATTTGAAAGAAAACCAAGGTCTATTTTTAAATAGACTCTTAAAACGTTTTTTACATACGGCAACATTTCCAGATCCTGTATTTCAGACCATTGCTAGATCCCTAGGAACTATCGGCCAAGCTGAATCAGCTTCATTTCGAAGAATCCCTTATTGGCCCTATTGGCCAGCAATGCTTCGATTTCTTCATAGCCATAAGGAAGATGTGGCGTGTTTAGCATCTGCTAATGTCGCCGAAGTTGCAGAGGTCTGGTTACGGTACGGATCCCCAGATGAGAATCTAAGAAGAAATGTATCAGAGCTTTCCCTGACAATTGCAGACCATTTAGTAGATGAAGGCGAAAAACATCGTATGCGTTTACGCTTAGGTCAGCTCGGTGGAACTGCATGTCGGGCAGTTTTAGCAAGTTACAACGAATTTCCTGATAGGGTCAAAGAATTTGCTTTGTTGGCATGTGGCCGGCGTTTTTTCAGAGGCGCTCAACCTCGGAGTTTACGCCAAAAGCCATGGCCAGAAGGCCCTCTTACCAGGGTTGATAGCCAATTTCAAAAATTGGTGCTCGATTCCGATGCTCTTTATCCTTTAATGCAATGGGATTCAGCTCTGGCCCGAGAAATAATATTGGCAGTTCTTATAGATGAGCCATCGGATCGTTACTTTGGGGATGATCGTTTGCATCGGCAAGACCTTTGCCTTGAACACCGGCACGAATGGTTTCCTCCACTATATTTCAGGGGCCCCTTTCTGCAGTTCATTAGGACAAACGCTCGAGAAGGGCTGGAATTAATTCTTCGTCTTGTGCAGTTTGCAACCGATCGGTGGGAAGAACTCCACAAGGACAATGATATGGCTATGCCCTATGTAGAGATCTGTTCTGAATCAGGCAGTAAAAAATGGAGGGGAAACGGACGTGTTTACTATTGGTACCGAAATAATGGTTTCTGCCCTCATCCAGTCACAGTCGCCTTGATGGCACTAGAAAAGTGGCTCTACGATGAAATAGAACAAAAAAGATCCGTTGAGACTACTATTAAACTTTTAATCCAAGAAGCGGATTCCGTTGCATTTGCTGGGTTACTTATTGGAGTCGCCTGTCGGGAACCTAGCTTGTTTAAAAAATTATTAAGTCCTTTTCTAGAAATCCCGGAGTTTCTACTTTGGGAGACTCACTACAATACTGTCTCACACGATGAATTGTTAATCGGCTGGGAACAGGAACCATTTCGCACAATGGCGGAAGAGTGGCACTCCTTACCTCATCGAATGCCTGGATTTCAGGTATGGTCCCAACATCTATTCCTAAATAACAAGGAGCTCAGACCAATATTTGATCAAGCTAAAATTAAGTGGCAAGAACGTGCAACTCATGCAGATGAACTAAAGGAATTCTTGGAAAAACTCATCGCCCAATACACGATTGAGAACTACAGGCTGGAAGATACTGATGATGGTCGTAAAGTGTGGGTCTTTATCCCTCCACCAGCGCTTCAAGAACGAAGTGACCAGATCCAACAATACACACAAGACAGGGCCCTCATTCTTGGGTTTCCTTGGCAGTGCAAACAACTCCTTGAGGAAGGAGTCGGAATACCACCCGAGCAGCTCGATACTTTTTGGGCTTCGTTACAACGCATCCAGGGAATTCCTAACTCTGAAGATGAGGATTCTCTGCATACACAAACTCATGCTTTGTGTGGTGGGGCCGCCGTTCTCATAATCTTGCACGGGCAATGGATCAAACAGGACCCGAATAAAGAAGCTTGGTGTGTTGAACAAATCTTGAAAACTATCCAAAATCCCCCAAAGCCGAGCTCTTATGATTCGGAGATTATGAGTGTCGATTGGCAGTGGGACGGGTTTGCCGCTCAAGCTCTTCCCTGCCTCTGGTCTGAAAATTTATTTTCAGAGCAACTTCGGAGGGGGATGGCTTTGTTAGCAACTTCACCTCATTATGGAACGGTCAGAAACCTCTTTGCCTCTACTTCGAACTTTCGACATGTTCTTGGTGAAGATTTCTCCCGCCTCCAGCATTTCACGTTAAGGTGGGCTAGTGCCCATCTTAAGCATCTTCGGACTAAGTATCAAAATAAATTCAGGAAAAAGGAAGCTTTTAACATTGATGCCTGGCTTGATAAAGAAATTGGAGATTTTATAACTGGTACGATACCAGCAGAAATCCCCCCTTGGGAGGACTTAGAATACGAAGAAGTTGACACTGAAGAGGTGAACCAAACTGCTGCCCAAGGTCAGCCAAGACAAGTAAAGAAAAGGCCAGGCTTTGACTTGGGAATAGTGAAGGCTAGCTATGAGTGGGCACCATCTCTCAAGAATCTCGATACGGCTGAGCGACAAGAATGGATTAGTTTCTGGAGTGAAGTATTAGATTTCACGATTGAGCGACTTGGCACCGGTTTAGAAGAAGACGGTGAAATTAAAGGCACTCCAAGTGAATGGGATAATTGGGTAATTAGTAAAGTTGCCTGTCTTATTCTTGAAATGAACGACGATGGAAAACCTGACTCATTCTGGCAACGGATTTTGGATCTAGGTGCACCTGGTCATTACTGGGTGGAGGATTTTCTGAGACAATGGTTTTTAATTGGATTAAATTTTGACTCGATATCCCAAAGAGAAACATTCATTTCGAGATGGCGCCAAATGATAGACTATACGTTTTCCTCTCCCCATTGGGATTTCAAAAAAGGCGGGCGTTGGTATCGTCTCGAGGAATTATGGTCTTGGCTTATGGGTCTTCGAGGGGTGAGCTATTGTTGGACTGAGGATCGTGAAGATATTGCTATGGCCATGCTTCCCGATTTCGAACGTTGGGCTTCCGCTTTTAAAGAACGTCCGGGGTGCATTATCTACCTTAGTTCATTTCTTCTCCGTCCGGCGGCTAAACCTCTCCTATTGAAAGGATTGTTTTGGTTGGATAATGCACGAGAACAATCTTACACTTCATTTTGGACAGAACGTGACATGCAAGACTCAATCTCTTCCCTTTTGAGTTATGTTGTGCAAACGAACGAAACGGCTCTTCGGGGTGACAACGTGGCTTTTTCAAGTTTCAAAAGACTTTTGCAGGATCTCGCAAACCGACAGGATCCGGTCGCAATGGAGTTATATGATCAATTCTTACGCAAAACTTAGTAAGTTTTATAGCTAAAACAAAAAAATTTATATTACTTTTTTGTGGATCCTACCTTACGAAAGTTACCGTCCAATTCCCAGAAACAGATCTAAAACAGGTTTTTCCCGGGAGGGATTCCGGGGTGAGGCGCGTAAGTGCTTGAAAAGGTGGTGGGTCGTACAGGGGTCGAACCTGTGGCCCGCTGATTAAGAGTCAGCTGCTCTACCAACTGAGCTAACGACCCACCCAAAGTGGAAACTGATGGTATTTCGTGAAGCGTATCTCGTATTTCGTCAATTCATTTATGGTGCGCCTGGCAGGATTTGAACCTGCGGCACCTGGCTCCGGAGGCCAGTGCTCTATCCACTGAGCTACAGGCGCGTTCTCTCACATCATTCGCTGTTTTTCAACCGCCAAACGCCTGGCTCGACGCTAGCATCTTTGGATTGCCGTTGTCTAGGTTCTGATGGTCCCATCGAGAAAGTTGGAGAATCTTTCCAAAAATACGGAAAGATTCTACCTCCCCTTGGCCCTCCTTACAAAGGAGGGGGATTAGGAAGTTCCCCGATTTACCATGAACATTTTCATATTGCCGGTTATTCAAATCCCCCTTTTCCCCCTTTGCTAAAAAGAAAAAATGAGAAACTCAGGATAGGGATTATTAATCACACGGGAGTTTCTCTTGGGATGTATCCTGCGTTTCTTTGATGACGAAGCCGCCTTCGTACACTACATTTTTCGGTTCTTCCAGCACGACTTCGAGTAAGAGCTTGGCGCCTTCGGACTTGAGCCCATGGGATGGGGCAATGAAGCGTTTGCGGGCCACGGCTCGTTCCTCGGGATCATCGGGCTCGTAATACCCGAGCAACTCGCCACTTTTATTCGCTGCGGCCAGGCGCGTGGCCCAATCTTCCATTAACGGGTCTGTCCACATCCCCATCCCGGCGACATCGCGATGTTGTTCCAATTTCGTCCAGATCTGCCATCCTACGAACACGGCCCAGGTTTCGTTGAGCACTTCCCAGGCATCTTCTTTCGACAAAAACCGCATTTCCGTGGCGTCTCGTCGTTGCCGCACGGGATTGATCCGCACGAATCGATAATGGCACCGCAACTGTTCATTGGCAAAATTCAACACCCGATTGGCATTGGCACTTAACCCCGCAGGCCCCGGACCATTGAACAGGTAATCCAAATACGCATGCAACAGTTCGTGATACAGCAGGCTGACATCGTGATGCGTCATGCCATCCAGCGATTTCAGCACCCCGCCCGCGCTATTGAAGGACAGCCGCATGTTGAGGATCATCCGGTGATCTTCGGGATGATACTCCGCGGCATAGGTGCGAAGGTCTTCGAAGACGACGGTCACAAAATTTGGTTCGATTTCTTTAAGAAATTGGGTAGGAAGGCCCAGCCCTTCGGCTTCTTTGATTAAATTCGACCACACCTCGGACGCCACATGGGGGGGTTCCGCGCTTTGCGCAAACCGCGCCATGCCCAACATCAGGCCCAGCAAGAGAATTCCCAAGACCCATTTCAATGTTCCCTGCATCACGTTCTGTTACCCCCAGTGATATGGCTCGCCTTCATCGACCACACTCCAGGCATCCACGAGATCCGTAGACACGTCATCCAAAAACCTCGAGGGCTTGGACAGGATCGACCCTGTCGCTTTATCATACACGTTGACCGGAAAGGTGAGGTAGAGATGTTGTTTGGCCCGAGTCACCGCCACATACAGCAGCCGACGTTCTTCCTCCAATTCTTCATCGCTGGTAAATGAATAAGAGGAGGGAAACCGTCCATCCACCAGCCAAATGACAAACACGCTTCGCCATTCCAGCCCCTTGGCGGAATGAATCGTGGATAATACCAGCCGTTCATCATCCCGATCGGGGGCGTCCACATCCAAGACGCTTTCATCCGGTGGCTCCAGTGTGAGGTCCGCCAAAAACTCTTCTAGGCTGTGATAACGCTCCGCCATCCCCTGCAAATGTTCTAAATCCCGGATGCGCTTGGGATAGTCGTCGTACTGATCTTTCAAAATCGGGAAATAATATTCCAGCACTTGGTTGATTTGATCCGGCGGGGACCCGTCATCAGCATGGCCTACGGCATCCAACGCTGCCGCTAAATTGCGCAAGCCAAAGGCCGATCGTCCCGACCCTTCCCGCAATACGGCACTGGGCGTGTCCGTGGCCACCAATTGAGCCACCAAATCCTTGGCTTTTTTCGGTCCCACGCCTTCGATTAACAGGAGTAAGCGATTCCAACTCACGCTGTCTAGCGGATTGTGAATGACTCGCAGATGGGCGAGTAAGTCTTTGACATGCGCGGTTTCGATAAACTTGAACCCGCCTCGTTTAATAAACGGCACATCCCGCTTGGTTAGTTCCACTTCCAAATCAAACGCATGAAAGCTCGACCGAAACAGCACGGCCATGTCACTCAGCGGTACCCCTTCTTCCCGCAACTCCAGAATCTTTTGCGCCACGAACCGGGATTGCGGGTTTTCCCCCATGGCCTGCACCAAGGCTGGCCGCTCGCCCCCCTCTTTGTTCGTGAACAGGGTTTTACTGTATTTTTCCGTGGCTCCTTCGATGACGGCATTGGCCAACCCCAGGACCGACTGCGTGCTACGATAATTTTCTTCGAGTTTGAAGATCTGGGTACCGGGAAACAGCGTGGGAAATTCCATGATATTCCGGAACGTGGCCCCCCGGAACGCATAGATGGATTGCGAGTCATCGCCGACCACCATCACGTTGTCATGGGTAGCGGCGAGGTTTCGGACAACCTCGGCTTGCAACCGGTTGGTGTCTTGATACTCATCTACCAAAATGTAGCGATAGGTTTCGGAAATCATTCGTCTGGCGGATTCATCTGCGATGAGCAATTCCCGAAGACGAAGCAACAGGTCGTCGTAATCGACTAACTGCCGTTGACGCTTGGTCGAATTATACCCCTCTTGCAGTTTCGTGAGATTGTCGAGAAAGTCGCCAAAGTGGCTATATTCATTGAGCAGAACATTATCCAAGGGTTGGAGGGTATTCGAACATTTGCTGAACATATCGACAATGGTTCGTTTTCGTGGAAAGCGTTTGTTGGTTTCCACCAGGCCAATTTGCCCACGCACCAGACCCACCAGGTCTTCGGAATCTCCACGATCCAAAATGGTGAATCCCGGTTCCAATCCAATCGTCCGGCCAAACCGCCGGAGAAGGATATTGGCCACGGAGTGAAAGGTCCCGCCCATGACGCGATCACTTTGCGGACCGATGAGCATGCCCACGCGCCCCAACATTTCTTGTGCGGCTTTTCGGGTAAAGGTCAGCAGGAGAATCGAGGACGGATCCACGCCCATGTCAATCAACCGAGCGACGCGATAGACCAACACGCGGGTCTTTCCACTTCCCGCCCCGGCAATCACCAACGACGGCCCGTTGACCACCTCCACGGCAGCGAGTTGTTGGGGATTCAATTCCTGGGCATAGTCTCGGGAGAGGGGGCGAATCGGTGTGTCGGCACTCGACCGTTTGAGCACGTAGACTTTGGGATCAGGCTTCAGGGTATCCATGAGAGAAAATTTGAAAAATTCGGAAGGTACATTGAGAAGGATCTACCTTCCCATAACCTCGCCGTGTATAGCAAACAGACTAGGGGCGCGCAACGACCGACCCGGATTCATCAGTGTTTTCGCCAATCTCCTTCTGCGAACTTGCGAAGCCTTTTCCGCATTTGTTTATAATGATGTTTACTCATTCGGGACGATTGACTGATGGACATTAAGAACGAATACGGAAAAATTCTTGAGGACCTCGCTAATACCATGCTTAGCGTCGCCCGTGAATCGGTTACTCTCATCAAACGGAGTGATCAAGCCGTTTCCACAAAATTTACGCGCGAGCAAGAATGGGAAATTTATCTGGAATTCATCAAGGTGATGTTTAACCTTGCCGACCGGATTTCGGCCTTTTACATCCCCATTCAACAACAACCTGAGTTCATGAACAGCCTTGAGGATCAGGTCAGCGATCGCCTCACGAACTTACTGGCCCCCTCCATGAGTTCCTCTGAAATTGACGACCAAGAAGTGATTTTATCCATCGGCCAAGCCGTGGGAGAAAGTCGAACGATCTACGAGAAGCACAAGTTCGTGTTCTCGGAAGACACCAAGGAACGGAATGCCTTTTTCCAGCATGCGGCCGAACGGGTCGCCGGACGGGCGGGCGCGAGCAACAACCAGGCGATTATTTCCGCTTCCACCCTATGCACCAGTGCTATTATTCCGGCCATGCAGGCCCTGTTTGAAGGCAAGAACGAGGCGGATCTTGCGGCTTCCTCGTCTTCTCCGGCAGAACCGGCTGCAGAGCCCGTCCCATCAGAACCCAAAGAAGCTGGTCCTCAAGCGATTAAACTTATTAGCGTGGTCTCGAGTATATCCGGGGAAGAATTCGAAACCCGCTGGGGATTTTTTCCCCAATTTCGACGTGATCTACACCCTGACCAACTTAAAGAACTCACCACCCATTTGAACCGGGTCTCACAGATCCTTGGCGACCGATTTGCCATACTCTCCTCTAGGCTTTCCCAAGAATCTACCCAACCGACCGGCCATGCCTGATCGGCTCTCTTTCCCACCTTAAGTCTCCCTGGGATTGTACCGAACTTCTTGTACCGAACCACTTTGGAACCGGAGATTACCTATGCACAATTCGGCACAACAAGACTCAACCAACCATAATTCACCATTTCCCAGATTACATGAACTTTCCATGAACGTCTGGTGGAGTTGGACGCCGGTTGTACGCCAAGTCTTTGAGAATCTTGATCAAACCGTATGGCGACAAACGCACCACAATCCGGTGAAACTGCTTCAAGAAGTCAAACCTGAACGCCTCGCCAGCCTATCCCAAGACATTATCTTTACCCGACAATACCAAGCGGCAGTCAAAGCCTATGATGACTATATGACGAAAACCGACCATTGGTTTGGGACGAATTTCCCTCAGGTAGCGAAAGCGTCCATTGGCTATTTTTCCGCAGAATTCGGGTTGCATAATTCTATCCCTATTTATAGTGGAGGTCTTGGTGTATTGGCCGGAGATCATTTGAAAGAAGCCAGTGATTTAGGCATTCCCCTAGTGGGCGTCAGTTTCATGTATTCTCAAGCTTATTTCCGACAAGTGATTGGGCCGGATGGATGGCAACAGGCCGTCAATGAACGGTTTGATCGAACCTCTTCGGCCATTCAACCGGCGATGCTTCCGACAGGGAAGCAATGCCAAATCACCGTCCAATTGGGAAATCGCCCGGTTCATTGCTTGATTTGGTTTATTCAAGTCGGTCGGATCCTGCTTTATTTATTGGATACGGATGTGGAAGACAATCAACCAGACGATCGAACGCTTTCGGCTCGCCTGTACGGTGGCGACCAACGAACCCGGTTATGCCAGGAAGTACTGCTGGGCATTGGCGGTGTTCGCGCACTCCGGTCGCTGGGAATTCAGCCGCGCATGTGGCATGCCAATGAAGGGCATGCGGCCTTTCTCAATCTGGAACGCATGCGTGAGTTACTCCAGCAAGGAGTATCCTACTCGGACGCCATATCACAGATTCGCGCCAGTTCCTTATTTACGACCCACACTCCTGTTCCTGCCGGACACGATGTCTTTTCTGAAGACCTCATCAATCAACACTTTTCTTCCTATTGGACGGACATGGGATTGAGCCGTGAGGAATTTTTCGCATTGGGCCAACATCCGCAAGAACATCCTGGCCAATTCCATATGACCGCACTTGCCATCCGGTTATCTGAAAGCGTGAACGGCGTGAGCGAAGAACATGGGCGCGTGTCGCGGTCCATGTGGCAGAGCATGTGGCCCGATCGTCAGGAAGCCCAAGTGCCAATTCATTTTGTTACCAACGGCGTCCACGTCCCTACATGGATTGCTCCGGAAATGAGCCACCTCTACTCAAAATATTTAGGGCCCAATTGGCAGGATCAATCCGATGAGTCCGCCCTCTGGCATCGCGTCCTGGATATTCCTGATCACGAATTGTGGGAAGTCCGAAAATTTTTGAAACGGAAATTGCTAGGCTTTATTCGACAACGAATCCAACATGGATGGACTCATGGCCGATTAGAAGCGCAACAAGTCCTTGCGGGAGGCGCGCTACTCAATCCCTACGCCCTCACCATTGGTTTTGGACGACGATTTGCGACCTATAAACGGGCTAACCTTCTTTTTTATTATCCTGATCGCCTCAAAGCCCTTTTGCAAAACCCTTGGCAACCCGTCCAATTTATCTTTGCAGGGAAAGCTCATCCAGCCGACAAGCCAGGGCAAGAACTCATCCATGAAGTGTATCAATTTGCCAAACAACATGGGTTCGGCGGGCATATCACCTTCCTCGAAGATTACGACATGCATGTGGCTAAGTTTTTGGTACAAGGTGTGGATGTGTGGTTGAATAATCCCCGTCCACCACTCGAAGCCAGTGGTACCAGTGGACAAAAAGCCGCCCTCAACGGGGTCCCGAATTTAAGTGTCCTCGACGGGTGGTGGAAGGAAGGCTATGACGGTTCCAATGGATGGGCCTTTCCACAGGCCACCGAGGGATTGGAAGAAACCGCCCAGGATCAGCACGATGCCGAATCCCTCTTGCACCTTCTCGAAAAAGAAGTGATTCCTTTGTACTATCAACGGGACCAGGACGGCATTCCGCACGGATGGGTGAAGATTGTGAAAAATGCTATTCGGACTAATGCTCCACGATTCAGTGCCCGACGCATGCTGAAAGATTATGTCCAACAATTTTATATTGTGGATCATACCCGAACACATGCCGAACCTTCATTGGAAAGGGTACGCTAACCAACACCATTGAAAAGACCTCATTCCTCGACTCTGTCGTGAGAAAAAGGCCAGCTTTGCTGGTCTTTTTTTTGTTCTGTTTCGAACCACCCATTATCACTTTCTCATTAGACCAGCCTTTACTCTCTTGCTAGGCAAAATTCTCTGGAATTGTTATAACACCCGAAGAGGATTGGGAGACCACATGATTAAATTCATCGGAATCGTCTTTCTGCTAGGGGGAATATTTTGGGCAGGTTATTACATTGGCCAACAACCGCCTGAAGAGGTCAAGCGAACCATACGAACCCTGTCGGAAAATGTCGTCGATAAAACAGTCGGTCTAGAGGAAGGAAGACTTGGTCTTAAACAAGAGTTTCTTGAGGCAAAATCTCGACTCCTCGATGGAAAAGCAGAAATTTTGGATGGGGAATATGGTGAAGCGGCAAAGGCCTTAGGAGAATCTCTCTCCCATTTGAAAAATGCTGTGGAAATCCAGGGAAAGAAAACTTCCCAGGTGGTCATCGACGGGCTCGTGGACAAACTCAACGCCATTAAACAAACGTTAGCTTCCGGCCAGAACGTGTCTCAGGAGAAAATTGACGAAGCGCAAAAAGATTTGGACGCGCTGATTTCAAAAGAGTGAAACAAGGTAGGAATTTTAAACAACAAGCTAAAATAAAACAGTGTCGTAACTTCGAAAACTACATCCACTCATTACGCCTTCCCGATCACGAATAACGTTTCTTTTTTACGCGTTTGCCGGCTCGTGCTCCTTACCTTTGGGTTGATTTTGTTTCCAGGCTGCTAGAATGCGTTCCACCCGCATACGGACGACCATGTCGGGATCTTTCATCAATGGTTTAATCGCCGCACGCCCTCGCAGATCTCCGATTTTTTCCAAGGAAGAAGCCGCAGTCAATCGGACTAACCAATCCGTGTCTGTTAGCACGGCAATGAGGGGATCGACCGCCTGAGGATCTTGTATATCGCCTAACGCCAAAATGGCTTGTTTTTTGACAAAATCATCTTGGCTGCTGAGCGCTTCAATCAACTTTGGGACGGCGGGTTTGCCGAGTTCAACGAGCGCTCGAGTGGCGTCATCTTTAAATTCATCGCTTTTCAAATAGGAAATGAGAGGATCAAGCACTCGTTCGTCATTGATTTTCCCTAACGCCCGAAGCACATATTTCCGAGATTCCCAATCACGGACATACTGAATCAGCATGTCCACGGCTGGGGGGCCAACTTCGGCGACTGCTTCCACTGCGGCTTCCCGCACCTGCCAATCTCCATCTCGCAAAGCCCGAACGAGCGGCTCAACACAACGTTCATCGGCCATCTCACCCAAGGTGATGACCGCTTCGCGACGCACGACCCAATCGGAATCATGCAGAAGATCGATCTGGATATCGATCTCATCTTTAACTTTTTCTTCTTCGAGCTCAAATTCCTCATCCTCTTCCGATGCACCTTCTGCGGTCTCGGAATCCGCTAATGCCACCGCTTCCTCATCCAGGAGAGAACTGGAAACTTCATCGACCATGTCATCGGTGACCACCTGCTCTGATTCTTCTGCTCCTAGAGATTCAGAGTTTTCGGCTTCTGGTTCTTCGGCAGAAGATTTGAGATCTTCACTCATAACACAACTCCCCTTTCCCTATACTTCTGAGCAGGGCACATAGCCCCTCAGCTTGAACGCATCACTCCACTGACTTAAGAAGCCGCGGCCGCTTTCTTTTTCCCGGCAGCCTGTGCAATACGAGCCGCCCGAGATCGAACTTTTCGTTGCGTACGCTTGAGATGTTTGCGCAGCGACCGCAATGAGTCATTGCCTTCTGGGTTTTGACTTTTCCCTCGCCCTTCCGCAACTTTTTTCTTTAGGACTCCTAAATCTTCTTCCATCGTTCGTTTTTTACCCATGAATCTCTCCTCAGATATGATGCCCCATCCTGGGATACACAATTTCCTCTACTTCAGGAGTCTAGTCAACGCCATTCCAGGGTGTCAACTTTATTAAAAGGTGTATGGGAAAGAATTGACAGGAACATGGTATCTGGAGAACCCGAAGCAATCCCCGAATTTTATTTGGGGGAATCTAAGCCCCCCACGCCCTTAACTAGCGTTGCCAGTCTCGACAAAAGCTTCGCTCATAGGCAAGAATTTTCCAGGCTTCCTCTTCCGTGATCGTAACGGGAATCATTGGAACCATACCTGTTCCGGGACTCCCATTTTTCAAAATCCAGAATAATTCCCCATCTCGCCGACGCGCATGAAATCGGCAGTTCGTAAAGTTACGAGGGCTGGGATTGAGTGATCGCCCAACTTCGCCATCTCCCAATCCAGACTCGCCATGACAACTAATGCACGTCCCTTTTCCTTCGTACAGAGCTTTCCCCTCAGCAATGATGCTGGGAGTTGCTCTCTTTGTAGAACCAAAGGGAGGGAGCATTTTTCTCGCCATGGACCGTTCCTCAACCGGAACTCTTGGTCGCAGTGGCTCGAATTCCTGCGCGAGCAGAGGTGTCCATATAAAGGAAAAGACCATCATGAATCCCAAAACTCGGACAGAATTCTTATAGATTTTTTTTCTCACTGTCCGTATGGCCTCTTTTCAAACCACGCAGAGTAAAAAGCCCCGTTTAGGCTTGGCCTAAACGGGGCTATAACGACTTCACGTTTCCAAGGAGGAAACATGTGGACACACACTTATTTCTTACAGAAGCTCCGCTCGTACGCAAGAACCTTCCAACCGTCTTCTTCAGTAATCGTGGCTGGAATCATGGACACCATACCAGTACCAGGACTGCCATTCTTCACGATCCAGAACAATTCACCATCTTTCCGTCTCTTGTGGAATTTGCAGTTCGTGAAATCGCGAGGACCTGGATTTAGCACTTTACCAGCAGGACCTTGCCCATCACCATCTTTTCCATGGCAATTCACACAGGTACCCTTGCCTTCGAAAATCTTTTTGCCTTCAGCAACAATATCCGCAGGAGCATCTTCCAATTTACCAAATGGAGACTTCATCTTTTTTGCCGTGCCTCGGTCAGATTTTGGCACGCGGGGCTTCATTGGATCTTTTTCAGGACCGGCAAACGCCACACCGCTACCCGCAAAGGCAACAGCGGTTAACAAACTACACACCATTAAAAACTTCTTCATGCAATCCTCCTTTGATTATAAGACCGTGAACAAAGAGCAATCATTGCGACTTGCTAAGGCCACAGAAAGCACACCTTTTCATTATCAATTATTCCAAATTTTCTCTTTATAAAAGGGAGAAAACCCGTCGAATATATCAACGACTTTTTAAAAATGTCAAGAAAGGAACTCCAACCTAATTTCACTACAACTCTTTGTTTTTAAATGGCTTTCTTCCTCCACGTTCGAATACATCAGGCAACAAGTGCTCAATTATACGTATTTGTGTTTCGCCAAACTTGTTGTCAAGCACAATGTGCAAACCTGGAGAGAATTCCCAAAGGAGTTGCCGGCAGGTGCCACAGGGCGGACAGGGTACGCCTTCTTCACAGACAATGGCCAAGGCCAAAAATTTTCGATATCCCTCAGACAAGGCTTTAAATAACGCCACGCGTTCTGCGCAAATACCAAGATACACTGGGCTTTCGATGTTACATCCCGTAAACAATGGCCCTTCTTGTGTTTGTAATGCTGCGCCAACTCGAAAGCCTGATGAAGGAGCGACCGCATGTTGAAATGCTGCCTCAGCCGCTTTAATTAAGGGGGGAATGTCCAAAAAATTTTCTGACATGGGAAGATGGTGATTTATAAAGTCGAGAGATGAATGGGAGGAGATAATTTCACTTAAGGTTTGATTTCAAGGTCACGTATCACTGATCCATGCTTCCCGAAGGGCCCTTTGGGTATTCCATTGAGTTTCACTTTCACGCCACCCGCATTCCCTAGCGTCAAAAAAAATCGCTCATGTGCCCGCCAAAGGGCACGCTCGCCCGGTTGCAACAAAGCCTCATGTGGCTCTCGGTCATCAGAACGAACCACGACCCATGTAATTTCCAAGGCTTCCAACTCCAACATGAGAGGCCCATCCTGTTCACCCTGACCAGGCTCGAACGGAGCACTCATCACCTTCACAGGAGCAGCAGGTTGGCCATTAGGTGTTTCTTGCACAGCTTGTCCTGCGTCAGGGGCTTGTGACGTCGCAGGCGTAGAGGATTCGGGCGGTTTCTTGGGAGAGGGAGAGGATGGTTTTTGGTTCATCGGTGGAGACACTGCAGTCACTGATGTCCCGCCTTCGATTTCCTGACTAGTTTCCGAAGTAACCGTTGCCTCCTCTCCAACACCCACAGAGGGCATGTTGGATTTCGTCGGGGACTCTTGAGATACCTTTGGCGGAGCACTAGATGGCCGAGGCGGGGGGGACGACTGTTCTCTAGGCAATATAAAAATCAATCCAATAAGTACCACCCCTGTAAGAATGATCACTGCATTTCTATTGGCCTTGCCTTTCCGATTCTCTTCTTCCCGTTGGATGACTTGCTGCTGTTCTTCCTCTTCCTTTTGGTAATACGATCCGGCGGAGATTGTAAATCGCCGTACAGCTTCTTCTTCATCCAACCCTAGAGTTTTCGCATAGGTCCGGACAAACCCTTTGGTAAAGACTTTCTGAGGAAGGGAGTCAAATTGTTCTTCTTCCAACGCGTTTAAATAAAATTCCTGGATTCTGGTCGAGGCACCCACATCCTGCAGGGATAAGCCTTGAGCTTCCCGCGCTTCTCGAAAAAATGTTCCCAATGAATCCATAGGTCAGCCTCGACGATCTTGACCACACGAAGACGGCATTAAGAGAAAACCCTGAGGATCGCGCATGCAGGTTTCACCTCTCTTGATCATCATAACCAATTCCGTGTGATGTAAATGTATGAGAAGAAGCCCAAACCCAGGGCCATTCTTATGACAGGTCCTCGAAATGCGTGAGTCGTTTAAACTCTCGAAAGCGGGTTTCTACCTCCTTATAGTCTAGGTCGCGCAAACGGTCAAGACTAAAGGCTTCGACATTAAAGGACGCCATGACAGACCCAAAGACAATCGCCCGCCGCAATCCCGCATCCGAGAAATCTCCGGTGGCGGCCAGATGTCCCATAAACCCTCCGGCAAACGTGTCCCCGGCGCCAGTAGGATCTTTCACCATTTCTAATGGGAAGGCTGGGGCCCCAAAGGTATGTTTCTCGTTAAACATCAGGACGCCATATTCGCCCCGCTTGATGATCAAATGTTTCGGCCCGCGGGCAAGCGTCTCCTGCGCAACCTTGACTAAATTTGAATCTTGCCCGAGTTCTCGGGCTTCCCCATCATTGATGACCAACACATCGACCTTTTCCAGCACTTTCCATAATGCCTCACGCTTCCCGCCGATCCAAAAATTCATGGTATCGCAGGCCACGAGCTTTGGACGCTTGACTTGATTTAAGACATCGAGTTGCAGTTCGGGGTCGATATTCCCCAAGAACAACAAATCCGGGTTCCGATAATGATCGGGAATTTTAGGACGAAATGTTTCAAGCACATTGAGTTGAGTATCCAGGGTCTGCGCTTCATTGAGTTGGTAGGAATATTCACCTTTCCATCGAAATGTCTTTCCGCTTCGACGTTCAAGTCCGGAGATATCAATGCCCCGCCCCTTTAAAAATTCAATATGCTGTTCTGGAAAGTCTTCCCCAACGACCGCAATCAAATCGACCTCCGTAAAGAAACTGGCAGCCGTTGAGAAATACGTGGCCGATCCTCCCAAGACATCCTCGACTTCACCAAACGGAGTCTTGACCGTATCAAAGGCCACGGACCCCACCACTAACAATTTTCCCATGTCATCAACTCCTTTTAGGTTTCTTCTTCAGTTGAGGTGGTAAAAATAATTGATAGCGCCGCCTGTCTGACGCTGAAATGGCTTCCGGCGCAGTCACAATTGCCTGCTGCAATGCGATTCCACAGAAACATGTTCGTGGGTTGCCGGTATACTGGAGGGCTTTCAAAATAACTTTTTTGGCTTGGACCACATTGGCATGCATGATGCTTAAAATGGCTTCCACCGTGACCGACTCTTCGGTTTCATGCCAACAATCATAATCTGTTGCCAAGGCCAGAGTGGCATAGCACATCTCCGCTTCTCTGGCGAGCTTCGCCTCAGGAATATTGGTCATGCCAATCACATCCACGCCCCATTGTCGATATAGGTTCGATTCCGCCTTTGTCGAAAATTGCGGCCCTTCGATACACACGTAGGTGCCACCGGCATGGGTGATCGCGCCCACCTCTTGGGCGGCACGGTGAACAATCCCCGCAAGCTCACCACAGATAGGTTCGGAAAACGCCACATGGGCCACGAGGCCCTGATCGAAAAAAGTTCCCGCACGTTGAGTCGTTCGATCAATGAATTGATCCGGCAACACCAGATGCCCAGGTTCAATATGTTCCTTCATGCTGCCTACTGCACTTACGGAAAAAATTCTTTTCACTCCAAGAGATTTTAGGGCATAGATATTAGCCCGGTAATTAATCAAGGACGGGCTTATACGATGCCTTCGGCCATGACGCGATAAAAAGGCGACCTGCTGACCAGCCAACGTTCCAATTACCAGAACATCCGAAGGCTTGCCAAACGGTGTAGCCACTCGCACTTCACGCACCCGAGTCAGGCCTTCCATTTCATACAACCCACTCCCGCCAATCACGGCAATATCCGCTCGAGGTTTTACAGCCATATCCCCCTTCTTTTCCTACCTAGCATTGATCGGTATCAAGATATTTTGTTTCGTCTCTTTTCGCACTTGTGTCATAAACCGATGCACGTGTGTCATTATTCGAGCCGTGATGTTGGAGATAGATTCATCAGGCAACACTGACACCCACTGCACTTCCGGCTCTTTGCGAAACCACGTCATTTGGCGTTTCGCAAAATGGCGTGTATCCCGCTTCAGGAGACGAACCGCCTCATTATAGTCATAGTCCCCTTCAAGAAATCCTGCCATTTGTCGATACCCCAGACTTTTCATAGATGTCAGATTACGGGAATAGCCCTGAGCCAACAGTCGGCGTGTTTCTTCCACCAAACCTTTTTCAATCTCCACATGGACTCGTTCTTCGATTCGTCGGTACAAGGCCTCCCGATCCATGGTCAAGCCGAGCATTAACGCGTGAAAGGGCCGATCCTGAAACCCGTGCTGGTCATGCGCCTGACTAGCTGGCACCCCAGTTTGGCGAAAGATTTCTAAAGCACGAAGCACTTTGACGGCATCATTAGGATGCACCTTCTGGGCCCGCTCGGGATCAACCTGTCCGAGTTCCTGATAGAGTGCGGACAATCCCCGGTCTTCTGCTTCTCGCTCTAACGCCCGACGTAATGTCCAATCTACCGGAGGACCAGGCCAAAGTCCTCGCAGCAAGGCCCGAATGTATAACCCTGTACCACCAACCACCAGAGGGATCCGGCCTTCTCGATGAAGACGTTCAATTTCCGTCACGGCATGGTATCGATATTCCCCGGCATTGAACGGCTCATCGGGGTTCACAAGATCGATGAGGCGATGAGGCACGTCTTCGCGCTCGTCGAAAGACGGTTTATCCGTTCCGATATCCATGCCCCGATAAACTTGGGTTGAGTCAGCCGTGAGCACTTCCGTACCCAAGGCCTTCGCCATTTCAATTGCCACACGGCTTTTTCCAATAGCAGTAGGTCCAACAAGCACGATCACGGGAAGCAAGGAGGTATTCGTGGACAACACAGCGGTTTTGGCCTTTGAAGGAATCGACATTGTTCTAAATTCGACGGAAAATTTTGTGAAGCTCGTCCATGGAAAATCGCATTGTGACCCTCCTCCCATGGGGACAAGTCATGGGAAAACCTTCTTGCACCCAATCCTCCAACACGAGTTTCATTTCCGGTTCAGCCATCGCACGACCTGCTTGGACCGCACCTTGGCAAGCCATGGATGCCAAAATGGGACGAACACGTTTTTCGATGGAATCCAGGGATTTCCATTCAGTCAGATCCTCGACTAGATCTTGGACCAATGCGGCATAATCCATGGGTCCAAGCAAGGCCGAGACTGACCGAATAACAAAAGTCGTTTCCCCGAAGGGTTCCATTTCTAAACCCAAACTTGAGAGCTCCGGTAGGGCCGATTGCAGGAGTGCGGCAGTATGCGGTTGGAGTTCAATTGGCTCGGGAATCAACAGTGATTGTGATTGCACGGTTTTTTCCACCCAACTTCGCCATAAACGCTCAAACAACACGCGTTCATGCACCGTATGCTGATCCACCACATGAAATTCTTCCCCCACTTGAGCCACAATGTAGGTATGGCTTATTTGACCTAACACCCGAACCGTGAAATCAGGTTCGAGTAAATACGATGCCTTCGCCTCACCAATATGATCGGATTGAAGAGTTTCATGGGAAAACAGTGTCACCCTGTCCTCAGGTGTAGCCGATGAAGTGCCTGTTTCAGTATTCGCCCGAACGAATTCACTAGGATTCATCCTCAGAACATCCTGCTCAAAGTGTTGTTGATCCCCATATGCCCTTGGGTTTGAGGGCTGCCCCCTCCGGTACCCTTCCAGATCATCCACTGGCTGCATCGCTGATTTTCGTTGGAGGGGACGTCTCACGGCTTCTTTTACGACTCGATGCACCATATCAGGTGCAGAGAATTTCACTTCGCGTTTGGCAGGATGGACATTCACATCCACCACGGCAGGATCGATTGTTAAAAATAACGCAAACACCGGGTGTCGCCCCTTTGGGAGAAACGACCCATAGGCTTCATAAATCGCGTGCGAGATGGTCGTATTTTTTATCACCCGTCCATTCACAAACATTTCTTGGGGGGAGCGACTTGTTCGTGCGTGATAGGGGTTAATCGTTACCCCCTCAACTTTGAGTCCACCACGTTCAAAATCAAGAGGTAGCATCTGATCCATCACCCTGGTTCCATACAATTGGAGCAGGCGATCTTGCAGGGAATCCACGGCGGGAAAATCGAATACCACATTGTCGTTATGGGTCAAACGAAATTGGGTTCCAGGAGACGCCAAGGCGGCCTGTTGGACCACATGGCAAATGTGTGAAAATTCCGTGGGCGTGGATTTCAAAAACTTTTGACGTCCTGGGGTATTGTAGAATAACTCTGCAACGTCAATTCGGGTACCAGGCGGACATGCCTGCTCTTTCATGGAAGATACGGGACCACCATCGGCAATTAGCTGTGTGCCCACTGACTCCCCGCGTTTTCCAGTCAACAAACTGAACTTCGATACTGATGCAATGCTTGGTAACGCTTCTCCTCGAAACCCATAGGTTGCAATGTTCAATAAATCCGACACATTGGAAAGCTTACTGGTGGCAAATCGTTGACAGGCCATTTGCGCATCGGCCCGAGTCATCCCTTCGCCATTGTCCGTGACACGAATCAGCCGCTTGCCACCTTCAACCACATCTATTGCAATCATGGAGCTCCCAGCATCCAAACTATTGTCCAGGAGTTCTTTCACCACGGACGCCGGACGATCCACAATTTCTCCGGCCGCAATCTGGCAGGAGACGGAATCAGGCAACACGCGGATTTTGGTGTCAGGAGACCTTGTCATGGAAATCCTAATAAGGTGGTCATGCTTAAACGGCGTATCGTAATCAAAGACGAGGCTGTTTGAAAAGGTCGCTAGGGAATCCGATTAAGATCTCGTGAGGCTAATTTGGCTTCAGGTGTCCCCCGAAAGTCTTTAATCAACTTAATCCAGTAGGCTTTGGCCTTTTGAGGCTTCCGGGCTTTCACCATGACTTTTCCTAATTTGAATAAGGCCGCAGGCACCTGTCGACTCATTTCATACTGTTCAATAAGAGTCGTCAATGCGCGAGCCGCTTCTTTCAGATTGCCCTCCTGTTCATAACACTCCCCCAAATAAAAATAGGCTTTGGGGACCATGGAACTCTCCGGGTAATCGGCAATAAAATTCTGAAACTGGGACAATGCCAAGCCAAAGTGTCCTTTCAAATAATCCTGATAGGCAAAATGAAACGCCTGGCTCGGTTTGATTAATCGCTTAGTCTCGGAGGTTCCGTTGGAAGATTGATGCTCGAAATCTGACCGGTCCGCAGCAAACCCTATATTGAGGCTATAAGTCGCCATAATCAGAGATATACATAATATTTTCATGACCATGGCATTCATCAGATCAATTAGCTATATGCACGGTGCTTGGGTTATTTGGGAGCAGACGATTTGGAGGCTGCGCTCTTTTTAGAAGACTGCAATTGTTGAACACGCTGAGACAACCCAGCAATTTGGTTTTCATGTTCATCGACTTTTTTCCCAAGCTTGGTCCCAATAGTATTGACGACTTCCTTGAGTTGGGCGAGGCTTGAGGTTAATTGGTTCAGGTGTTCCACATTCGCTTGCAACTCTTGATTGACCCCCTGTAAAGAGGACGAGTTGTTTGCGGTTTCCGTGATCCGTCGCTCTTGCTCCGCTAGTTGGGCTGCCTGAGCATCGAGCCGAGATGAGAGGGACGACTTGAGATGATCTAGCGCAGTCACCACGGATTGTACGCTTGCGGTCACCTCATTGACGTGGGAAGAGAGCGCTTGAAGATTCGCATCCTGTTGAGAAGCATTTTGGGATTTGGCCTTTTGGACCTGCTCTAATTGCGCAGCCAATTTTCCCATTTGTTGCAGTTGCTCATCACTCCGCTTCCCAAGCATGCCTGCCATGGAATCCAACACTTCGCGCATAGAGACCACGGACTGATTTAAATCCTGGATATGTTTATCTTGCGAAACCACCTGCGTGCGTGCCTGCTTTAAATCAGCCTTTAGACCTTGGGTCTCGGCATCAAACTTTTTGGAGAGAGACGCGTACTGCTCCTCAATTTGCTTTAATCGGCTTCCCGATTGCTCCAGGGTCTGGCCATGCTCATCCACCTTCGATCCTAATTGTGCGCTCACGGCATCCAACCCATTTCGAAACTGGGTCATGGACTGAGTCAAACTTGCAAGATTCTGTTTGGCCCCTTCATTTTGCTCCTTGAGCGCAGCCAATTCCGTCCCCACTTTGGTGTTCAAGTTCGATAGTAATGCCGATTGGGCCTTAAGTTCGGCCGCTTGCGCATCGACTTGCTTGCCTAAATCCGCATTGACCTCTTTAAGTGTTTTCGCCACCGAACCAATGCTGGTTTTGACATCGGTCTCCAAATATTGTTTGAGGGTTTGAGTATCCGAATCCAACTTCTCTTGTAATGCGGTTTGCTGTGCCTCTACCTCATTTTTCATTTTGGTCTCGGCAGCTGTTGCCCTCGCCTGTTCGGCAACCAAACGCGTGTCAATCCCAGCCAGAGCCTCCTTGAACTCTACTAGCGAAGTTCTGAATCCAGCCATCTGCTCACTCATGGTTTTACCCTGACGATCAAACTCTTTTTGGACATTGTCGCGAAGCGTCACGATTTCTGCAGCACGGGCCTTATTACTTTTTTCCAATTCCGCCCTGAGATTCTTCTCCAACTGGACCAGGTCATCAACTTTTTTCTCCAGGCGTTGCAGTCGATGGGATTCTGATTCTAATTCGCCGCTTAACTTTGGAAGGTTTTCCTCCCGAAGGCTTCGCAAGTCACTATTGATTTGCGCACGCGCCTTGACCAATTCCGACACTTCTGATTTTTGTTGAGCCAAGACGGCCTGGGATTCTTTAATCGATTGGTTGGCTTGAGCCAGGGTGGAAGCTAGGGCTTTTTTCTCCTGATCAAGTTTGGCAATCTTGGTTTCAAACTCTTGCTGAAAGCGCACAAGATCGGCTTGTTGGGCCACACAAGATGGCAGACTCACCAACAGCACACCAATCAAGATCATTTTCGGCAGACGACGTAGGAACAAAGCAAGCCTCCCCATCTTTGATGAGCACCACTCTAAATCTCTTTGCGCCATTTTTACCGCCCCCCTATGCACATATCACCAATACACCCAAAATCAATCTGAACTCCCTGATTATATCCTGGCCAGGACGAAACGTCCGGGCAATGCCCAACCATCCCATCACCACCTCTTTGATAATGGCAGGAAATCCCAGAAGCGCTACAATGGCGACCAGGACGGAGAACTATGATGGGTTCCTCCAGTCGTCAATTGCTCCAACCCCGATCCATCTACATTCACCATGTAAATATGACTCGTCCCACCCCGGGTGGAACTAAAAACCAAATGTCGCCCATCTGGTGCCCATGAAGGGGAATCATCGATTTCGCTAGATGGGCCTGAGGTAATTTGCATGCGTTTTTGCCCATCCGGGGTGATCCGACATAATTTGAACCCCTGCTGTGGTAATTGACAGACATACACAATCCAATCTCCGCGAGGGGACCAGGCGGGGGCAGCGTTATATTGCCCTTCAAAGGTCAGACGTCGAACGTTTGAGCCATCCGCACTCATAAGATAGATCTGAGGACGCCCCCCTCGATCGGAGGTAAATGCAATTTCCCGACCATTGGGGGACCATGCCGGAGAAAGATCGGCACTGGAGTCAAACGTGAGTTTCAGCAAGTCTTTCGTCGTCAAGTCCAACGTATATATATCCGAATTTCCCTCCGTCGCCGACGCAAAGGCTAACAGTTTTCCGTTGGGAGAAAAGGCTGGAGTAATATTCAAACTTTTGGCTGAAACCAACGTCGTCTTTGTGCCCGAAGCTAAATGAAGAAGAACGATCTCTTGATTATTTTTTTTATAAGTCGTAAAGGCCACGTGCCGTTGATCCGGTGACCAAGCAGGCATGAGACTCAATCGCTGATCGGCCGTTATCTGCTTTGGACCAAACCCATCATAATCCATCACAAACAAATCTCGATTGCCCTTGGCGTCTTCCGCCACATATACAATTTTGGTCCGTGCAATCCCAGGATCTCCCGTGTACCGGGAAACCAATTCATCCGCCCACCGATGCACCATGAGCCGTAGTAATTTGAAAGTGATCGGGCTACCTACGTAGCGTTTCCCCAAAGCAAGATCTTCGCTCCCTCCATCGAAGGCACAGGTTTCCATCACAAGCTTGCTATTCTTCCGCCCTACACGCCCCCAGCTGGATACGGTGGCTCCGCTTCCTTTGGCCTTTCCCAGAAGTTCTGTTCCCTGACAATGCGATTGAGAAAATTCCAGGGTGGAAATGGGCTCGCCCACGACCTCAAAAACCTGAGACCTGGTTAAGTCGGCCTTAAGAATTTGAGCTATCTGTGCTCCAATGGGATTCCCCGAGTCCGCACCGGCATTTCCATCGCCAAAGCCCATAACCCAAATGGGAATCTTTTGAAACTCCGATCGTTTGGTTTCCAAAAACACGTCTGCGGCCTTAGACTCAAATAAGGCCACCCCTCCCACACCGAGAAGCGCAGCGATTACACACATGAAACGTTTAGGTATTTTCATTAGGAATCCACATTAACGGTAAATTGAAATTGTACATCGTAATAGGCCTCGCGCATATCGGGAGAAAATTTTGGCAAGGGAGCGGCATCTAACACCGCCCGTTTCGCGGCAATATCATAATACTCATTCCCCGATGATTGTTCGATGGCCAATTTCTTTACAGCCCCATTGCGCTCAATTCGAAAGGCCAAAACAACTCGAAGAGGGTTGAGGGAACTCACCTGAACAGTCGGCGCCACCCACTCTCGATCAATTTTTGACCACACCCGTCCCCAATACGGATGGCCCTCTGGAGAAGAGCCCGACACCTGGAGAGTAGTCGTGGCATTTTGTGTACCGCTCTCTACCGGTTTCGAAAAAATATGATGTGGTTCAGGCGCCTGAACATCGGGAATCATGAGCTTAGCGATTTTTTGATTCACCGCATTCTCGTGAACGGAATTTGGAGAATGCTCTCTCGACGCGTTTTTCAATAATGCCTGAATTTTGGAACGATCCACCGCAGCTAATTGTGGAGCTTCCGAAGGCATAACGATCCCCTCAAGCTCTTTGCGTGGCTGCAAAGGGGGTTCCTGGTGTGATGGATTAGGCACCGGAACCGCCTGTACATTTTTCTTTGGAGCCCCTGAAGATTGTTTCATTTCCGGAACCACCACCGATTGCAGTACTTGTTTCAATGAATCCGCCACCCGAGGACGAGAGGGCACCTTCGGTTGAGGTTCTACCTTGGACGATTGGCTACTACTCGCTAGGTTCTCTGATTTAGAATTTGGCGAAGGTTTTATCTGCGCTGGTGGCCTCTGAGGATTTTGAGGAACAGCGACAGACTGGACAGCCTGTTTCAGCGTATCCGCCAATGAGCCAGGGGAAGGCACTGAAGGAGCCGGCGGATCATCTTTAGGGGACGGTTGCTGCACCGAAATTTTTGGAGCCTGAGGAATCACTGGCATGGTAATCGACTGCTCTTCAATGGGTTCTCTCACGGATTCAGTCGCCGTTGGAGCTATGACAGGAGTATTGGGCACCGAAGCCATATCCCGAGATTGGGGCACCGCGACACTCTCAAGAGCATCCACAATAGACTGCGTCACCTGTTCCGTCCGAACCGGTTCGACAATTGGAGGTGGTACCGGATCAATTTTTGGCTTTGGAGTTGCCGCCTCCGGAGGAGTTTTGGTTTTTTGTACAGGTGTGGTTTCCTTTGAGGGCGCAGGCGTCGTAGATTGAGATATTTTGGCCTTTTTTATGGGTGTAGTTTTCTTCAATGGCGCAGGCGCCGTCGACTCCTGAAGAGTCACAAGGTTCACGCGATATGAGGCCAAGGGCTGTTGAATGGTCGGGGAAAAACGGACACTCATAAGACCCAAAAGCAGGACAGCATGCACCACCAATGAGGCCACCAGGCCTCGTTTAAATCGGTCATCCACCCATGCGGAAGATTCCGCTAAATGCCCAGAGAGAAGACTATAGTGGCCGGCATAGGACATAACATCCAGCGTATCGCCCTCTCCACTTAGGAGAGGTCAATGGATTCTTCCTCCAGCTGGGTTCCTTTCGGGTTGGTCACCATTCCTAATTTTTCAATGCCCACCCGTTTCACCTCATCCATGACCTGGACGATTCGCCCATAGGGAATTTTACTATCGGCGCGGAGATAGACTGACACCATCGGATTCGTCGCTCTCGCTTCATGAAGGCGTTTGCGTAAACTAATAATTGTGACACGATCTTTTCCAACATAGATTGCTTCGTCAGGTTCAATGGAAATAATGAGCCGCTCATCAGGAGTAATTGTATTGGAAGAAGAACGAGGGAGGGTGATATCAATCCCTCTATGAAGCATGGGCGCAGTGACCATAAAGATCACCAACAAAACAAGCACCACATCCACTAGCGGGATAATGTTGATTTCAGATAAAAAACGGCGATGACGGGATTCAAACATCACCGGACGACTTCAGCCTCATCGACCCTGTTAGACAGCTCATCCAAAGCATTGAGAAATTCAATACTAAACGCTTCGACGCGATAGGCACTTTTTCGAATCTTTGTCAAAAAATAATTATAGGCAACCACGGCGGGTATCGCCGCGAATAACCCGGCGGCAGTGGCGACCAGTGCTTCCGCGACACCCGGGGCAACTGCAGCAATGCTGGCAGATCCTTGGACTCCAATTTCTCGAAACGCATTCATTACCCCCACCACGGTCCCAAATAATCCGATAAAGGGAGTGATGTTCCCTGTGGTGGCCAAAAAGGGAAGGTAACTTTCTTGATGATTAATTTGACCTTGCACGATGTACTGTACCACTTTTTCAAGATATTGGCGGTCTGGCCATCGCCGGCCTCGCTGATCCCCTATAAGATCTTGTCTTTCCACGAAATCTCGATGTTGATCGACTTTATTGATGACTCCAACTAAGACGGCTCCGCTTGAACTTTGCGAAAGCACATTCGCGGTTTTCTTTAAATTTGCCAACTCCTTCCTATTAAGAGTCGAACACTCAAAGGCTTGAAGAAATTGGGACTCTTCCAGATCGCTTGTGCGAAACATTCTCCATTTATAGGCAATAATCCCCCATGAAGATACCGAGAACAACAGGAGGGTCAACAAGACAAAAATTGAAACTGGTCCAAGAGATCCAAGCGTTTCCAAAGGATTACTAGAGAACATCAAGACCTCCGGTTGTCTGTAGGGGGAAGATGTAGAGAAACAATGCCTGTGGATTTGGAATGTTCGGAACACTCACGCTGAGAAGTGTATGGCGGGGCCGACGGGACTTGAACCCGCGACCTCCAGATTGACAATCTGGCGTCCTAACCAGCTGAACGACGGCCCCACATACCTTGCTTATTAAGGAGCCTTTTTCTGGCATTTAGACCTGGGAATTTCTTCTAAAATTACAAAAGAACTAACCGGGTGTATGGCCTAGGCTCTACCGGATTTATTTTCTGTAGTTGGTAGGCGGAACAGGGATTGAACCTGCGACCTCTGCCTTGTAAGGGCAATGCTCTCCCAACTGAGCTATCCGCCCATTCGATCAATTTCGGATTTACGTAAGATGAATTATATCAAGCATGTAGTCCATGTCAACCTAATGATATCCGGTGGAAATTTCCCACTCTTCTGGATCAAGGATTAACTTCCTTCACCAATGCAGTGTTCAATTCTTATCTTAGTTCTTCGTGATTTCTTAGCGATATTGTGAATTTGACAAGGTCTTATCATGTGAGTATAAGGCCTGAGGCTTCAAAATGGCACTCACTTTCATAGAAATACTCGCCCCGTCCATTTAAAACCATGAGTTTCAGAATTCGAGATACCAGTCGATCGTTTTCCTCCGAACATCCGGAGTTGTTGTCCCGCTCTGAACGAATTTGGCTATTTGCCGAGCAACACCGTGGTGCGGTGATTTCGGGAGTCTTGCTGATCTGTGTCGTGATGATGGCAATCGGCGGTATATTTTGGTGGCAACAACAACAAGAGAAAGAAGCCCTCGCAATGGAACATCAGGCTGGGCAATTATACCTGGACCGTTCGTTAGACGATCCTGACAAGGCAAAGGAAAATCTGAACAAGGCCAGTGCCCTCTACGAACTAATCCTTGAGAAATATCCTAATACATCAAGTGCTGAGCTGGCATGGTATTTTTTGGGCAATGCCCGCGCAGAAAGCGAAAACTATACTGGTGCCATTGAAGCCTATGAAAAGTATATTTCTTCATTCCGGGATAATCCGGCCCTTCTCGGTCTGGTATATCAGCGATTGGGGTCAGCCTATATCCTCAATGGACAGCGGCAAAAGGGTATGGAAACCTATTCTCAGGCACTGAATGTCACCGGAACACTCAATAAAGATCAAATCATTTTTGAAATGGCAAAACTCGAGGAAGCCGAGAATCAGACAGAACAGGCACTGACGCATTTCAAGCAACTCCAAGATGAATACCCGGCTTCACCCTATGTCAATGAAGCCATCATGCGTATTCGGGTGCTTGAACCACCAAAGGAAATTCCTGAAGCCAAAGAAGAGAATGCCGCCGGAACCGAAGTGCCGGCAGCAGAACAGAAAGACTAACCTCAGAATCAAAGGATAGGGTTAAGGACTTACCATTAACATTCGCCCGGCTCGAATCACACTGCTTGGCAAATTATTGAGAACTTTCAAATCCCTCACACTCACGCTGAATCGCTTCGCAATCGTCCAGAGACTATCGCCTCGACGAACCTTGTACCACTTGGCGTCCCCTTCTCCTGAAGTTTGCCCCCCACCTTCCCCCACACGCAATCGTTGACCAACATGGATCAGGTTTCCAGAGAGATTGTTGAGGCTTTTGAGTTTACTCATGCTCAAATTAAAACGATGGGCAATTACCGACAGGCTATCACCACTGCGCACCCGATACCATGTCACTTGAGGTGGAGGTTGAACCCATTGCTTAAGTTCATCCCGAATATTTTCTACTTGATATCCCATGCCCACGGGCACCTTTAAAAAATAGCCTTCCTTTTCCGGAGGGGTAATACTACGGCGCAATTCTGGATTAAGGCGCCGAAGATCTTCGAAGTCTAGACCCGTTTTTTTGGCCACGGTTCGCAAATGAATCGTATCATGCATAAGGACTTCATCGTATTGATGAACCTCCGAAGTCGTCCCAGCGCGAAATCCAAATAAAGTTGGATTTGTAGCAATAATGGTCGCAGCCATAAATTTTGGTACATACTCCCGCGTCTCTCGACGAATATACCGTGTTCGACGAATTTTCCAATAATCACGGGTTCCGCTTTTTCGAATGGCCCGAGAAATTTTCCCTGCTCCAGCATTATAAGCCGCCAATGCCAAAGGCCATGATCCAAATCGGTCATAGAGGTCACGTAAATGTTGGGCAGCTGCCACCGAGGACTTAATCGGATCACGCCGTTCATCAAGGTACCAATTGACGCGAAGGCCATAGGTCTTGCCCGTGCCTTTCATAAACTGCCACGGTCCTGCCGCCCGCGCCCGTGAATAGGCTCTTGGATTAAACCCACTTTCGATGATCGACAAGTAAACCAATTCTCTCGGCAGTCCGAGCTCAGCAAAAAATTGATCAACCACTGGTTTGTATTTGCTAAAGCGATCCAGCCATTCCTGAAAACGCTCAGGAATCACGGTTTGAAAGTAACGAATGTTTCGTTCAACGGAGGGATTCAGTATAAGGGAAATTTCGCCATAAGGAAGTTCAGGCTCGGGCTCAACCTCACTGGAAGATGCGGCAAAAAGTTTCTTATAGCGCCAAGGTTTCGGAGTAGAACCAACCTCCAGGCTAGGCAAAGGAAGCTGATGATTTTGTAAACCTTCATTCCGTAATGTTTTACCTGCCTCCAATAATGGAACCTGAGGAATATTTTTTAATGAATTTTCAGATTGGTTTCCCAATTCTTGTGGCTCATCTGTTAATACCCCTACCGAAGATTTGATAGGGGTCACCCGAGTCTGGGATTTAACACTCTCGGATGTTGAGAGTCCCTTTAAATTCCCAGACTGAGCGATCTCACTGGAACCCCCTTCCACCTGGAGTCCAGGTTCCTCATTTACTTCTTCCTCGACAGGTGGAGTAGGCCCAGTTGCTCCAAGAGAATTTGGGCCCGAATCCCCTTTGGCCAGGGATGAGGACTGGGTGGTCGGCAATAAATCTTGGGAAACAGAAATGGCATTTGACTGTGCGAATGAAAATGAAGGCAATGCGATCAGGATCACGACCGAAGTTGAAATAACTCGTCTTACCATAGATTTCTTCAACAAATTCATATCTAAGTGCCTCTTTTTATTAAAATTTTCGGACTTCGCACAACTTCCTTGAGAGATTAATCACAACACCAATCCCTGTCAAGACACAAACCCCTCGGTAATATATATCGGCAAAAGACAGAAAAATCATTAGCAATTTCTTACAACATCTTCAAACGTACAGAGGGACCGAAGGACTCCCCTTATCATGGCCATTTTTCCACCCGATTGTACCAGACAAGGTTGGGCAAAAAAACCTGCAATAATTCATGGACACTAAGAGACAATGTTATCCAGAAAGAGGACACATTTCCTAACTGCCGCAGCAATCACTCATCTTAAGGGCTGCGCGTAAGAATAAAATTCCCTCCTGGTTCTATGGGGTCGAGGTCATTTCCAATTCGGGTATACCACCATCTCCCGTGGGCTGTTAGTCCGCTTTCTTCCAGTTGAGCCTCAAAACCTCCTTCACGATCATTTCCCAATTGAATCCATCTTCCCTTCCACGTTTTATCTAAAAGAGAAGTTGTCTTAAAACGCCCTTGTTGCCAGTCATAAGTCCCATTTCCCTGTTGGTCCAACACCAAATTATACATGACTTCACCCTCATGATATTCCCAATGTCCAGAAAGGGATTCAAGAGAATCAGGGACTTTTGAGATTTGTTCGTCCAACCGGGGCTCATTTTTTTCTCCATCTGGAATATTGGCGCAACCCCAAGGATTTAGTAAAGTCACGAGGCAAAAAATAAGAAGCCACGGCCGGGGAATATTCCATAAATGCGAATGCCACCATTTCGACAGAATACACCAATTCCACATTACCCATTTTTTGTGGGCCGAACGTTCATGTAGACAGGGTAGACTTTGACGACTACTGATCATGGGAATAAGAAAATTTCTAATGGGCACCTCTAAAAAATGGTAAAAGCGGATTTACCCGGAGCAGCCAAACTTGCTGAGCATATCACCCATCAGAAAAAAAGGATGAGGTACCCACCGACCATTAGGGTTTGGGAGCATCCGCCCCACACCGGAAGCCGGTTGAATGATTGCGATCGAGAGGATCACTCGCAACCCGTGTAAAGACCCGGACCTGCGGCGTCTCTACCTGCCACCCTGAACTTCGTAAGACTTTGTAGGTTCCCTGATCAGGACCCTGGGGATTATACCGAGGACTGGTTTGATAATAGGCGGCATCATACCAATCCGCCACCCATTCCCACACATTCCCCGCCATATCGTAAAGGCCATAGGGACTTTTTCCCGGCTCGTAAATGCCAACCGGCACAAGGGTTTGCTCACCCCGCCACTTCTGATTAAAGTTCAGATGCTTGTGAGTCGGCTCCACATTGCCCCATGGGAATCGACGATCGTCTGTCCCTTTCCCAGCCTTCTCCCATTCGGCTTCAGTCGGCAGTCGTTTGCCTGCCCAAGTGCAATACGCTTGAGCATCAAACCAATCGACATTAATGACCGGCAGCTGGGCAATGGATTCTGGCATCAGTCCCCTCTGCCATAAATCTTTGGTCGCATCTCGAGGATGTTTGGGAGCCCGATGCCCGGTAGCTCGAATAAACTCCAAATAGCGCCCATTCGTCACTTCATACTTATCAATATAATACGCAGGGAGATCTACCTCATGGTTGGGATATTCATCACGGCCACCGTCCCGCGCCCATTTTGTCACCCCCATCAAGAAGGTCCCTTCAGGGATCAAAATCATAGGAGCCCCATCCTTTCCAATCTTCTCCAATGCCATTGGAGCCGCAACCGCCGCTGGAACAGTGGGAGCAAGAATTCCGTTTTCCAAAAGACTTCCCCAAATAAGTAAAACAATAAACAGACAGAACCTTCTACACAACATGGTACCTCCTTAATTCTTCTTTCTACTCAGCTCTGATATTGCCAAAAAACATAGCCATCAGGAACGTTCCCGGCGGATGTTTATTTTTTTCCGTAAGGAATTTTTACCGCCAAAAATCAGTCAGTATCAACATTGATCAAATTAAGTTGAACTCGTCTATTGCCGATAAACTGGAAACGAGCACACAAACCAACCGTTGAGCAGGAGGCTCAACAGAGGATATCAAGACGAAACCACACCCCACTAGGGAAGGACCGGTGTGAACATGAATCATGTTTGCGGCAACCAATCCTCTACCACGGCTCACATACCCTCACGGCACCAACTCAAGTACTCCTCCGTTCCCATTCCCTGGCGGATACGGATTTGGCAAGATACCACCTCTACGCAATTGTGGCATCGTTCCCTGAATTGGATCACCGAACCCCGTTCCTTATGGAAAAAGAAAACCAAACCGATGGCCGGGTTTCCTTTCCTTCGTTAACAGATGGCTGGCAATCACCCCGGTCACCATTCCCAACCTTCCCCTTCCAATCCACCTTCGCCCTTTCTCCTCCTTATACCCTATGACAGGAGAATCTAGTTTTTATCCATTCTAAATGTGCTACCGACTCACCCTCGAATTGGATCCGTCAATAACCAATTGCTGTTATAAAGACTCTAACATCGATGACCGATACAAGGGTTAACTGAATACGTAGAATTATCCAACAACAAGGAACGATACCCCTAAAAAACGTTTATATTGGCAATCCCTTGACCATTCACAAATAAAATGGATACCTTTCTCCATAGCAACAATTCAGCAACCCTTCCCCCACCACCACTGTCACAAGCACCTATTACAATCCTCATCATAGAGGATGATGAGGAAGACTTTATCCTGGTGCGAGATTGCTTAAATGAAATAGGGTCAAATTATTTCCACATCGAATGGTCCAAGACCTTTGCCGATGGGCTCAAGGCCCTTATGACCCACGCCTATGACGTCTGTCTCTTGGATTACTACCTGGGAACCCATACCGGAGTGGAACTCCTCCAGCAACTAACACGGCTTGAAGAAAACACCCCAGCGATTTTAATGGTATCCGGCGAACCTAACCCGGAAGCGGATATCCAGGCCATGAAAGCGGGGGCCATGGACTTCCTGGTCAAAAGCGAACTTCACCCGAGTTCTGCAGAACGCTCGATTCGACATGCCCTCAGCCATAGATTAAACCAACTCGCACTTAAAGATTACGCCATGGAATTAGAACGTAAAAACCAAGAGTTGGCCATCGCTCGCGATGATGCCATGGTGGCGGATCGTTTGAAAACCGAATTTTTGTCCAATATCAGCCACGAGACCCGAACCCCACTCAACGGAATGATGGGCCTCATCCAATTACTGAAAGACACTCCCCTCACCACCGAACAACGAGGGGCCATGCAGGCCCTGGAAGATTGCACCGAGACCCTACTCGTCCTGATCAATAATCTCCTCGACTTTTCTAAACTCGTAGGGGGAAATCTCGATCTTCAAAATATTGATTTTGATATCAGAACCACCATTGATGACATCATCACTCGCCTGACTCCCCAAGCCCAGCGCAAGAATCTCGATCTCCTTACGATGGTCCAAGCCACTGTCCCGGGAATGATTAAAGGGGACCCCGGACGACTTCGTCAGATTATGAATAATCTCCTTGGGAACGCCATCAAATTTACAGAATCTGGCGAAATACAAATTCGCGTGACTGTTGAAGGCCAAGCACAAGGAACCATATTCCTTAGACTCTGTGTTGCGGATACCGGTATTGGCATTAGTGAAAAACAGCAGAACCATTTATTCGAAATTTTTTCGCAGGCTGATGGGTCAAGCACCAGACTCCATTCAGGAGCAGGGGTAGGTTTGTCGGTAACTAAACACCTAGCCGAACTCTTAGGTGGAACCATCGAGTTTGATAGTACGGTCGGTAAAGGCAGCCGGTTTTGGGTCACGATCCCCTTCTCGACATCCCTGACCAGTAAGGATGAATCCCAGGCCTCCACTTTTGATCCAGGAAAATTAAAAGCAAGCCTCTTCTGCGCAAATCCTGTAAATCAATCTTCGATTATACACCACTGTCGAATGCTGGGAATGCTTCAGGAAACCTCGTCGGATTTCGAACAAGGACTCAAGGTTCTAAAGGAAGCCGCCTCCCACGGATGCAAATTCGATGTAATGATTATTGACCATTCCCTGCCAACCTTTGACGGGTTCTCGTTTGCCGAAAGAGTCAAAGCTGATGACGAACTCCAACACCTGCCCATCCTCATGATTACCGAAGGCTCACGTGGAGAAGCTCAAAAAGCTCAAGAGGTTGGCATCGCCGCCTACCTCACGACTCCCTTCCAACACTGGCAATTCTCTGAATGTCTTCGCCTTATGGTTCACCCATCGTCCCAAGCCTCTTCCAATATGAAGACGCACTCAAAATCGATAATTACAAAACACAGTCTCCGCGATGCCCAGGCCAAGGGAAAAACTCGGATTCTCCTTGTGGATGATAATGCCGTCAATCAAAAGGTTATCATCCGCACTTTAGAAGCCCTCGGCACAAGAGTCGATGTCGTAGATTCCGGACAAGATGCCGCCATGGCCGTTCATTTACATCCCTATCATATGGTGTTGTGCGATCAATGGCTGAGCGAATTTGATCCCGCTGCGATGGCGACCCTATCTCAACGACTCTTGGAATCCTCCATACCGATGATTCTCATGACCAATGTTCCCGACGCGACCGGGAACACCTTTCCTACCAAATACCCCGTGGTGGCAACATTGCCTAAACCCATCAGACGTGAGGACTTGGCCGAAATGATTCTGCAATGGGCCCATAACAATGATCTGGAAGAAGCTGGCACACCCATTTTCGCAATATCCTCTGAGCGCAAGTATTAGTCCACTCACTACACACTCTTGGAAGGAATTTCATGACCGGTTCCCATCACATTCTCATAGTTGATGACTCCCCGGAAGATGCCATGGTGTATAGTCGATACTTATCGGCACAGGGCAAACCTCACGAGTTCACCTATAGCCTCGCTCCGTCAGGAGAAGAAGGATTACGACTCGCCCGGGTTGAGAGTCCCGATTGCCTGTTGCTTGATTTTTACCTTCCGGACATGAACGGCTTGGATTTTTTGCAGCAGCTACCCCAACGAGATGGCAAACCAACGATCCCCATCATCATGTTAACCGGGCAAGGAAACGAGGCAATTGCGGTCAACTCCATGAAGAGCGGAGCTGATGATTATCTGGTCAAAGGCACGCTCACCTCTCAAGAATTAAAAAGGTCTGTCTTGGGAGCGTTGAAAAACGCCGCATTGGCGCAAGCCATGAGGGAACATCAAGCCCAACTTCAAATTGATCAGATTTTAGCCACGGCTCAAACTTTTAGGGAGGGCTCTAGCGAAATTATCAAAGCCATTGGCTTAGGCATGGATTGGCAGGCTTGTTTTCTTTGGATCCCCAATGCCGATCAGACCCACCTGGAATATGCAGGTGGGGTCCAAAATTTCGGAAATCTGACTCACTGCCAGAATTCTTGCAATCCATGCCAGACTTTTAGCCAGCTCACGCAACAAACCTTGCTCACCCCGGGGGAGGATTTCCCAGGACAAAGCTGGAAAACTGGAAATGTGGTTTTTGTCAAAAATCTCACCTCCCTGGAGCATTTCCCTCGAATTCAATGCGCCTTGGATCTTGGCCTGACCGGAGCCTTCGCGCTTCCTCTCCTCGTAGGGGAACGGGTGATCGGCATCCTAGAATGCTGGTACAAACAGCCTCGCCAGGTTTCCCAAGAACGCTTGTCAATCTTGAAAGCCTTCGCCAATCAAATCACGAGATTTTTTGAACACAAAGAAATCGAGCAGATGCTTCGAAAACGAGAAATGGAGTACCGACTGGTCACGGATCATGTACCAGCGATGATTGCCTCTTTTGATCATCAACGACGATATCGTCTGGCCAATCAACAGTATCAGGAGTGGGTCAACCAATCTGGAGAAGCTATTATCGGACACCATGCTCGGGAAGTGCTAGGAGAAACCCTCTACGTAGAGGTGAGCCCGTATATGGATCAGGTCTTAACCGGAACCATGGTAAATTTTGAGCTACGCACACCACAAGAAGATGGGACCTCCCGTTGGCTCCAAGTGACCTATGTCCCCGACCGGGGAGAAGACCAGGAGATTCGAGGATTTTTTTCCCTGATCAACGATATCACCCACCGTAAATTATCCGAGGAGCGGCTTCGACTCCAGACCCAAGAATTAGCACGATCCAATGCCGAGCTGGAACAATTTGCCCACATCGCTTCCCACGATCTCCAAGAACCACTCAGAAAGGTTCAAACTTTCTCGGATCGTTTACGTTCACGATGTGCCCCACTGTTAGGGAAACAAGAGTTGGAATATTTAGATCGGATGCACAAAGCCACGAATCGGATGCAAACCCTGATTCGTGATCTGTTAGCCTTTTCTCGAGTGGGTACTAAGAAAAATCCATTTCAACCCATTGCTCTCAACGAAGTGGTCACTGAAGTCCTGAATGATCTGGAAACCTTAATCTCTAGGGTCGGAGCCACGGTCGAATGCACTCCTCTTCCCACCGTGGATGCCGATCCCACTCAAATTCGGCAACTGTTCCAAAATCTTATAGGGAATGCCCTCAAATTTCATAAAGTGGAAACTCCACCCCATGTCCAGGTATTTGCCCAGACTATCAAACCCATAGAGGACATGATCTCGCCCGATGCCCCTCATTGTTATATTGGTGTGAGAGATAATGGGATTGGGTTTGAACAACAATACGCTGACCGGATTTTTGGTGTATTTCAACGCCTGCATGGACGTGATGAATACGAAGGAACTGGCATTGGCCTATCAATATGCAAAAAGGTCGTGGAACGACATGGAGGAGCCATTTCTGTTACCAGCTCCCCAGGAGAGGGAACGACTTTTTGGATTTCTTTGCCACTCGAACAACCACAAGCAACAGGAACCAAAACTCAGGCGGCACGGGATGCTGCCCGCGCGACGCACGAAGCCCAACTGGCATCCTGCACGTAACCACCATCGAGGCATATGGTTTGTAAAAACTCCGACCTGGATTGAAACAAAAGGTATCGATCGCACACTCATGAGCGCCTCATTAGCCAAAACTCTTCCTGACCAAGCAATCCCCACTCGGGAAGAAAACTCGTCCAAAGATTTCATTCGCATCCTTCTAGTCGAGGACGATGAGGATGATTATATTTTGACACGCGACGCATTGGCAGAGATCTCCTCCCCCCTCTGTTCACTTGATTGGGCGCCCACCTTTGAAACCGGTCTGGACCTCGTCAATCAAGACCGCCATGACCTCTATCTCTTTGACTACCGGCTCGGAGTTCGTACCGGACTCGAGTTGCTTCGCCAAGGCATTGCCCAGGGATGCGACAGCCCCATCATTCTCCTGACCGGTTCGGGAGGGGAATTAGTTGCAGCCGAAGCACTACGATTAGGGGCGGCGGATTATATGACCAAGAATTTGATGACGACCAAAAGTCTGCATAGGGCCATCACCAACGCCTTGGAAAAATCCCAACTCCGCCAAACGCTTGCCGACCATCAACACCGTTTAGAACACAGCAATCAAGTGCTCACCAAACAAAATCAAGAAATACAGCGTTTTTATCACACGCTGGCACATGAACTAAAAACCCCTCTCACCGCTGCCAGAGAGTTTACGGCAATCATGCTCGATGAATTGGCAGGTCCACTCACCCCAGAGCAACGGGAATACCTTCAGATCTCCCAAGAATGTCTGGGGCAGATCACCAACCAAGTCAATGATTTATTGGATATCACTCGGCTCGATACAGGCAAACTAAGCATCAACTGCCAACAGGAAGATATGGGTTTGTTATTGTCGCATGCCGTAACGGCCATGAATACCTCAGCCCAACACAAGTCCGTCGCCATTGCGTTATCGGTCCAACCGAACCCACTTATTGCCTGGATTGACCATTTCCGCATGACTCAGGTGATAACCAATCTACTGAACAATGCCATTAAATTTACCCCTCCCGGAGGAACCATCACGCTCAGTGCTTGTGAAGATCCTGACAAGCCGGAAAATCTTCGCATTTCCGTCCAGGACTCGGGGTGCGGAATCGCGCCGGAACATCTTGACCATATTTTCGACCGTTTGTATCAGGTAGAAGAAGGACATGCGCGAAAAGAGGGAGGCCTCGGATTGGGACTAACCATTTCCCGCGAGATCGTCATCCTCCATGGAGGCCAGATTAACGTTCAAAGCCAAATGGGTCATGGAACCAAATTTACCCTGACCCTGCCAAAGAACCGCACCAACCCCATCAGCCATAGACTCAACCAAGGAGTGTCCCGTGAAGTCCAAAATACTGCTTGTTGAAGACGATGAAAAAATTATTAAAGCCTTAACCATTAGGCTCAAAAGCCAGGGGTACGATGTGGTCGTAGCCTTTGATGCCGTCATGGCCACGGCCCAGGCGATGCAACATCATCCGGACATTATTTTGTTGGATATTTCCATGCCTGGGGGAACGGGATTTACCGTAGCCGAACGGCTAAAAGACTCCTCACTCACCACTGACATTCCCGTCATCTTCTTAACGGCCAGTAAAGAACCCGGCCTCCGAGAACGTGCCAAGGAACTTGGGGCTTTGGGCTATCTAGAGAAACCCTTTGAGGCACAAGACCTTCTCACCCTCATCCAAAAGGGCCTCGCAGGCCAAGCCGCCCGGTCATAATTAACAAGGCGGCCACCAGTCTACTTTCCAACACACCCTACTCCATTCCATTGCCACGGGTATGCAAGTGTCTCAAAACTTCGTGCCACTAGATCAATCCGCGGTTCTTTCACTCATCCATAGGCAACTACCCTTTTGAAGCCTCAAGTGTAATCTTTAGGATTCTATCCACGAAAAAAACCTATCAGCGTCCGGTTTCAGGTTAAGTTTCTATCGAGGACACCGATACATCCTTCTACAAGGTGACAAAGGCAAACCACCCGAGAGGATGGGACGCAAAGCCAAGGGACCTGATAAGGGAAACTCGTTTCCCAGGGTACGCCCGGCTACCACGATGACCGCTGTTGGCATTGTTGCGCCCATTCCTTTTACAGGATGGGCGTTTTTTTTGGTCGTGTGCTGCTATAAGGAGATGCCACCATGCCGTCGCTACAACTTCTGGAACCGGTATTAATTGCTGATGACGATACTGATGATTGCCTCATCGCCATGGAAGCTTGGGAAGAAACAGGGCATGGCAATGAGCTTCGGTTTGTGCAAGACGGGAACGAATTAATCGATTATTTGTATCAACAAAATCGTTATTCCTCTCCCGAGACCGCTCCCCGCCCAGGACTTATCTTACTAGATTTGTCCATGCCCAAAAAAAGCGGCTTGGAATCTCTCGCGGACATCAAAGCCGATCCGACCCTTCAAGATATTCCTGTTATTGTTCTCAGTACTTCTAAAACACCCAAAGAAGCTTCAGAAGCTTATGCTTTAGGAGCTTATGGCTTTGTCACGAAGCCTTCCACTTTTCATGAATATCTTCGGGTGATGCGGGATGTGCGGCAAGCTTGGTCTGCCTTAAAAAATCAACGGACCCTTATTTCCGCGAATCACTAGGGAGAACCAGTATGAAAATGTCACATTTAGCAACGATGTCCATAGAGAATCCTTCCAGAACGATTCTGATGGCCGATGACGACCCAGACGATTGTTTACTCACTCAGGATGCCTGGGAAGAATATGGATGTCCTCATGCCCTAAAGTTTGTTCGAGATGGCGAAGAACTTCTCGACTATCTCCATCGTCGTGGAAAGTTTTCTGATACTGAAGATTTTCCCCTTCCAGGTATGATTTTGCTTGACTTGAACATGCCGAGAAAAAATGGCCATCAGGCCTTAAAGGAAATCCGGGATCATGAAATCTTTCGCCATATTCCAGTAGTAGTCATGACCACCTCGATTGATGAAGAAGATACCTGTCGAACCTATGCCTTGGGAGCCAATGCCTGCATGACTAAACCACGTTCGGCCCAAGAATTTCATACCATCGTGGGTGCCCTAAGCCAATATTGGACCAACATGGTAGAACTTCCCTATGGCAGCGATAAACCTGCCTGGGACTCTTTGTCTCACTAGTAAGGAGCCACAGATTGATCCATTCAGACACCTCTCTAGCCAGCACTAGGGAAGAAGAAGCAGTCCCCTCCCCGCTTGCCGCCTTTCCACCGGATTCCACCAAAAGTGGTCCCGTGTCAATTGCTCAGGGGAACCACCAAAGCCGAATCATTCTGATGGTAGATGATGACTCAGATGATTGCTTACTCGCCCAGGAGGCTTGGGAAGAAATTCAATCCGGGAATGAACTGAGGTTTATCCATGATGGCCAAGCTGTCTTAAATTATCTGTACCATTATGGAGAATTTGCTCACGCTCAATCCGCCCCTCGTCCGGGCATTATTTTATTGGACCTCAATATGCCGAAAAAAAATGGGCATGAAGTCCTTGGGATTCTGAAAAAGGATCAAGACCTCTACACCATCCCCATTGTCGTGTTCACTACCACGAGGAACAGTGAAGAAATTTTTCGCGCCTACCAAGAAGGCGCAAATGCGTTCATGACCAAACCCACGTCATTCGAGGGATATCGAGACACCCTGTTGGCGTTGGATTATTACTGGTTACACCTCGTCCAACTTCCCCAGCCATAAATCATACAACCCTTCCAAAAAATTTCTTTACCCAATAAGTCTTCAAAATCGTATTGTTCAAACCTCTGGTTGTTACTTGTTTTGCTCTATTGTTCAGCCCCATTCTTTATCTTTATGGGCAAAACCCTGTGAAACCTTCATAAATACGAAGGAATATCGCCCATTCGCAAAGCAGAGAGGACTTAAGTACGCAAATGATACACCGATTACTAGAGTAGAGAAACACAAGAGGAAGTGGACAAAGATCGATAGACGGTCATACGCAACTCATGCCAGGCCACAGTATTCACCTGGCTCATTGTTGTCCCTGGCCATCCCCACACCTGGAGCCCCGCATTGATGATGACGAATACCTCACTCATAACACAATCTCCCCTTGAAATATTACTGGTTGAAGATGATGAAGATGATTATCACATCATCAAAAACATACTTTCTCAAGTAGAGGAAACGACATTTCACCTTGATTGGGTTTCGGACTATGACGAGGCAACACACCGCATTCAAACACATGGGTACGCGATATTTCTTTTCGATTACCGCTTGGGCAACCACACGGGCCTTGACCTCGTAAAATATGTTCGAACCATACAATGTTCTACCCCTTGCATTTTGTTAACGGGGCAAGATGATCATCATGTCGATGTCCGTGCGGGGGAAAGTGGAGCCGAAGATTACCTGGTCAAAGGAGAGCTGCTGGCCTCAGGATTAGAACGATCGATTCGTTATGCCCTAGAACGCCACAAAGCTGAAAAAGAACGTGAAGATCTCATGGATCAGCTTTTAGAAACCTCCCGTCAATTAGGAAGGGCAGAGGTTGCGGTCAATGTCTTGCACAATGTGGGAAATGTTCTCAATAGCATCAACGTTTCTGCCACTCAAATCACCACCCTGCTGAAAAATTCCTATACCAATGACATTGGAAGAATTGCCTCCATGATCCGAGCCCATCAACAGGATTTAGGACACTTTTTCACACAAGACACTAAAGGTCAGCTGATCCCCTCGTATTTAAGCGAATTAGATAAACAAGTGGCCAAACAGCATCAAACGATGCTGGAAGAGATCCAAGCCCTGACAAAAAATCTCGACCATCTCAAACACATTGTTCAAGCCCAACAGGCAAACACGGTTGGGACAAACCAAAAAGAACCCGTCATTCTTTCAGAATTGATGGAGCAGGCACTGACCATCAATTTTGGCACACTTCCACAACACCAGGTATCCATTGTACGAGATTTTGCCGATGCCCCCCCCATCATGTCTGACAAACATCAGATTCTCCAAATATTGGTGAATCTCATTCGGAATGCGAAACATTCCATGATGGCAAAACCAGGAATTTCCCATTGCCTGAGTCTCACAATCGACGGAACGCGCACACCCAATCGAGTCCTTCTCATCGTTCAAGATACGGGGGTGGGCATCAAACCTCAGCTGCTTACCAAGATTTTCACCCAAGGATTTTCTACTAAACAGGAAGGGCAGGGATTAGGACTTCATAGCAGCGCCTTGGCGGCCCAATCCCTCCAAGGATCACTTCAGGCTTTTAGCGTCGGGGAAGGACAAGGGGCACGATTTACTCTCGACCTTCCCTATACACCCGTGGAGGCACTCATTTCATGACCTTGAACTCAGACAATCGCCGGCTATTGGTCATTGACGATAACCCAGCCATATTCGAGGATATTCGAAAAATCCTTCAAATCCCCACCCCTCAGAAGGATTTTCAAAGCATTCGAAGTGAGTTGTTTGGAGAATCGGTCCCCATTCCACTCACCATGGCATTTCATATTGCCTATGCAGACCAAGGCCAACAGGGATTGGCGATGGTCCAGGAAGCCCTTCAAAACGGCACCCCCTACGCCATGGCGTTTGTCGATATGCGGATGCCCCCAGGATGGGATGGAGCAGAAACCATAGAGCATATTTGGCAAGTGGATCCTGACATTCAAATGGTGATCTGTACCGCCTACTCCGATCATGATTGGGAACACTTGCTAAAGCGACTGACTCAACACGACAAGCTGCTTATTCTGCGCAAACCATTCGATCCCATTGAAATACGCCAGCTTGCCGTCTCCCTCACAGAGCGGTGGAATCATCACGTCCAAACCAAGCAACAACTTAATGATATAGCCGCGCTCCAAGAAGAGCGAGCATGGGAAATTCAACAGACAATCCAAGAGCTGGAGCAAGAAGCTAATCGTCGTGACAATCCCGCGAATCTTCACTGAGGTATGGAAAAACTTCCTTCAAGCATGTTGAGCTAAGGACACGAGGACATCGATGAACCACACTTTGACTATTCAGGCGATTGATGATGATAGCGACGATCTGTGTTGGCTAGAAGAGTTGTTGTGGGAAATTCCAAATATCCACGTCAATTTTCAAGGTTTCCGACAATTGGATGCAGGCCTGGCTGCACTCAAGGACAATCCAGGAGATGTGCTCTTTCTCGATTTCCGTTTAGGCGCAAAAACCGGTGTGGAAGCATTCAAAGACATTCAAGAGATTGGTTACTTAAACCCCGTCATCTTGTTAACGGGACATGGAGATGAGCGCATTGCCGTACAGGCCTTGAAAGAGGGCATGGCTGATTACTTAACAAAAGCCACTTTAACCGCACCGACATTGCAACGAACGATTTTCAATGCCTTAGAAAAACATCGGCTTCGTCAGCAAAATATCGAACAAAAGCTACGGATGGAAGCGGCCGACCGCGAACTCTTACGCCGAATCCGAAGCGAAAAAGAAGTGCTGGAAGAAACCCTGATTGGTTCACTCGAAGCCATGACGCATGTGCTTTCGATCATGAATCCCGAGGTCTTTAATCGCTCGATCCGCATTACCCGATATGCCACAGCCATTGCCAAGCAATTAAATCTGTCCGTGACCTGGAAATTGGAAGTTGCCGCGTTGCTTTCGCAAATCGGCTTTATTACTTTTCCTCCAGAACTGTTGCACAACCTCGCACGCGGAAGAGGATTAAGTCACCAAGAAACCCTCCTCTACCATCAATATCCCTCAATTGGCGCTGAAATGATTCGGAAAATTCCCCGAATGGAGAAGGTCGCGGACATTATTGAATATCAGGAAGATACGTTGGATGAGACGACCGATTCGATCGAGTCCAAGATCGTACCTTTTGAATCGCGTATTCTGAAAGTGGCCATAGATTTAGATGGGCTGGAATCCACCGGACATACCAAGCAGCAAGCGCTGGACACCCTTCGTCAACATGCAAAAAAATATGATCCAGCCGTGCTTAATGCCCTTCGCGCACTTTCAAGCAAAACTCTGCCCTTCAAAACTAAAGAAGTTGCCATGGCAGACCTGAATCCCTCTATGATCTTGGCTGAGGATATTCGTGCCAAATCAGGGGCTATTGTCCTTCCCAAAGGTCAACCGGTCACCTTTACCATGTTGACCCGCTTACACAATTTTTCGCTTTTTCAACCCATCAGGGAACCCATTCAAGTACTCCTCCCCGTGACCACGTTGCACGAGGAATTGGAGTTGGCCACGGGTACCGACTGATCCGTTTAAAGAATTCCGAGTCGGACATCATAATTCTTCCCAATCGCAAAAGCCAAAAACGATGTAAATTATCAAAGGTCTATGACCGATACAGTACCCAAAGACTTCGTTGGAAACTACGGCTCAAAGCCAGGCCCAGACTGTGAAGTGATATCGATACCTGATCATTGGCGAACAATGAGTGGTCTTATTTATGTTTAATGTCGAACCTTCCGATTATTGCAACATCGCGCCCTACGAGAAACCGCGCCTCACGGTAGTCATCGATACTGAGGAAGAATTTGATTGGTCTCGGGACTTTGCACGAGAAAATACCTCGGTGCAGGCCATGCAATGGGTTGGACGCGCCCAATCCGTGTTTGATGACTATGGGATCACTCCGGTGTATGTCATCGATTATCCGGTGGCCTCTCAACCGAACGGCTACGAACCGCTCGTTGAAATCCACAAGGACGGGCGGTGCATTATTGGCACACATTTACACCCTTGGGTCAATCCGCCTTTCGAAGAAGTGGTCAATCGAAAAAATTCATTTGCCGGAAACCTTCCCATGACCTTAGAAAAGACCAAGTTACTGGTGTTGACAGAATGCATCGAAGCGCATTTTGGTCGCCGACCAACAATATATAAAGCCGGACGCTATGGGGTTGGACCCCATACCACGACCATCTTGGAAGAACTCGGGTATGAAATTGATCTCAGCGTCTGTCCCCACATGGACTATTCCTCAGAAGAAGGGCCAGATTATTCGGCCAACACATCCTGGCCTTTTTGGTTTGGGAAAGAAAAGCAACTCCTCGAACTTCCCCTTACCGTCGGGTTCACCGGATTGCTCAGACATTTGGGGCCAGTTCTGCATCCCTTGGCCTCTAATGATTTTTTTACCTCTCTCCGCGTACCCGGCATTTTGGGACGACTCAAGTTATTGAATAAAAGCTGGCTTTCTCCCGAAGGATACCCGACGATTGAACACCAACAACTCACTCGGACCCTCTATAATGCCGGTCTGCGAGTGTTTTCCATGGCCTTTCATAGCCCATCGGTAGAACCCGGCCATACGCCATACGTCCAAACCAAAGCCGATCTTGAAGATTTTCTTGGACGGCTTCGCCGATTTTTCGATTTCTTTTTTGGAGAGATGCAGGGAGTCGCAAGCACTCCACTGATATTGAAACAAGAACTACGCAAAACCTAGTGGAGGCGCAATGATTGTCTTAGGCATTTCACCCTTGGATAAAGACTCGACGGTTACCTTGATGAAGGATGGGAAGGTCCTGTTCGCAGCCGGGGAGGAACGGTTCACGCGCAACAAGCTGCAAAGCGGGTTTCCAGCCGAAGCCTTACAAGCCGGCCTCCGCTATACCGGAATTTCGATCGACGACATTGATGTCGTCGCCTATCCATTTTTCGATTGGAAAAAAGAAACGCAACTATTTACCAAAAACCTTAAAGACGAAACCGCCTTCCTGGAAGAAGCTCCAGTCGATGGCATTCAGCGACAAGTCGACAAAGCCCTGGCCAATATCCCCAAAAATCGTCCTGTAGTTCCGGGGCTCCCTGATCCCAATGAAAAGATGGAAAAATCCCTGGTCCATCGCATGCTGTATAAACTCGTGGGGCCGGAGGGTGTATTGTCCAGAAATATTGCCAAACGGTCTTCGCGCGCCTGGAAACGGGAAGCCATGACCTATCACAAGGAATGGCAAGAAGACCTGGAAGAGAATCTTGAAGGACTGGGATTAAAAGAAAAACTTCGGCGATACGATCATCACTTGTCCCATTCAGCCGGAGCCTTTTTTGCCAGTGGGTTTCAAAAGGCGCTGATTGTCACGCTCGATGGATATGGTTCAGGATTGGCCGGCTCGGTCTGTATTGGAGAAGGCACCAAAATCCGCCGCATCCATGGAATCGAGTATCCCAATTCTTTGGGCACATTTTACGAAAGTGTGACGTCTTCGCTGGGATTTAAACCTTCACGTCATGAAGGCAAAATCGTTGGATTGGCAGCCTATGGCGATCCCAAAATTCTCGTAGATCTAGTCTTGAGCCGGTTCCATCAAGAGCCTGGCAATTTCCGAATCATCGAAAGCAACAATATATATTTTTCCCGCTACCTCTCTAGCCTCTTTCCAAAGATTGATATAGCAGCGGCATACCAACACGTGCTCGAAGTCGTGGCCACCGCCTACATCCATCATTATGTGGAACAAACCGGAATCGATACCGTGGTTTTGGCAGGCGGTGTGATCGCGAATGTGAAACTCAATCAACGGATTTTCGAAATTCCTGGAGTCAATCATCTTTGGGTCTACCCCAACATGGGAGATGGCGGATGCGGGACTGGCGCAGCCTTCCTCTCCTGTCGTCAAGACCTCAAGAAACGCGAGCCCTATCAAAACGTATATTTTGGCCCGGATTACTCTGACGAAGAAATCAAAATGGAATTGCAAACCGCCGGCTTGGAATATCAACATCTGGAACCCATTGAACCGACCATCGCCAAACTCATCCATGAAGGAAAAGTCGTGGCACGGTTTAATGGAAGAATGGAATACGGTCCTCGCGCCTTAGGCAACAGATCGATCTTGTATCGCGCCTCAGAGCCTGAAGTAAACCAATGGTTAAATCAACGTCTCGGACGCACGGAATTCATGCCATTCGCCCCCGTCACGCTGTATGAAGAACGAAATAAGTGTTACTACGGGATGGAGGGTGCTGAACACACGTCACAGTTCATGACTGTGACATTTAATTGCACGGACTTTATGAAGGAAACATGCCCTGCTGCCGTCCACATTGACGGGACAGCCCGCCCACAACTGGTACGAGAAGAAGGCAATCCAAGTTACTATCGCATACTCAAAGAGTATCATAAGCTCAGCGGTGTACCCTCGGTGATCAATACCAGCTTCAACATGCACGAGGAACCGATTGTCAATTCCCCCCATGACGGTATCCGAGCATTTCTCCAAGGAAACCTGGATTATTTGGCCATTGGCAATTTCTTAGTCGAACATCCAACTCATAAAAATTCAAAATAACGTGGGGTAAAAACGCCCAAACCCTCACATCTGTAGGACGTGCATGTGGCCGGTACTTGGTCCCACGCACGTCCAGGAAGAACCACCCTCGGAATACCTCCCTATAGCCCGAGCCTTACCCAATCCTTATTTCAAATTCACCCGGTTCAGATGTTATCGTGTATTGAGCACTTGCCTATCTTGGGCCTGTTCAAACTGACCACGACATCTTCTTAGGATTGCATTTGGGAGGCTTCATGCCACGCTCACAACGAGTTCTTCTTGGCATTGTATTCGTTTGTTTTCAGGCCTTATCTTGTTCTTCCGAACTCTGGGCACAGAGTACGGAGTTCGCCCCTCTGACCACCAATACTCAAGCTGCCCGTGACCACCTTAATCTTGGAATCGATTTCTATCTTACCCAACAACTGGAACCAGCAGTTCAGCAATTTCGGGAAGCGCAACACCTATGGCCAGAGTATAGCCATGCTCATTGGAACTTGGGAGTTGGATTGGCCAAGCTGGGAGACCTAGATGGAGCCATAACCGCCTGGGCACAAGCCGAACGATTAGAGCCATCAACATTCCCCACCCAATACAACCTCTCGGCCTTAGTCACCTACAATTATGGGGTCGCCCTTCTTCAGCGGGGACAACTCTCGCGGGCCATTATTGAATGGGAACAAGCTCTGCGAATTCAGCCTGACCTAGCAGAGGTACATTATGCACTTGGGCAAGCTTACCTTACCCAGGGCAATACTATTCTTTCTCAGCGATACTTTGAACAGGCCGTCTTTTGGGCTCCTGATTGGGCTGAGGCCCACAACCAGCTCGGAATGGCTTATTTTCAAAATGGAGACTATCTCAACGCTCGAACATCCATTGAGCATTCCCTGACACTAAGCCCTCAATACGCCAGAGCATATTCCAACCTTGGCCTCATAGAACTCGCGGAGGACGACATTGGAGCAGCCGAAGAGGCTTTCACCACGGCCATCGGCTTCGAAGCGCCATTGCCCCAAGCCCATTTCAACCTCGGGCTCCTGTATGCAAAGAAACAAGACTGGGACAGAGCTATTGATCACATGAAGGCGACGCTTGCGCTCAAACCTCATTTCGCGAAGGCCCATGCATTATTGGGAACAGCCTTGAGTGCCACAACCAACTGGCCACGGGCCATTAAGGAATGGCAGACCGCTCTCGCCCTAAATCCTTCCGCGTCATATGCCTATAACCTGGAGTACAACATAGGCCTGGCCTACCGCATGACCAATGCGAACACCAAAGCCATCATGGCTTTTCAACGCGCGCTCCAACTGCATCCCGAATCAGCCCAGGCTCACTTCCAACTAGGAGTAGCATACGAACTTGAGGGAAATTGGATAAAGGCTAGCGACCACTATCTTGTTGCGATTCGGCAGGAGCCGACATGGGCCTTACCATATTTCAAATTGGGTCAAACCCGATACAACCAAGGTTATCTCGATGCCGCGATTGAATCGTATCAACGAGTCATTACGCTTAATCCCGATTATGCAGATGCGCAGTATCAACTCGGCGTGACACTCCGAGCCGCGAATCGACCCGAAGATAGCTTGGTGCACATCCGCTTGGCGGCAGAACAAGGACTGGGAGAGGCCCAAGAAATGTTGGGCACCATGTATGCCAATGGCAGTGGAACGAAACGAGACTTGGTTCAGGCCATGAGATGGTGGTTCAAAGCCGCACATAGTTCATCTTATGAAGAGGGGTCGGACCAGGCACAAGCACAACTATCCAGACTGCGACGGTGGGTCTTTTCCCACCAGGGACACCCGGATTACATCCAGCAAATTTCAGATGGATTTCAAGCCATTCGACTCGACATTCAGCAACAGTTCGGAATCAATTTTTCGGTATCACCTGGCACCAGCGTGGGAGTCACACTCGCCCGTTCAGGGCAGAAGGAGGCTGCAATTCCCATTCTGATTCAAGAAGCCTTTGCCTTACATCCAGAGGCACATAAGTTGTTAGAAGACCTGGCGAAACAACACATTATCCAGCAACCGCACTCGCCAATTTTTGAGTATTTATCACAGACCGCTAGAGAAGGTTCCCCACAATCCTGCCAATTCCTCAAAACCCTTTCTGTCGCCTACAGCCTTGTACCGGTAGGATTGAATCAAAAAAGCGCCGAAACATGCCCTTCATGACCTATCTTCCAAAACAACCGTTACCACTCGCCGCCTTGGTTGCATTAGGCACCACCTTCCTTCTGTCAGGGTTTGGAATGATATTTCCGGAAGCAACCCAACGAATCTCTGGGTGGCAGGTTGAGCACATAACCAATGCTAAACTTCATCCCATCATCACAATTGTCAATATAGACTCTTCACCTTTGGGACGATGTGGGACCACTGGCTGGAACCGTACGGTTCTGGCTCAAACCATCACCGGGTTGAGCCAAGCCGAGGCCAAAGTTATTGCGCCCATGCTTCCTCTCGACGGTCCAAGTGCTTCAACCTGCGGCGGGGCTTCTGCCGATGCCACACTCATCGAAGCCACCACGTTATCCGGAAGAGTCGTTTATGCCAATTCGGCCTTTCCCTCTTTACTGAATCAGGCTAGAGGCGTCGGGCGTCTTGACCAGACCACTTGGCAAGAGACCAACATTCCCCCGTTTGGGTTGGCCATTGCCAAAGCGTACGATCCTAACTTTGTCGATAGTTTCCCGTCCCATTCCGCTTCCTGGGTAGACCCCCCAGTATCCACAATTCCTTTTGAGGCCTTATGGAATCTGATTCAATCCCAACAATGGACTGCGCTCCACAGCCAGGTTCAAGGCAAGATTGTCGTTCTTGTGCCAACAATGGATGAAGTCCACCGCATGCAGATAGCCATGCTCAACGCCGCATTGACCGGCTCATGGCTCCACCCCATTGGCCCACTAGCCGACATCTTGCTAATGTTCGTGATTTCGTTAAGCGCCACCTGGATATTTTGGAAGTTTCCACATTGGAAAGGACTTATCGCATTGCTGGGAGTGGCCACCCTCAGTATCGCCGTTGCTGTGTTTCTTCAAAATCAATTTGGATTGATCCTACCGCTAATGAGCCCCCTTCTCGCGATAGCTATTTCCACAGCATTAATATGGCTCGTTCAAGCCAACACCTGGAACGTTCAAACATCGGCTCAATTGAAAACGTTAGAAAACAATCTTTCCAAGATTCGTCAAGACTTAACCCTAAAAGAAACGAAAGTACACTCACTCACGGAAGCACTAAGCCAGGCCAGACTGGCCGAGCAGGAATCGACCGAACGTCTCACCCAACTCGCCCAAGCGCAGGCAGAAGTGGAGGCCACCAAATACCGCATTCAAGAAATGGAGGCGGAACTCACCACGCTTCGGCAACAAAACACGGGAACGATCGAATCCTCCCCATTACCTCGCAATCTGGAAGCACTTTCCTTGGAAGCCAAAGCCTTTGGCATTATCACCAAAGACCCCACGCTGCTCAAAGTATTTTCCGACCTTAAGAAAGCATCCAAAAGTCACAATCCCATTCTGCTTCTTGGAGAAACGGGAACCGGGAAAGAGGTGTTTGCTAAGGCTGCCCATCAATTCAGCGATCGGGCACGTCGGCCTTTTATTCCCGTCAACATGGCGGCAATCAGCTCAGAACTGTTCGAAAGCCAACTCTTTGGTCACGTGAAAGGGGCATTCACCGGCGCTGTCGGTGGCAAGGGATATGTTGAAGCTGCTGAAAGTGGCACATTGTTTCTGGATGAAATAGGCGAATTAAGTCTAGATCTTCAAGCCAAACTTTTGCGCCTACTGGAGAACCATACCTTTAACCGAGTAGGCGAGGCTCAGACTCGACATGCCAATGTCCGAATTCTTGCCGCTACAAATCGAGACTTAAAACATGAAGTTGAGCAAGGCCGCTTTAGGGAAGATCTGTACTACCGGCTTCGGAGTATCGTGTTGGTATTACCTTCATTACGAGAACGCGTACCCGAGGACCTCCAACTCCTAGCCCAGCATCTTCTTGAACAATATTCCCAACACGAAAAGCGAGAGAATTTTCACCTCACTCCCGAAGCCTTACAAACCATCATGTCCTATTCCTGGCCTGGGAATATTCGAGAGTTAAAGCAAACCCTCTCACAGGCCGTGTCCCTGGCGGAAAACACCATGCTTACCAAGACGGATCTTCGATTGGATGCCCAGACCACCCCCCCAAGTCACACTGTGCGTATCCATTCCTCCTCCCCCAAAAACGGGAAATCGAAAAAGGCTTTGATCAAAGACGATGCCTCCATTCTCGACGCCTTACGACAACACCGCTTTGATATGGGCGCCACGGCTCAAGACCTCAAATGTGATCGCAGTACGATCATGCAACGATTGAAAGGCTTAGGGTACGAAGTGTTGGTCAAACACCAAGGGGACTTTGCATTGGCGGCCAAGGACTTGGCCCATGATGAATCATTGGAAGATCTCGTCGAGCACAAACTTCGAGAGTATGAAGCCAACTTGCTTCCCCGTCGCAAACATTATCAAAATGTAGAGGAAGCCATTTCCGACTGCCGCCGCCGATTCAAAAACCTACCTGATCGCTATTTCCCAGCAGTAGAAACACTGGTTCGTCAACACTTTCCTTCTTCCTCCTAGAGTCAATACCTCTTATCTTTTGTCGCTGCACGATCCCATCCTGACCCCTTAGACAAACAAAGGGCAGAAGAACGCGGCATGAGATGCCGCAGCTACAGGAAGCCAAAAGGAATTAACCTTCCATCCCTTCATTGCGGGGATGAACAATCCCCCATAATCCCCGCATGGGTCCAGCACCGACCTTGTCCCCGCATCAGCCATAAGTAATTGTATTTCCATAATTTTCGATATGCCCAATTCTGGTACGGGCGTTGCTTTAAGAGTTAACGAGCTGGCGGCGTCCCGCCATCTGAAAACCAGAAAGGAGGACCATGAGTTATCCGTCGCCAGCTCACCAATTTCTTAAACTTTAATCATATGGAGGTCGCAATGCTAAACCGTACCGATGCTGTACTCGCAGGATTTACCACTATCGCTGTTTTAACTATTTGTTTTCTCACCTATCAGATTCTTAAGGAACCCGAGTCGAAGACGACCATCGTCCAATCAACCCAATCTCGGACAACACCAGTAGTGTTATCGGACGCGCAAAAACGGGCACGGTCTCAACAGATCAGAGAGCATGCCAAAAATTTCGCCCCGCCTACCTCCAATTTTGCAAACCTACCGAACGATGCACAACCCGCCAAGCCAATGCTCATTGGCAACACAACGACTCCGCCCGCCATAAATCAGGAGCTATCCGCCGGTGAGGTTAAAGACCCGGAGCAGGTTCCGAAGTTAGGCCCTATCTACTTTGACTTTAATAAAGGAGAGTTGCCGGAAAAGGCACAAACCCAACTAGCTAAACATGCTAAGCAGTTAAAATCCGGCAAATGGGATGTGCTAATCCAAGGCCATACCGATGATCGAGGTTCCACAGGATTCAACTTGAAAGTGGGGAAACAACGGGCTGAGGCTGTGAAGGACTACCTTGTCACTCTAGAGGTCCCAAAGACTCGTATGCATGCCGTGAGTTTGGGGAAATTTGCCTTGGAATGCCTGGAAGACACCGACCCATGCGCCAGGACCAACCGACGTGTCACATTTACCCTTGTGAAAAGCGCTCCCAATATCTGGCAGGAAACCCCGAGCAAAGAAAATGAGAAGGGCCAGGGGAAAAACGCGGTGCAGATTCAGCCCATGGCAGAGAACCATGAACAGGAGGAAGAAAGTCAGTCGTAATAGAATCGGCTGCGTGAGGGCTGGGGTAAGGAAGTTCAGATTCCAGCCCTGCCTCTCACGTGGCATTCTTAAAAGAACCGATCACGATGAAAGAAACGGTCAAGTATGTTGGCTTTGCGGAAATCCTGATTCCGCGTATCGATGGTATGACGCTTACCCCGTCGGGTCTCAATTTCAATCCTGCCATCATTCCCCACTTCAACCACTTTCCAATATTTGTCGATCCGGTAGGAGTACGTATCGCCATGGGTGGCGGGATCGATATCTTTGGCCCGAAGGCTGGGACGGGTCGAGGCCTTAAACTTTTTGACGATAACGAAATCACCAACTTGTAATTTCACGAAACATCCCTCTCCAATCACGCCTTCCATGTGAACACTTCATCTTCCGATACTCTCTACCTAATACCCACATCATTGTGCCATATTTTTTCCCTATTTCAACTGGGTCAACCCTCAAACGCAATCCCACAAATAACTGAGCTCACCTTCAATTTTGCCAATTACCCGTCAATTCAACGGAAAGGAAATAACAATCCCTCCCATCACATCCCCCAACTGATAATCATGTTTGGAACTGAGAATGTGCCCATTGTGACAATTGACACAGGCTGGTGAGACCGCCTTGTCGGCATAGATGGCTTTGAAAAAATTTCTATCCCCACGCTGAATGACACCAGTGTACGGTTGGCTGGGATCTTTGGCTACGGCTTCCAAGCCCACTTTTTCAAAATCTGTCGTGGGTCCATTCTTCTCATAAATGGGGTAAAGGCTGGCTAATCGAAATTGAAGCCCCGTGCCTTCTTGCTTCACCTGTAAACCAGAGAGCATGAGCATTTGGGCAGGTAAGGGCAGCGCCTTTTGCTGCTTCCAATATTCTTGAGCAGTCACCACCTTGTGTCCCTCTAACCGCTCCACAATATGGGTGGTGTACAACGTCCGATCCGCCTGGATCACCGAATGAATAAAATCAGCCACGACCTTCGGCGAAAGATGAAAGGTGTCTTGGGAATTCTCACCGAACGCCGGAGAGAGAGGCATGACTAGAAGGCTACACATTCCCCAAACCAGAGCGCCCATACATAGGTTCGATTTGAACATGGCCAAACCTCCTTCCTTACAGGGTCAACACTCGGACCTTTCTTTCATCATCCTCCTTTTTGCCAGATAAACTCAATAGACCAGGACGAAAAGGGCCGAAAACTCTCACCGCCTGAGCTCACCCATTCCAAAGGAGTGTTATGAAGTCGCTTTTTGGATGAGCGCTCGACTCGCCCGTTTCGCAATCTCCGCGGCTTTGGGATTTTGCGACACTTGCGCCGTCACAATCGCGCCTTCAAATAAGAGGGCCAGTTCTTCTGCCAGCCGTAAAGGATCCTTGGCTCCAGCCTTTGCGCATAACTCTCGAATATACCCCTTTACCAAGCTTTTAAATTCACTGCACACTTGGCGAATGGCGGAATCTCGTTCGGAATACTCACCGACCGCATTGATGAACATGCAGCCGTAAAAATTGTTTTGCTGAAACCACTCCTCAGCCACATCAAACACCGCGAGCAAGCGACCTCGGGGAGTATTCGCTGACTCTTCGACTTTTTGTATGAAATCGTTGCGAAAGACACCATCATAGTGACGAAGGGCAGCGAGAACCAAGTCCTCCTTGGAACGAAAGTGGGCATAGAGTGTGCGCTTCGTCACCCCGGATTTCTCGGCAATGGCATCGACGCCGGTCGCATGAAACCCGTGCTCGGCAAATAGCTTCACAGCCGTCTGAACCAGCTGATCTCGCTTAGAAAGTTTGAATTGTTTCGTTCCCACAAGGAAAGACCACAAGGTTTCTCATGTCATGTCAGCCGAGTCAGTCAAAAAAAATCTGTAACGTTCGCGCGCCCATCATGACTGTACGCTTATATACCGATCTGTATACCGAAAAGCAATACGTTTCTCAGAGGCGTAAATAAAACAGATCTAAATAAGGGTTAAGTGTATGAGATTTATTCATCTACAACAACGCAAGGAGTCGTCATGAAAAAGTTCAACGTAATAACAGCAGCGGTAGTGGCCGTTGTGACAACCTGGGCAGGCTGGATCATGGCCAATGAAGAACAACCCTTTCTGCCGAATGTTGATCCAAAAACCGGGGCGATCAGCGTCCCTGAAGACTATACCCTGTGGCCCACACTCGGCACCTGGACGCATACCAAAATCGACGACGGAGCTGCCACCATTCACGAATATCATGTGGTGTACACGCAGCCGGAAACCATCGAATATTACCAGAAAAAACGACGATTTCCCGACGGAGCGGTGATCGTGAAAGAATTACTCCATGCAGAAACCATGTCCATGACCACCGGACCGGCTGTTGGCCATGCCACGACCATCAAAGGCTTCTTTGTGCTGGTGCGAGATACAAAAGGCCGGTTCAAAAGTTCGCCGTTGTGGGGCGATGGCTGGGGATGGTCGTTTTACAATGCGGATGATCGCGTCAAAACGGTTTCTACGGATTACAAAGTGGATTGCATCCCATGTCATACCCCGGCCAAAGACTTAGCGCCACGAAATGCCCAAAAAGACGACAAGTGGATCTACACATTGGGGTATCCCGTGCTCCAGAAAAAATAACAGGAGAATAACTGAAAGAAGAAATGTAGAAACTGAAGAATTATGACAAGGGGGAAATATTATATTTCAGATTGAGTTTATGGAGCGTCTCGAGGTTTTTTGATGTGGGGGTCCAAAGTCCTTGTCGAATGAGTTCTCGCGTGACGAGGAGATTCCAACGGGCCACTTGGAATGAAACTTCGGAGGTTTCGGCATTGTGCTCGCCTTCAAATGTACCGTCTTCCTCAGTGTTGAGGACACGCTTGATCCAATTAGGCAGGTCACTTGACGCAAAATTTTTTAATTTTTCCACGTTGTATTTTTGCGTACTCTCCATGCACTCTCCTTGCGTCATTGATGAACATTCCTTAATTGGCAACCACGTCCTAACTTAATTATACAGTGCAAGCTTGTTGCCAAAGGTATTTAGAGAGAGCCAAACAGTAAAAGTTCAGGAATATTAGGACGTTGTGGCAATTAAAGAAATTTCGGTGAAGGGAGATATCCTAAAACTGCCTTGAAATTTCGTGGGGCCATGAAATGTGGCAGTTAAGATTGATGGAGGCGTGAAAAAATGGCCTGCCTCTTTGGTCTTCGCAACATGTCTTTTCTTGTTTCAACTTCCTTCGAATACTCCAGGAAAAAATCGAGCGAAGGGTGAGTTCCTATACCCATAGATCTTACAAAAGGAATAAACATATTCTGCTACATATAAAATATGAGGATTGTGAGCTAGCTCACACTTTCCTACCATTCAATTCCCAAATCGGATTAAGAGAAGGTAGGGGGCAAGTGCCTTGTATTGACATAAAGGCATGGTTCCCATAGAAAAGGACGCTTCAGGAAAACCGAGGACAGCCCCTCCCCCATCATCAGTCCAATTTTGGTCAGGAAGACCATACTTTGGTTAGGAAGACCATGTTCTTGATGCGAATGCCAGCCCGAATCCTTCCTGCTTTATTCTTAACGATTACTGTTTTAGTAATACATTCTCCTGCCTTTGCTCAAATCCAATCGGAGATTACCGAATCGGATAATCCACGGCTTTGGGGAGGCAATATTCCCGAAGGTCTAATTAAAAAAGATCCTTCGGAAGAAGTCATGAATAATGATTTTCGGAATGCCCTGCGTGCCGGCAAATCTCCCGATGTCGATACGAAGATGAAAATCGTGAATATGCTGATTCAGGTCAAGCATAACCAAATGACCCCGGAGCAGTTTTATCAGGAAGTCAGCAAACTCCCCACCGAGCCTGGAAAGGAATTACGTCACACCCTAATGGAGGTAAAAAAGGATGTCGGAAACTATTTAGGAAGAACAGGATTAGATTGGGTATTCGGAACCATTTTTGACTCCGGTGGAACATTTGTTGAAGCCAAAATACTCACGCATCGCTACAACGTGGTGATGACGACAAGAGACGAAGCGCTGAGGATCTATCAGCAACGGCATGGAAATCCTAAATTTACATTTTATTACGGCGAGGTTGGCGGTTGGCCAAATGAATCGTTTGAGCAGTTAAAATTCGCAGGAGATATTGATTTTAACTTTTTGTCAGGTGATCTCGATGCCGCGTATGCCGTCAAATTGATTTTTGATGAGTTAATTAAAGCCCGCTACAACGGCAAAACCCCGGAAGAACTCGACATTCCGTGTACGGTCTTAGGGAAGGCCACCGCTGAAGTATATCCTCATTTTTCAGGCCAATCGTTCGCTGAGAAAGTGACCAAGCACTTAAAAGAAATCGTCTTTAGTGAAGATGGCAAAGCCCCGTTTGTGTCAGACGAGAAAACAGCCTTTGAAAAGGCACGTAGAAAAATGCTCATGGAAGTCGAAATGAGCGACATTAATAACAAATTAGAGGACGTGAGAAAAATGAACTGGCCCGATGAACCGGGGGTCAGTTTGGAAATGATTCGCCACTTTGAGCACGATATCGCCGGCAAGAATGTGTATACGGACCTGGAATCGTTTGTCAAAGCAGGTAAATACGGAGATCGAAGCTTTAAGGCGATGGGAGATGAAGCCAAAAAAGGGAGCAGCGAAAAAAGCGCGTTACGACAACTTTCAAGAAAATTAACCCAATATAAAGCCAACCCAAAGATGCAAGTTTTCTTTATTGAGTGGTATTACAACACGATTGGCCAGCCAATACCTTTTGAAGTTCATCTGGACATTAATCAAGATGGAAAGGAAAAGGCGACGATTGAGGCGAATGAAGCGTTGATTAAAGGTTTTTGGGAAAGCGTACGCCAAGCGTTGTGGGAGAACGCCACTGGCAAAATAGAAAGTGTCCTCACGGAATTAACACAGCGCGTGAATAACCTTGGTGAAAATGATGCTGAAGAGGCAAAAGCCATTCATGAAGAGATGCGCAAGTACCATGAGATGATCGAAGTCGAAAACCTCTTGCTTCATGACCATCAAGCGGGCGTCCATGAACATATGGACCCGAGATTTCCGGAGTATGTGAAACAGTATCGCGATTTGGTGAAAACGTTTAAACAAAAAGTCGCCAAGAACAATCTCGTCAAATACCTTGATCCGGAAATGTCGAAGGCATATCAGTGGGTTGAAGAGATGTTGAAAACCGGAAAAGATTTGAATGTCAAAATGGCGTGGGGCGCCATCATGATGACAGCCAGTAAAACCAACGATGTGCTGGATTTCTTTGATGATGCGCTTCTCCATAAACTTCGCCATGGTGAAGGAGACAGCTACATCAAGTTTCTGCGGCGAGGCCAGGGCGAATATTGGAAAGAACGAGCCAATATGTATTTGAATGCCATCGGTCAAGAAGGACGGTTTGATGTTCAATTCGACTATGCGGAAAGTGCCTACAATAAGAAGCTTGGTGATATTTCGAACTGGCTCAATAACCATTTTGAAGGAAAACTCACGAGGCGTGGATTGCAGTTTATTCGAGGAGCGGGAGGCGCAGGCGCAACCGCCATCCAAGGCATCAACAACACATTTAATGAATCGGTATCCGGATCGAAAGTGGGCCAAGGGATGATGACCGGCATGATGGTGTACAACCTGAAGGATGAATTGCCGGTGTATTGGGGCAAGATCTTGAAAGAGGATTATGAAGGCTTGGCCGCGGAATTTTTCAAACGCCGTGTGCCGTTCGGTGGCGCGGTCGAACGGTATGTCATGGGGGATTACTACGGTGTTGGGTGGGAAATGACCAGTACGCTAGTCCCACCGGCAGCGATTGTGTCGGCTGCCGTCGGCGTGGGCCAGTCAGTGGCCATGACCGGTATCGAAGCCCATATTGGCGAGGAATTGGAAACCTTTATAGACAATTTATACGACGGGGCGGAATTTAAGATCGGGTCCATTGAAAAAGTCGGCGAGGATATCAAGGTGACGAATTGGACGTTGTTGTCCGTCAGCTATCAGGGAAAAACATTCAAGTATGATGAGCTGATAACTATGGAACTCGCCGATGCCCGTGAAATGGGCGGCTGCCTGAAACTCCCAACCAAAGAACGTCCGTCATGCTTTCCGATGGAGAAGATGTCCAACGGGGTCTTTGAATGGTGGCACAACCGTGATGCATTTGAAGACGCGTTCAAGAAAACCGATCCCTGGATTCAATTGATTGTGGAAATGAAAACACATCCGAATGTTGGACCGAAATTGGAAGAGCATTTTCGCTACCAGCTCTATACGCGGCTTGAACAAATTAAGGTCAAGTTTTTGCAGGAATTAAGATCGAAGCTTGAAGATCGCAAGGCCGGTGAACAAGCACTCATCAGCGGGCAATTCCTGAAGATGTACGAAGAACTGTTCAACATCGCCGAGGACCTGGACATCAGCGTCCAGCTACAAGAAACCATTGATGAGAAATTCGGCGGGGGCGTGGTGCAGTTTGTGACATGGATGAAGGATTATCTACGCGGGGTTATCCGTGAGGTCAAGGGTGATGTCGATGTCTGGGATGTGTATGAAGAACTGTCGGCGTTTGTCGCAAAAAGTCTGAAAACGTATAAAGGCGTGCGGGAAGCACGCGCCAAAGCCGAGGCGTTCCTTGGTGCCCGGACCGAAGATCAAGGGTTACGCATGCTCACGGGTCCGTATTTTCTTGATGGAAAAAGTTCGTACGATCAAAAAGCATCAATAAAATGGGAGAAATATCCTAAAGAAGCACAACAGACGTTGATGCAGAAAATGCAAGCCATCAAAAAAGAATCGGACATTGATCCTGCCCAGCTGGACACAACCGCAGGTTCGTATGATGCAGGCATTCTGGAGCAGTTAACGTTTCATGAAACGTTTTCCGAGCTATGGATTCATGTGAACAGCCGCTTTTTAGTCGCAAAGGTCCCGTCGTATTTAGGAGCCAACGGAGCCAAACAAACCAAACCGAATCCCGAAGGCAGCAGCGATGATTCGGATCTCGCGGTGAAGCGTTTTAAACTTCACCAACAACGTGTGGAAGACATCCTCGAGGAATACCGCAAGCATTATGAGAATGAGAAAAAGGAAGAGGATAAAAAAGGCGGCGATGAGGAACCAGGCGGAGGTCAAGGCGAAGAGGGATTAGCGCAAAATGGCAGTCGAGACAAGGACGACGACCAAGAATCCGAAGGCCTAACCGCCGGCCTGCTGGCGCAGATGAAGGCCCTCGTCGAGCAAATGACTGCATTACGTGCGCAAATGACAGCCTCCATGGAGGAGTTCAAAACACAAACACAGGCAATCGAACGGGACATCACAATGTTTGATGAAATGTATGCGCATATTTCACAAGCGTTGAAACGATTGATCGAGGCCTCCAAGAAGCCTGCCTCAGGAAGTCCGGAGGACATCCTCAACCGTTTACGAAAGGACGGGGAAGACCTCGCGCGGGTACGCGATCAAATTGAACAGCACACCTTAAGCATCTGCGAGGCGTATGAAACCATCAAAGCGAATCCGCCTCTCGATGAAGCCGACCGCATTCTGCAAACAGCCACCACGAGAAACCGTCGCGTCAGCGGGTTGCATCGAACAGCGTCGAGCATTGTGAACCGTATGCGAAACACCAAATCGCAGGCCAACAAAATGGGAGTCAGTTCATCCAATGCCGATGAAATGTATCGATTGATGAATGAAGGCGAGCGATTGTTGAACAAGAAAGAGAAGATTCAACAGATGATAAGAGATGCCGGACAAGTCGTTCAATTGATTCAGGCCGCCCCGTCGCAAGCATCCGGGATCGTCAGTCAGGGGGCATCCATTGCAAAACAGGCTGACGCGCGCCAAGGCAGTGAAGGTCAACAACGTGATCTGGCAGCGATTCAAGAAATCAAAGGGATGCAAAACACGCTGACAAACGAAGCCGGCCATATTGAAAAGGAACCCAAAGAAATCGAAGCGATTGGGATGAATGTATTCTTCAAGATGGGTTCGGTAAAATCGAGTGCTGAGTCGTTGAGGAAACTGCTGGAAGAAGCGCGCGCGGTGGCTGAAAAGGAAGAGGCATCAGGCCGTGACTGGGCCTCTGAAATCGATGCCCAGCATGACGCGGGCATGCTGTTTTGGGATCCGATTGCGCAAGCCCAGACGAACGCCGGGATTTGTATGAGCGGGGTCGTCAACCAGCACAAGGTGGTAACTTCGCCGTCAGGGCAAGTGGCCGCAATGGATTGTTCCAATTTCGGCAATGCCGAAGCGTATTGGGATTCGCGAAACCGTGTGGCCCGCTGCCGGTGTAAAACCGGATACCGCCCGTCGTCATCAGGGAACCGGTGCATGAGAGAGGCTCCCAAGAGTCCGGCCTACGATCCGTATGATGATCCAGCCTATGATCCGCCTCCTGATCGAGGTGGGCGTCAGAATGAACCGTCCTTCATGGAGGAAATGTTGGAGCGAGCCGATCAACTTAGGCAAGAAAATGATCGTCGACGTCAAGAACAGCGCCAACAGCGTCGGCAACGACAGCGTGGACCTGGCTATGATGGGATCTTTAAAGATGAGGGTCCTACTGGAAGAAGCGGTAGCTCAGGAGGCTTAAGAAATCCTGGTGGCGGGTTTGGCAGTGGAGGAGATATTCCCACAGCCGGAAGTTGTCAGCAGTTGCCACCACCGCCGTCACATATGCGCAATCCAACGTGCCAATGTTCAGAAAACAACGCGCTGTTTGGCACCACGACCTACACATCATGTTATTGGGTGGATAAATAATGATGAGTGAAGCGTTGAAAAAATTCTGTATCTCAGTGGCATTCATGTCAATGATTGTTCTCTTCGTATTGACGATACCACCAGTTGCGTTGGCGACAACCAAGATTACGGGAACCGTGAGTGCCGTTGGCAAGGGCGAAGCCGTGGTGGAGATTGGAAAAGGGGCTTCCAAAACCGTGATACCGAGCATTGGGGATCAGGTGCAGTTTATGCTGAAGATTGCCGACCTTGATATTCGCACCAAATCCGGGACGGGCTCGGTCGTCCGCGTGGACGGTAAGAGAATCACAGTTCGTGTAACAGATGGCAAACCAGCGGTAGGCCACGAGGCCACAATTCAGGCAACCGGCAAACCGTCCTCGTCGGCCCATACAACTTCGCCATCATCCCAGGCTTCGAGTGCTGAATCATCACTGTCCTCAGACTCGGGTCTTACCCCGTCACGCATCACCAAGCTGAACACGCTGCTGAATTCAGAAGATGTGATGTATGAACTGCGGAACGCCATCTGTCTCAAGGAACAGTGGTGTTTGGCAGGTCACAATACAGAACACCCAGATAATTGCGGATATTTGGGATCGACCATACGTGTGTGTGGCAAACGCGCGGCAGCAAAATCCGGCTTTACCCTATCGTTTGGGAAGATGAGTCAAGACGCAGCAATGGATCAACGATGTGAGAACTTATGGAGCAGTCTCACGCCCGAAGATTGGAAAATTCTGGAGACTGGAACACCGTGCCGAGAGCTGCTTCCGGATGCGCTACGCGTAGCGGCGTTGACCGAAGAGGAAGCGTCGTGTGTTGCCAAATTCGAATGTGAGGGTAAATCAGAGAAAAAACAGAAGCGGTGCGAGGAGAAATATCGAAAATGCACGCAGAATCAAATTGGCCTGTCTCCAATGGAGCGCGAATCCTGTCGAAAAAAACGCGAAAAGATGGACGATGAGGAATCGGTACAACAATGTCTGCGACCCACCACCCCTCGAAAACAAGCGGCTGTAGAACCTGAAGTCGAGAAACCGAAATCGCACGCACTCTCGGCCTGTCAGCACGCAACAGGATTTTGGATACCTGAAAAAAAGAATGAACAAGTGGACTACATGGAACTCGCGTTGGATGAAAGCCAAAAGGCATCTCATGCACATTCGGCCAAGGGAATGATAAGAGTCGTCGGGGCCAATGCCACGACAGGCTCGTGGGAATGTCTCGATCCCAGCGAAGGGCAGGTTGCGCTGGACGTTGGTGATACGGAACCGTATGTCGCCACGATCACGACTGACCCTGAAACCGATCAGGTGCGCCTCTGTGTGGATGATGGTGAGCTCATTTGTTTATTACGAACCACCACTCGGCCAGAGACAAAATAATGTCCTGAGCGAAATACATTGGCAGGGCTATTGCCAAAGAAGTTGAGAGAGTAATTCAGTTTGACCCTAATTTCCCTACGTCGACACCCACTTTCTCGCAGCCAACATCCTTGTCCCCATCGACAGCGTCGCTGACAAAAGCAACCCCCTCACCTCAAAATCCGTGGTCATCACCGTTCAACGTCATTTCGGACATTCCCAATCGGAAACCCTTTTGTTCAGTTTTCTCTTTCCTTTTGGCCAGGGGTTTAGGTAGCATTTACAAATAATGATAAATGAACCTGGCCAATTAAGAAATATAACCAAAGGAAGCCCATAATGCCCACAAAGAAAGCGCCAAAAAAGAAGCTGAAAAGTAAAGCTAAAACCAACACTGTTGGCGACGGTACCCCAAAATATCCCAGACATTCCGTTCTAAAAGCACTTCGAGTTCCACGAGCGATTCTTGATCAAAATGCGGGAAAAATTTGTAGCGACAAGGAAGCTGCCCAATTCGTCGGAGTCGGTCTCAATGGTCCATTTCGAGTAGAACTTAGCTCAGCGATAAAATACGGCTTATTAGACAGGCCAGAAGCAGGAAAAGTTGGAGTTACCGATCTTGCAAAAAAAATTATTCGCCCGCAGGAGCCAAAAGATGAGATCGACGGATACCGGGAAGCTGCTTTAAAGGCCCCAGACATCTCTTCGGTCTACCAGCACTATCGGGGTGAGAATATACCCGACAATCAATTCTTCAATAATGCTCTCACAGACAAGTTTAAAATTCCTGGAGATAAGGTCGGTGAATTTACCGAGATATTTATTGAAACACTGACATCTGCCCATCTCATTGAAGAACATAACGGCAAGCGACGAATCCTTGATGTATCCCAAGAGTTAGCCCCTGCAGGCACAACCGATGAAAATATTAAAAAACTTGGGAAAAAGGCAAAAGTCGAATCAGGAGATTCCTGTTTTGTAATTATGCCTTTCGCAGACCCTATTGGATCTTATTACCAATCAATTTATGAACCAGCGATTGAAAAAGCCGGAATGAAAGCGGTTCGAGCAGATACCGACATTTTTGCAACTGGCAAAGTAATGGACCAGATTTGGACTGGCATCAATGAAGCAAAAGTATTGGTTGCGGAGCTTACTACCAGAAATCCCAATGTGTATTATGAGCTTGGGTTATCTCATGCACTTGAAAAGCCGGTAGTATTAATTTCCTCGAATGAAGAAGATGTGCCATTTGATCTTCAGCATATTCGAGTTATCTATTACGATGTGAATGATCCTTTTTGGGGTGACAAACTGATCAAGAAAGTGGCTGAGAATATTCTTTCTGCTATCAACAATCCAGAAGAAGCAATTTTCAAAACCCGATCAACCCCCTAAAAAAGTTCCTCACAGCCTGTATTAATAATGTAGACATGGACAACGAAATTAAACCAGAAATTCAGAAAAGGAATCTACCTATCGAAAAGGTAAATGAGGAAACCTTACAAAAATACCATGACCAAATTTTTCAAATGGTCAACGCGCGGCTTACAGAAACATTTAAGTTTTACACTCCACTAGTTGCTGCCCTTACAGGTTTTGGCTGGATTTGGGTTCAAACCATAGAATCCAAAGATAAGGCAACCCAATTTGCCGACCTTACGACGATTTCCTTTTACCTCTCAATGGCCATCCTTTTAAGCAGTGTGATTTACTTGTTAAATGTTAGTTATACCTACCGGGCCCTACAGATTGTGCTTGCAGGGCTAGAGAGAATCCTTGGCCTTTATAAATTTAGCCCAGGTTGGGATCCGTGTCACAAAATTGATTTCGAAGGTTTTTCTAAAACATTCTGGAAGCGTTTAATCCCATTTTGGATAATGCCAGAAATTCTTAAATCACACCTTTATATGTTCGCTTTGGCGGCGCTGGTTATTACGTTCACGCACATCAAATATTTCAGAGGCTCAATCTGTTATTCCTTGTGTCTATGGCTATTTATATTAGTAATTATTTATATGTTAAATGGACATCTTCTTTTTAAATTGCGTCGACAATGTGAAAGCCGTAAAAAATCTTTTGAGGGAAATCAGTTAGTCCTTTGTTCTCCTTATGGGGAAAAAACCATTAGCCATAGCAATGAATCGTGAGGGAGGAAATAAAGGGTCGGGAGTCATTTCTTTTCCCCCGGTGCTATCCGCCCGTTTGCCGAATAACTCATTAGGTCACGTGGAAACAGGTTGTCTAATCTCGTCAAGAGTTTCTTATTTACAGCGTATCTTCATTGACCAATTTCTTGGTGAGATATCAGCTTTTAAAATTGGTTACGTCTTGCAGGATGCATCAAATCTAACGGGACTTGGCCGTCGTGGTTTTTGAGTTCGGGTTTCCTCCGGCTTCCCAAAGTGTCCGATTGCCAAGCCTTTCCTTAGACATTTTGGATAGGAAATGTGTGCATGACATTGAGCATGATTTGCGATTGGCCACCAGAATTCTTTGTCCATTTCTTCTCACCATTTATCGTTTAGCCTCACAGGCTGTGCCGCTAGTATTCAGTATAAGAGCCTTGGGGCATCGGCATTCGTACATTCCATGCGCATAGTCACCGCGATACCAAAACGGCACGCTATTCGGCAAGTGCCAATGACAAAGTTTTCTTGCAGATGTTTTTAGTTTGGCCTGGCGGGTTAATTCATCTTCGGGATTGGCTTGTCGATTTCCTGAAGGATTTTGTCCTCTATGCTCCATACGGCAGGCATAGGTTTCTTCCGGAGATGTCTTTGCATCGCACAGTGCCGTGACTTCTTTTGAGGTCATTTCCACACATTCCGTCATTCGCTGACGGGGCACACCTTTCATACGTACACAAGCAGGATCAGCCAGAAAACTCTGCGCACACTGTTCTCGTGCTTCAAGCGTTTTAAAGTGAAAAGATGATGTACAGTCGCCTACATGAATAGGGGGAGTTGCATGCGCTAAATTTGGAGGCAGTAAGCCTTGGGCAAACAAAAGGACTGTCATGCAAACAACAGCCTGATACATGGTGAAACAAAGAAACTTCATGTCTACTTTTTACGTGTACAGAAGAGAAGGGATCAAGTCTAACATTGCCACATAAGAACCAATGCAAATCTGTCGACTACCCTGCTTTATGAAAAACATGTCAGGAGCGATGTTCTTGGTCAAGAACTCGGAAACTCTCGTTACCGCAATGCGTCGTCATCGCCCACGTCACTGAATTTCCGTTCTCCAAAGATGGCCGATTCGTGGGTGTAATGCTTGAACTCAAGCAGATTGTGTGCGGGGTCTTCCAAAAAGAAGGTGTGGTGCTCCAACGGAGATCCCGCATACCGGGTACGGGGTTCTTGATAAAAAGACAACTTCTTGTCTTTGGCCCGATCCACCATGGCTTGCCATTCTTCCTTCGACGTAAACACAAGCCCAAAATGGCGGGGATAAATACTTTGAGGTTTCTCTAACACCCCGGTCGTCATCTGTGCTACGATTTGGTGGCCACCCAGATTGAGCGTCAAAGCGTTTTTTGACTCACGCCCTAAGGCACAACCAAGTCCGTCCACATAAAACCGCTTCGTATCTTCAACATTTTTCATGGGAAAGGCTACATGAAATAAGACAGCTCCCACGGTTAACTCCTTTGCGAAAAGAGATTTTACTTTCGTTAGAAACAACCCTATCGTTTCCCCCGGTACTGTTCAAGCCAAAACCAGGGTTCCAAATGAGCGACTGCTCTCTTGTCATAATACACTACCAAGGATGCAACCTCCTCTCCCTGCCAGATATCCATGAAAAAGGTTAGGAACCCACTAACGGACATTGACTCTATCCAGATTCCGAGCCTTCCTTTCTCAAGTCATATTATAATGAGGCATGAGACCATACCATGTTGCGAATTAAGGCCATGTTGACGCAAGATCTATCCCCCATTTGCGAAGGAGAAGGAAACCATGGATGAAACGTTTTGGAATGAGCGATATAGCCAGCCGGAATATGTGTACGGCACAGATCCAAACACATTTTTACAAGCCTCAATCAGTCATTTCCCTACAACGGGCTGCGTTCTTTGTCTGGCAGAGGGAGAAGGGAGAAATGCGCTGTTTTTAGCTCAACAAGGGTATGAGGTGTGGGCGGTTGATATATCGGCGTCCGGAAAAGAAAAAGCCGAAAAACTGGCGCGAGAACATGGCGTGTCGTTTGAATATATTGTGGCCAATGTCAACGATTTTGATTTTGGCGAAAAAACATGGGACGTCATTGTTTCTATCTCCGCACATACGGATCCAAACACACGGAAACGTGTCTACCGCAAATCTCTTAAGGGGCTGAAAGAAAATGGCATCTTCATTTTGGAATCCTATCATCCCAAACAATTACAATATGAGACAGGCGGCCCCAAAAACGTAGAGTGGCTAGTCACGCTTAATGACCTGATTCCCTATTTTTCTGGACAGCAAATCATTCATCAAAGAGAAACCGAACGGGATGTACGTGAAGGGACATTTCATACTGGAAAAGCCTTCGTCACTCAATTTATCTGCAAGAAAATATCTTCTTGATAAGGGTGACTGACTATAAAAGCCGTGACCCCATTGCCCTGGAAGATGCCGTGCAGGACATTCCCCTAGAGGGATCCTAAGTCGAAGGCCTCGATTCTTCCCGCCAAGATCATCGCCGGGACAGCCAACCCCGTGGATACTAAATTTCGTCTCGGCAAAGCACACGGGGCAAGATCGTGCTTAAAGGATTCTGAGAAAAGATCAAGATTTGAAGCAAGGGATAGGTTGCAACTTTCCGAATCCAATTATCGTTGCCGGATAGCCACCAACTCGAGCCATTCCTCTAACAATGCACCTATGGAATGGTCTTCAAGGTTTTTGGGTCTGCCAGGAGTGGTGTGTCTACTGGTCCATCTGACGGGGATGGTGGCTCAATAATCGTGCCCTTCAAAATTTCCCCTTTTAAATTCTTTTCGCGATGTGCCAAGGTCTGCTGCACACAAAACCGCAAGCGCTCTAACTCTTGGAGAGTCAGGCTATCGGGAGTCTCGCTAAACTCTTTGGCCAAAGTGAGACACCGGGTATCCGGGAATTCTTGGGCAGACACCGTACCACTGCTAAAAAGAATGCCAACGAGCAATCCGGTAAAAACGTATTTCATAAATACCTCCATGGATAAAACCCCGACTTTTTTGAATTGTTTAAATTGTACAACGCCAAATATTCTTAAACCACCCAACAATACCCTTGATTGTTCGATTTCCAGGGCTTTCTACCAATCCCGCCACAAGAGATGGCATTTCCTCTATAAAGAAGGGTCACGGTTTGACCACCGTGATCACCACCTCATTTCTTCGAAAAGGCGGAAAAGTAAAGAACCTTTCATTGACAAACTAAAAATATGAATGCCCGACTGATAGGGAAAATGGATAGGCAGCACCTGTCAAGCAAGATCGAAGCCCATCTACTTACACGTTACCAAGGGCCAAAATTCCCAACGAATGCCATTAGGGAAGTATCCCAATTGTTGTCGAAATTATAGAACTGCTAGAGTCACCATGGATTTATCTTTTCCCTTTAGAAATGTTCAGCGCGAGTTTGTGAAGTCCTTATCGATTACTTTTAATCAGAAAGGGGTTCTCATGGTGAAAAAATTTCATTCAATCCCATGCATGGTTTCATTCTTCGGTGTCCTTGCGTTCGCTTCGACTGTGTTTGCTCAAACCACCGTCACCGGCTTCGCTCCAAATCCCACGCCAAATCCGCCAACCCCAGGGGTATGGTTTGAAAGTGATGTCCGTATTGGGGGAACGGCAAGTATTGCGGACCTGACGGGACTGGGTGGGGATCTCGAAACCAATCAACCCTTGCCTAATGGTGCGGCAAAATTAACGACTGACTCGACCAATCCCGCAAAAGCGGAAGTAGCAGTGGCCAATAGTTTTGGAACGGCCTCCAGTATTATTCCAACGATAGGAATTGGGTACTCGTGGCACAAAGCCAGCAACGCCGGGCAAAATCTCAACGCGGCTCCATCAATTAAGTTAACCTTTTTTAACCCGGTGTGTGATGAAACAATTGGGGGTGATTGTTTTGCCACCCTCGTCTACGAACCGTATCAAAACGGGTTTGGCAATAATCCGGCACAAGATGTCTGGATGCGATCTGACCTTAATCAAATAGTTGGTGGCTGGTGGACGACTGGCGGATTTGGAGCACCAAATGGCGCAGGTGGATGTGGTGCTCCGGTCTGTCCCACGTTAGCCGATTGGTTGACTACACTGACCCCGGATTTTGGCCAGGCCGATCTTGTAGCCGTCAGTGTTGGAGTAGGAAGTTTTAATCAAGGACAGATCGGCTATTTTGACAAAGTCGACATCACCGGCACGAATGCCGATGCCTCCTATGATTTTGAACCAGCACCTCAATTTAAAAACCTTGGCCAATGTATTTCGACATTGATTGCCGACAATTGCGCAGGATTAAAAGGAAAGGCTCGCGCAACTTGCAACCATGAACAACAAATGACGTGTTTTGACCTCTTTGGGGTGAAGTAAAAGATTATCGAGAAAGTCCACTTCTGGCCCTCTCCCGTTTGGGCAGAGGGCCATGACCATTTTTGATCCAATAATACTAAGAACATTGAAGGCCTGACCACCTCCTTCTTAGTTATACTGAGGGACATCATCGTCGACGACAGCCATGAGCTGGGATTCGACGAAATCACAACCTCGGACACCGTGGCAGATGGTCCGCGTTAGGGCTTGCTATGCTTCGGTGCGAAGCACAGGAGAGCAAATCGACGGAAGAAAATTAATTCGTGTCTGACCCTAATTATAAAAAAATTCTGAGTTGAAGGCTATTTTGGCCCACAACCGAGATGAAGAAAAAAATCATGCGGCCATGGTGCTGGAGTGAATCCGCCGGCAAGACCCGACGTTCAGCAAAGAATTTAAAGAATATGTGTTTACCGATAAGCCTCTGGCGCACGACTAACGCTGCGAGGAGGGAATTTCCTAAAAACCATCTATTCAATTGAAGGGGAACGAAAACCAAGTGATTTGATAATTAACGACAAAAAGCTTTACAGTGATGACGTCATTCAATACCGACCATCACTTGTGCTTTTCTTGTTTGGCATCACAACCCCTCGGTCTACCCTATACACGTTTCATTTACCCAATATTTCTAAGGTGATATTGCACATGAATGTTTTCCACTCTGCTTTCACTCGCCGATTAGTCATCGGCATGCTTGGATTCTATCTATTGTGTATTCCAACATTCCTGATGGCTGATCAAACCGCTACGGTTCATCAGGGAACGCTGAAACGCGTCCTGGAGACCCAGACATTGCGTGTCGGCGTGTCGCTGTTTACGCCTTGGACAATGAAAAACAAGAAGGGCGAATTGATCGGGTTCGAAATCGACGTGGCCAAACAATTGGCGAAAGACCTTGGCGTGAAAGTAGAATTGAAACCCTTTGACTGGGAAGACATCATTCCGGCCCTGCACAAAAAGAATATTGATATCATCGTGGCGGGGATCACCATCACCCCCCAACGGGCACTGCAAGTCAGCTTCAGTCAGCCTTATGCCAATTCGGGTGTAGGGTTAGCCACCAATATTCGACTCACGAAGGATTTTACCGGGCTCAAGGACCTCAACCATTCTGCGATTAATCTGGCAGCCATTTCGAAAACGGTATCGGCAGACTTGGTGGGTCGGGTATTTCCTAAGGCCAATCTTACACTGTACGCCAATAGTCAAGAAGCGATTCATGCGCTGTTGGAAGGCGAAGTGCACGGGTATGTTGAACACAATCCCATTCCGACATTTTTGGCCATCGATCATCCTCAAAAAGTCGATGAACCCTTATCTCGCCCTTTACTCCAAACCTATGCCGGTTTTGCCGTCAATCACGGAAACCAGGATTTTTTGAATTTCCTCAACGCTTGGATCACCGCGCATGAGGCAGACGGGTGGTTGGATTCCACGCAGAACTATTGGTTTGAGTCGGTGGATTGGCGAGCAGAAGTCGGGTCAGGCAAATGACGGCCCATCGTCTTTGCCTCGAACCGCCTGCCCCCATCAACCTGGTGTGGGGATTGGTGCTCCTCATCCCGTTGCTTCTCGCATCGGAAAAAATTCAACAGGCAACCACCTTGTCTCACTTGCCCGATCAGAGTGCCTATCGCTCCGATTTCTCTGACCAAGTCTTCAAGTCCTCGAAATGGCGTCAACCTCCCCCTAATCCTAATGCGTGGCGGGCCCCAGCTTCGCCACAAATAGAATGGCGTACAGATGCTGGCCCAGAACCGTCCCGTTCGATGGAGCTCCGCGACGTAGATTTGTACCCGCGACAGGGAGCAGGGGGATCTTCGACGTTTGATTTATCAACCCGAGAAGACCAGTCCGGCTTTAAAGTATTTGAATTCGACTTTGGAAGGTAAGGCCCATGATAGGATTCGCACGCGGCCTATTATTATTTGGACTTGCTTGAAAGCTCCCTGGCTTTTGAGGAAATGCTGACGGAGTCGGTTTGCCCCAGTTGGTTTTGTTCAATCGGTGTCGCCTGACTCCGGGAATTTTGAAAAACCGAATTGACGATTAACCCGTTAATTGCTGTGGAAACATTTTGAGCAATAGCACCTAATCCCATAGCGGTTCCCTCCTTCAGCGTGTTTTCACTGGCCATTCTCCACCTAACAGGCCACATAATAGACAATGAGATTGTTATCGGTAGATATGAAGAACCGTTGCGCTTTGATGGCCCAGTATTTTATGGGGAAAAAAGACAAAAAATTTTGCCAAACAAGATCGAATGGATATTAAAAAGCCAAAATGTGCAAAAAAAGATTATTTGAAAGGAAATTGATGTGTAAATAATGGGCGGTTTTGTCTGCAATTAAGGGGTGGAGCCAGGTTTTGACCCCAAACCCATCTCACCGTAAGAGATGAAACTGTTCTTGCTTAATCTTGCGAAAACATTTCTCATGAATAGGGATGACGGTATAACAGCCGCGTTTGCGATATACGTACACCGCAAGTTTCAGAGCAGTAGATGGTTGATGAATCACAGAACGACACACAGCACAATTGTTTTCGTCAGATTCACCGGAAGGAATAAACTGTTCGAGGCAAGACAAATGGGCATACCCTTTCTGAAAGGATTCCGCATATCCATTCTTCAATTCATTCAATTTCAACTGTTTGAAGTCATGAAGATTGACCGCGCAAAAACCAGGACCGGTTTCCGAGAATATGCCGCATAACAAACACATGTATTGTGTTCGTGCTTTCTTAGATTGAGGCACTAGTTCCCCTCAAGAAACAGTAGAGCTTTGTGTTGTAGATATGAAAAGGAAAGGACATTGTGAAGCTTCAACTCCATGACCGTTGCGTCGAATCTAAGGTGCGCAGTTCTAGAATACAAGCAAAGGTTTCTAACACCTTTGCTTTTCACAGATACGCGGTTATATGAGAGACGGATAAAGACTATTCGGTCGGCAAGGGTTGGCCTTGTTGCCGTAAAAAACTTAGTTGATCCCAATACCCTCGCTGAAATTGGATCTTGCCACCAACAACATGAAAAAAGCCACATCCCCGTAGCCCTAATGGATCACGCCATTCCAAGATAGCCCATTCACCATCCTCAAACAGATTTTCAACTAGACAGGTCATCGTGGCGTTCGCAAATTCCCGTTGAAACATTGCTCGAATGGCCTCTCTGCCCTCCACAGGATCGAATGCCACCTGATGATTCACCGCATCGTGGGCATAGAAAGTAACAAGAGCCTCCACGTCAGCCTTATTGAAGGCGCACACCCACTGTTCTACGAGAGATTTAGGAGTAGGAGAGTCCAATTCAGCGTCCATACGTTGTTCAGTCATGGTGTCCTCTTTGGCGTTTCGCTAAGCCGCAAGTGTTTGAGCAAACGCCGATGCCGGCATTTTCATACTAAACCATGGGCATGAATAAAAAGACAATTCGTTCATGATGGGTATTCATGTTCACGACAAATCAATTGTATCTCTCGATCACTCAACGGTTCCTTCGTCAACCCGCACACGTACCCATTTGGATGTTGTTCATTAAATCGACACGTATGGCAAGCGGCAAATGTGTTACGGCTATTGATGTACTGCATCTCGCGCAAGAGCGTTCGCAGGCTTTCCTCAAGGTTTCCTACCGGTAACGACTTCATCTTGGCTAATGCCGCTTTCAGGCTTTTGGCTGGAAAGGATTGCTCAATAAGTTTTCGTCCTTTCGCGGTTGGGGTGAGGTGGGTAATCCGTTTATCTTTAGTGTCTTGGTGTTTTTTTAAAAAGCCCTTGTGCTCTAGGATTTTCAGGGATTGTGAGACGGTTCCTTTTGTCAGCCCCAAATACTCCGTGACCGCTTGTGGCGTATCTGAATAGCGATTGCATCGTGTCAGGTAAGTCAGGGCCTCGATTTGGACGGGTAACAATCCATATTTCAGTCCAAAGGTCCGCGCCTCCATCCGAAGAAGGTTGTTCAGTCTTTCTAACAGGTCTTGTACATCCCCGACATTCATGAATGAATTGTATCGCCTCGATACAAATTTGACAAATACCCAATCCTCTGCGATAGTTAATTGTATCGATTCGATACTATTAATCATATACTCACAAGGAGGCAAAAACATGCATGCATTCATGAGAACAGTTCAAGCCAGCGTGATCATCGGGGTATGGCTCACCTCAGCAGCCTGTACCTCGACCGAACCCCCCGTTGGTAAGATGACGGATTCTTTGTACAACCGGTTAGGGGGGAAACCCGCTATTGTGAAAGTCATCGATGAGTTCGTCGGGAATGTCAGCAAGGACAATCGAATTAATGGTCGCTTTGCCACGACGAATATCCCGCGATTAAAGGGACACCTGGTGGATCAAGTCTGTGCAGCTACAGATGGACCGTGCACCTACTCTGGGAGGGATATGATCACCACGCATAAGGGGATGGGCATTACGAATGCGGAGTTTTCAGCGCTCGTGAGCGATCTGGTCGCCGCCCTGAATACGCTAAACGTGCCCAAAGCCGAACAAGCGGAATTGTTAAGTCTGCTTGGACCAATGAAATCGGATATTGTTGAAATTCCATAATGATAATGCAAAGCGAATTGGCCTCTTGCAGACGAAGAGATCCTGCGAGAGGCTTTTTCCAGATCAACGGCGACGTACTTGGTGAGTGAATGTCTACATGTCATGACATATGATCGACATTCCTACAAACCGTGGTTCGATCAAGCCTATGCATTTGATCCAAGTTCGGCAACGGCATACACAAGCCGTATCGATGAGTCTCCGTTAAACAATTGTCCGTGCAACGGGCGTGCACCAGAACCACGCATCTTTCGAATTTATGAATCAGGAGAAATACTGGCCTTCCAACGGATCTTTCATAAGATGCTCTTCCCCCCGGAGCCCTGGATCATTGAGGTGAGACTCGCGTATTCGGATAGGCTCAGCCCCGACGATAGACCCAACTCAATCCAGCAACATGGCATGGTTCCACTGGCGATTGAGCTGATCAATGATACCCCGAAAGGGTCGAGTACTGAACAAACGGTGCCATGGTATGCTTCCGCACATTCCGAATGTACGGGTCCGTTCGAGGAAAGCCTGAAGAAGGTTTGTCCCACTTGCTCCTCTCCTGAGCGCCCTAAAGACGAAGAAGCCAAATCTTAACGCGAGAGAAAGACCAGGGAGCAGAAACGTTTTCTTATCCTACAGCTCATACTCATTCACAATGAAAGCCGATGATTCGGAGTAATCGATAAACTTCCCTTAATCTTCGAGAAGCGGGTTTAGAGTCAGCAACGGTTGCTGACCCTGGGTTCTCTATAAAATAATCCTTTTCTTAATCGCTGTCGGGTGTGTTCATAGGGAGATGATTTGCCTTGGGTTTAGGGTACTTCTTCAATTCTTCGGCCGTGACCCCCTGAACGAGATCGGTTGGCGATGATAAACGCAGGTAACTCCCCATGCCAAAGGGGGTACTCTTATCGAATGTGAGATTCGCCATCACCGAATCCCCTTTAATTCTGCCTAATGTCGTTCGGGCCTCATCATGCGATCGTGCATGAACCTCAAAGATGTTTGTTTTCGCCCGCTCAGGTATCATGAGATGTTCAAAAATCTGCCGTCGCGGATTGCCTTCCGCCACGGGCCACACCACGGGAATTAACACATGAAGCTTGTCCCATTCTTGCGGACCTAACTCTTGTTTCCATTGGCTCATGGCGCGCACCCCCGCTTGCACTTGCAATTCCACGGCGGCTTTCATGGCCTCCGCAACGTAGGGGATTATTCGATGAGCAAACGCACTATACGACTGTTCATCACCAGCACCATTTTCAATACAGTCCTGTAAATAGTGATTCACCAGATCTAACATCTGTATGGCTCTGATCGATGTCGCGTGATGCGAATCACTTTTTTCCAAAAGCCCTTTGATATGTTCAACATGTTGTTTATATTCAATAAGCGGTGCTTCCCACCCCTCGGGTCGATCGGCCACATTATCAAAGTAGGGAGAGATTAGAATGAAGACGCCCATTGGGATGTGGGCAAGAATTTTTTCCATCTCATACATGACTGAAGTAGGCGTGACCGTTTTGACAGGATGGCCCCTTCGATACAAGTAATAGGAGCTGCCGACCCCCTCTTTCCCTGGTTCATAGTCACTCGCAATGATGACCGGGTAAATATTCTGACCAACATTTCGGATGAAATTTTGATAATTGTTTTTCCTGAACCAATCCATGTTGCGCAAGGCATCGTATGTAGGTTTTCCAAAATGACCGGCATTCTCCCTCGTATCAGCAGATTCGGCTCCTGTTTCATCGCCAGTAGGCCTGACCCCTTTATAATCACGATATTCCACTTTCTTGCCATCAGCGTAAGAAACACTTTCCAGCAAGAATTTTTTGTACTCCTTGTCATTTTCGAGTGCCAGGAGGGCTTGAAAATATTCTTGATCACCCTCAGGGAAAATCTCTTGCGGTTGCGAAATCGCCGGTATAGGGAACAACAGGGCTTGCAGAAAAAATCCGATCGCGAAGATCAAAGGACAGACAAATACGTTGCCTGTCATAAAAAGAGGTAGTTGAAAAAAGGTAGAGGAGGAATGATTGCCGGTGAGTGATTGGCGAATCTTTTGAAACATATGCAACATAATGCGCTCCCTCATCGAAAAGAATGGATAGGAATTTCCACGCGCTCGCGGCACCTATTGTTGGGAAAACACGATCAAATAGTCAATGAACCGTTCCGGGATCTTGCCTTGTAAGGTGGAGGGGGCGGGGGTGGCGTCAGGTCTTAATTTCACACGTAGTAATTCAATTGGCCTGGTCTTCGATAAACATCAACCGGCATGTGAGGCTATGAATCCAGTCTCAACCAAACCGGCTCACGCGACTCGGGATGACAAAAGGGCTTAACTCAAGCCTGAGCCAAAACCCAAAACTCTCAACAAAAGATTTGATCCCTATTTCTATTTTGAATCGCCATTGTCACCAGCGCCTTGATCTTCACGCTCAGTCCGGGGAATCGCTCAGCAGAGGAAAAGGGATCAGGTTGCGTGCTTGTGATAGAGTACCTGGGGTGGTTCAAACGAATTTTGGTTTAAGTCCTGCAGGAACACATTCTAGGCTTGGATAAAAAATCATGGAAGGACAGCTACCTGGCCTTTTTCACTAACGAGTGTCTCACCTCGAGGGCCACATTTTGGTTCGGTGACCTAATCGAATTCGCCATCATGGCCTCCTCTTCGTCCACTTCAACTTTATTTTAGGAGGATGATTTTCTTCGCCAGCGCCACCAGGCTAGCCCCGCCAGGCCAGAGCCCATTAATAAAACCGTGCTAGGTTCGGGAACGGCATCAGCAGTGACATTATCCAACCCTCCAGATCCACCAAATTTTACCTCTGCTCGTCGAATAGCTCCCAAACCTGTCAAATCGATGGGAGCAATCCGATTGATAGAATTATTCCCAACCACAGCACTGTTGGCGGTAAGGAGCGTGTTCAAGTCGATATCGAGTATTGGAGTAACTGAACTGCTGTCACTGAAAAAACGCACCGCACCGAGATCGGCGCTGACTTGTTCAATGTCCACCAAATCAAACCCAAAATTCGTAATGTTAGAGGTGAAATCAAAGAAAATAGACCCCGCTGGTCTTCTCCCTTCATCATCGACCTTAAGGGGATCGGTAATCTTGACCACTTGCCCGCTTGAATCGGTTTCGTAATCGGAGCCCAAGGGTCGGTTGTTTAGGTTTTCTTGAATGATCAAAATGTTTCCCAAGACCGTGTTTGTGCTTAGATTGCCGGTAGACCAATTTGGCCCTTGAAGGTCATCATCGGAGATTCCTGGGTGGGCCAGAGGATCGGCATTAAAGATAACCCCCAGGTCAAACATGTCATTACTCTCGTTAGGATTGGAGACGCTGACAGTCACCCCAGAACTGGCAAATTGGTTTCTCACGACATCTCCGTGCAACAAACTTTCAAAATCCAAGGTTACCCCTTTCGCCGGATTGGCAGTAAGACCAACCAAGGCTAAGCAAAATCCTACACTCCATAAAGTTTGTTTCATTTGGTCTCTCCTCGTCATGTGACAATCAGTTCTCGGATATTTCCCAAAACCTTCTTTTTCCGAAATGTCGGTTTCAGCCCCAAATTCAATTCACCATTTATTGCACCCAACACTGCGAAGTCATACGCCCGGCTTCCGTGCTCCCATAAAAAGCCTTATTTTGAGACGTGTCCCCTGTTAGTCTCTTCCTCGAAAATTACCCAAAGGATTTTGTATGGCCAATTCCAAGCCACTTGAATGGTTACCATTTTTATCGGTTTCCCGTGGTATCAACTGAAAAAATTGCCAGGTTGGGCATGAAGAATTGAGGTTAATCGCCGTTGATCTACTTGGAGGAAGATATCTTTTTGTATTTTCTTATAATTTTCGGAGAAAAAATGTTTGGGGAGAAGGCTTCAAGAATTAGCTGAAGGGAAGTGTGTTATTGCAGGCCCTGTACCTAGGTTTTTCACCCTAGGGTCTCTGTTTCGCAGCGACTCCCTCACGAGAAAGTCATGGCGAACTCCAGGTGGAGGGTTTTAACGGCGAGATTTGCAAAGAGACATTGCCTAACCAGTACATCGTGATCGGTCGTGGTTAGTCAGTCGGAGGCCCTTTGAGTTCGACCGTATTGCCTTCCGGGTCTTGGATATAGATGGACGGCCCATTCCCTTCAGCCCCGTAGCGTGTTTCCAGTTGGCTACCGACGACCCCGTAATGCTTGAGGTGCTCGCGAATGGTGTCCTCATCGAAAGTCTCCAAACGGACACAGAAGTGGTCCATGTTTCGGTTCCCTTTTCCGGGGGGTCCACCACCCATCCGCCCAATCTCGCTGTCAACCGCCACAATATCAATCAAAGAACGACCGGCACGCAACTGAACAATCCCAAATTCAGGAGAAGTCTTGCGTTCGACGACGCATCCGAGGACGTCACAATAGAACGTAACCAAAGCCTCGGCGTCCTGAGCGCGTATAACGATGTGATCGAGTCCTTTGATCTGAAACATGTGAATACTATCCGTGTACGAGCGACCAGAAGAACTACAGCGCATTCACCTAACGAAAAAAAGAACCTACCGTTCATTCAACATAAAGTAAAGGACACGCAAAAGGGGGTTAGAAAGAGGTCGGGAACCGTTTCTTCACTTACAGCTCATGCTCTTTCACCATGAAGGCCGACGATTGGGAGCGATCGAGAAAATTCCCCTCATCTTCGAGGAGCGCGGCACATATTTTCTAGCCCGCAAATCGCCGCCATGTTTCATAAAGAAACTGCAAATCTGCTCCAGGCCTCTGAATTTCCTCCCAGCGCAACTATCATGACGACATAGCTATTGAAGGAGTTGTCATATTCCGATAACATGATACAATGATCGAACAGTTTGGAAATCAGCTAGCTCAGGACCTATTTCACGATGTCCATTCATCAGCCACAAGGCGTTTTTCGTCAGAATTGAGGCGCATCACGAGAAGAAAACTCCTATATCTACATGATGCGGCAGAACTGAAAGACTTGCGAGTCCCCCCGGGAAACAGACTTGAGGCGCTAAAGGGAAAGCTAAAGGGTCATCATTCTATTCGGATCAATGATCAATGGCGAGTGGTATTTCGTTGGGAAGGTGGCAATGCTTTCAACGTACAAATTCTTGACTATCATAAATAGACTGGCATGCGGAGGATGGCTATGAACCAACCCAAAAATCCATTTCACCCTGGGGAAATGTTGTTAGAGGAATTTCTCGAACCTGCAGGAATGAATCAATCGCAATTTGCGCAAAAAATAGGGTGGACACGAACTCGAGTGAATGAATTCATCAAAGGCAAGCGCGGGGTTACGGCGGATGCGGCATTAGATTTAGCCAAAGTCTTGGGGACATCAGCCAAGCTGTGGATGAATCTCCAGGCCACGTACGATTTGGACCAAGCAACCAAACGACGAAAATCTGCCTAAGGGAAAAGGCAGGACGCCTTGATAGGACATGGCGTCTTCGCTCTTACACTGACGCATGAACCGCGACGCGAGTACGACGGCGGTTCGGACGGACCGTGACCTCAACGGTATAGTTGAGGTTATTCAGAATCTTAACCAGCCGGTCGATGGTAAAGCCTTTAAGATCGGCATTTCGAATCCGGCAAATATCGGCTTGATCAATGCCAGTCTCTTTAGAGGCTTGCCGTTGCGACCATCCTTTTTTATCCAGAATATCAATAATCTTTCCACTCAGATCAGCTTTTAAGAGCTTCGTATCCGCATTGGGCGAACCAATGTCACGAAACGGGTTATCGCTTCCTCTGACGACTTCGAGTTTATCTTTTTTCATGATCGCAACTCCCTTTTTAAATGCTTGATCCGCTCTTCAATGACATCCAGGTCTTTCTTCGGCGTCTTAATTCCCTGCGAGGACTTCTTCTTAAACGCATGGATGACCCACAAGTCATCACCAAATTGAACCGCATACACCGTGCGATAGGCATCGCCTCTATGCGCGAGGGCAACTTCTAGAATCCCCGAACCAAACCCTTTTAACGGTTTCGCGATATCGGCCTTTCTCCCGGTCGCCGCCAGACGAAGCGCGGTCAAAATCTGGTCCTGCGCATCGAGTGGAAAACCAAGAAAGGCCTTCTGCGCAGCCTTAATCCATGAGATTCGACGTGCCATAGATAATGATGGTATATTTACCATCATTTGTCAATCAAGAAAGAGAAGATTTTGTGATAAGTGGCCGGTGGAGTAATTCAGGGCTAATAGCCGTAGTTGGAAGAAAAAAGCGAGAAAGGTTTTCTATTCTGAAAGCGCATGCTCCTTCAAAATGAAGGCCGATGATTGGGAGTGGTCGATAAACTTCCCCTCATCTTCGAGGAGTGCGGCGCTGAGTTTCTGCCCTTCCGGGGTATTCATGGCCGCCATAACGTCTTGTTCTGAGTCAAACCACACCTCGGCGACACCATCATATTCCGGCAACATGCCTCTCGAATTCCTAAGCCCTTCGTTTAGCGGTGTATCGACCGTCAGCGATTGCACATATTTCTTTGCCCTCATCGTGGCAGCGTTTTTCATAAAGAACGGGCCATGCTGATGTATCCAATACTCTTGAAATTCCTCGCGAGTCATACCTGATTTCCAGCGTAAACACATCACAAATTTGATCATGCCAATAGACTCCTTTGAGGTTTTGGATTTTCCTGAACGGCCTAAGATATAAATGCCCTGTTTTCGGGATAATTGCTAGGCCGCATATGTTATTGCTAATCGTGCCCCTTTCTTGTTTTTTCCTATACTCTATGACTCTGTTCACGAAACCTCGGAAAAGATTACAATAGGTCAGGCCAAGATCAGGAATTCTCAAACAAGCACCCTTAGAGTGCTAAATAAATATCTTTTTTTATAGAGTAAAACGATACACCAGGATTCAGTCATGCGTTGGGTAACTGCAACAGACCTTGAACAGTGGGCGAACACTCGTAAGGCCGAGGAAGATCTACCCCTCCTTATTCGACGACTAGTTCTTGCCTCTGCTAGCCAAATTGGTAGTCTAGCCTTTCCCGGTGGCGATAGCATTTTCCGACCTGGTTGGGACGGACAACTACATGCAGAATCCTGTTCATTTCCCGTCCCTAATGGTTTATCCGTCTGGGAATTTGGCAAAAATAAAAATGCCAAAAAAAAGGCTAATGATGACTTTGAAAAACGCAATAAAGAAACTCCAAAGAAAATCCGTAAAGAGACAACATTTTTATTCGTAACCCCTCGCCGATGGCTGTACAGGAAAGAAAATAAAACCAAATGGGCGGAAGAAAAAGCCAGGAAAGGGGGTTGGAAAAAAGTAACCATCATTGATGCTGACAATCTTGAATTGTGGTTAGAGCAGTGCCCAGGGGTTAGCTCCTGGTTTGCGAGATCGATTGGCAAGCAACCCGACGGAGTTGAAGCGCTCGTCGATTTTTGGCGTCGCGTTATTTCGGACTCAGAACCTGAACTGACACCCGACATAATCTTAGCAGGTCGTGAATCTTTATATGGAAAGTTTGAAAATTGGGCTGAAGGAGTGAATCAAATTCTTCGGATTAGAGCAGATACCCTTGATGAATCATTACTCTTACTTTGTGCGTGGGCACAAAAAGCAGGCGGACCCACAATGGAATATCTCTTTGCTAATGCTGTAGTCGTTCATGATGAAGAAGCATGGCGACAAATAACGGCTACAAACCGCCCCCTCATATTTATGCCTTTGTTTAACCGTGGACATCTGGGCTTAGGGGATTTAACTGGAAATGCACACTGGGTGGTAATTCCCAGCGGATGGGATGGGAAAACCCAGGATGGAATGATCATTGCCCCTTGGCTTGAAAGAGAACAACTTCGAACTGCTCTCCAATCTGCTGGACTAGAAGAAATAAAAGCGCGGAAACTTTCTAACAATTCGGGACGGAGTCTTCAGGTTTTGATGCGGCAACTTGCCAAGGCGCCGGAACGGCGCTCCCCTCCATGGGCAACACCTGACTGTGCTCAAGCCCTAATTCCTTTGTTGCTGGCAGGTCGCTGGAACCGAAACCACGAAGGGGATCGAAAAGTGGTCGCCGAACTTGCAGGACAGCCCTATGCAATTGTCGAAGACCAATTAAACCAATGGATTCACACGACCGATGCGCCCGTGCGGCAGTACGGTGACACATATCTTCTCGCCTCGCCTTTGGATGCTTTGTCCCTCCTAGCACCTTATCTTACTCAAACAGCATGGGACAGATATACAACTGTTCTTATCAATTTGTTAAGTCAACGGGATCCTACTCTTGATCTACCGTCCGGACACCGTTGGGCAGGCCCGATTTATGGAATGGAATTTAGTGAATCTAAACTGATGCGAGAAGGAATGGTTGAACAACTTGTAAGGCTGGCGGGTGCTGAAGATCGCTTGAGGCTCGTGGTGCACCCAAGTGCTACGTCCATAGGAAGACATATTCTTTCAGAGTGCCTATCGCCAGCTGGGGATATTGAACGATGGCTGTCTTTACAAGTTCATTTGCCCGACCTTGCTGAAGCCGCGCCTGACCAATTCCTTGACTGCTTAGAATTTCTGCTTGCCAATGAAGAGTCAGCCAGACGATTGTTCGACAATGCTAACTCCCTGTTCTCTACTTCATCCATCGTTTACATAATGTGGGCAATAGAGAGGGTTCGATGGTTTTCCGAACATCTAAGGCGTTGCGCGGAAGCCCTTCTTAAACTCAACCAGCTAGATCCCGGCGGCAATTCTGAACCAACGCCACGTACTACCTTCCTTGAAACTTTTTGTCTTAGGGAGCCAGCAAACGGTGAACCCTTTGCAAGCCAACTCCCTTTCCTTCGATCGCTTGGCCTCGACAATCCAGAAGCGGCATGGCCGTTACTAGTCTCATTACTACCAGGACCACAAATGCGTCTTGTTAAATACCCTCCCCAGTTTCGTGAAATAAACTCTACGCCTGATATCCCAGAAACCTGGGGGGAGTATCAGAGTCGAGTGGAACATTTACTTGACCTTCTGTTTGAGATTGGCGGCAGTCAGATTCAGAGACGGATAGACCTTGTTCATGTCTTAAGTGATCTCCATCCTAATGGAAGAACCAAGGTAATGGAATCTCTGGAGGCATTCATCAGTTCAATAGATGGGCACTCGTTATCAACGATTCCCCTCTACCATCAAATAATGAAACTGGTCCGTCATCATCGAGCGTTTTCTCATACGGACTGGGCTTTACATCCTCAGGAAATCGATCGCATTGAACAATTAGCCATATCGGTTGAACCATCAGACCCGGTAGAGGTTTTTCAATGGCTTTTTGCGGATATAAGGCCTGATCTTTTGTGGGAGAATGGAGAGGAAAATATAAAGATTCGTCGTATAGAAGCAGCTAAAAGGATATTTGAAGACGGGGGCGTTCAATCCTTGGAGCGCCTGGCAGGAACCATAGATCCATCAGGACTTGTGGGAGAAGCAATTGCGCACCTTGAAATCAACCAGGATCAGAGGAAAGCTATACTTTTGCACTTCTTGAATCAGCCTGATGTAAGGGCGTTAACCATTGCCCGTTCTTTGGTTGGGGAACTGTTTAGAATTGAAGGACTAGAAATCCCTGCCTTTATTCAAAGATATGCGACTTCGTTGTCTGACGAGGAATTTGCCAAGTTCTCCTTGGGATTACCATCCTGCTCCATTGTTTGGGATGCAGTCGAAGAACGAGGCGAGGATGCTGCCAGTACGTATTGGGAGAACGGTGATTTGGACAGGAGAAATAACCCTGAAGAAGTAGTGCGTGCTGTCAAATCAATGTTACGCTATCACAGAGTCGAACGAGCAATATACACCATTGCCTTCGCGCACTGCCCAGTTCCAAGTGATCTTGTAATAGGGGCATTAAAAAGGTTGCCTGAGGTTTTAGAAAGACTCCCGAATCCCATCGCTACGAATAACTTTGGATACACTGTCACAAGCCTATTTGAATGTCTTGATAGAAATAATGATGTTCCGATCGAAAAATTAGTTGGATTGGAAATTGCTCATTTCCCATTGATTGAACGTCGGGGACGAGGCTACCCAGCAATCAAAACCCATCTCAAAAATAATCCAGGTTTTTTTGTAGAGCTTCTCAAAATTCTTTATCCGCCTGAAGACCAGGAACAGCAATCTGAGCAAGAAGAGTCTACTAATGGTCATGATGAAGCCTTATTCCATGTTGCATATAGAATTCTTAATGAATTTGACTCTCTTCCTGGACTCAATGGAACTAATGCGAACAACGAACAGATGCTTCACTCCTGGATTGAACAGGCATTAGATGTAGCCGATACAGTAAACAGAAAAGAAGACGCTGAAAAGACAATTGGTGGTGCATTGGCGAGAGCAGACATCAATGCGGCAGAACCCTGGCCACCAGAACACGTTTGTAATGTTTTGGAGCGATACTGGTCTCCCCAAATCTCAAGTGGATTCTCTGGAGGAGCAGTTGCAAAGCCAGGTTTTCGCTATGTTGGAGAAGGGGAACCCGACGCGGAACTTTCCGCTCAGTATGCACAATGGGCAGATCAGCGTCGCCTTACACATCCCCATGTCTCCCAGTTGCTTAGAAGTATTTCTGAATGGTTTGCTCAATCTTCACACCGGCATAGAATAGAAGCCGAAATACGAAGACAAACGTAATATTTCATTGATTCTTTTCAGTTCATAAATTTCCAAACCACATTGAACAGTCCAATGGTGAGGACAAAAGTCATTCTTCCTTAGCATCATCTTATAACTATAACCATTTAATTTTTTAGACATTTTTCAAACTTTGTTTCTTTAACATCCCCTCCTATACATATTTATTTTTTCTCCCTTGAGCTGTAACAAAACTTTTTTTCATTTGACTCTTGACTTATACCGAACGTTCGGTAAATAATGCGGCAACCAAGGAGCAAGCATGCCCATCACAAAAGTCCATGAAGATGAATTACTGAACCGGCTCATGCACGTGTTTCGAACCTACGGGTATGAAGGGGCGAGCCTGAGCGTCATTTCGGAGGCCACGGGTCTCCAACGTGCCAGTCTGTATCACCGATTCCCCGGAGGAAAGGAAGACATGGCCAAAGCCGTGTTGGGCCGCGCGGGGGAATGGCTCGCGACAAGGGTTTTAGGTCCACTTTCCGGCCCGGGAACCCCGGAAGAACGCATCCGGAATATGGGGAAGGAACTCCACGCGTTTTATGCCGGAGGCAAGAATTGTTGCTTATTTGATTCCCTTTCCTTTGGGTCAAATGACAACATCATTCAACAGAATATCCGGCAAGGGATGAGCGCGTGGGTGGATGGACTCGCGAAGGTTGCGCGTGAAGCTGGCGTCTCCCCAAAGAAAGCGAAGCAGCAGGCGCAAGATGCCGTGAGTCAGATTCAAGGTACGTTGGTGGTCGCCCGCGTGATAAAGGATTATGGGCCGTTTGAACGCATGCTCGATGATTTGCCGAGGACTTTGTTACGGAAGAATTGATGAGGACTCTACCCCACCTGCTCATGCCCTCTTCGGACCTTCGCCCCCTTAGAAAAGGGAGGAATAGGAGGAAGACTTTTCTCTGTTCCCCTCCTTTGCAAGGAGGGGCGGTGGGGAGTAAGAGGGCGCTTTATGAACTTATCCAATGTGATGAAAACCAACAAAAGCGTGGAAAACTCTACCTCACCTATCCTCTCCTTACAAAGGAGAGGAATGAATTAAGAACTCTACCCGGGGCATATATTTTTTGCCCTATAACTATACCGAACGTTCGGTAATATCATTCACTTTCAACTTTTTAGGAGGACTACATTATGAAAGTCACCGTCGCTATTTTTTCAGATCCCAAGAATGGTTCAGAGGAAGCTCTCGGTCGCGTGTTTAATGGGTTGGCCTCGGCTTATGACTTTAAACAGGCGGGCGACGAGGTGTCTGTTGTGTTTCAAGGTGCGGGCACGCGCTGGATTGGTGAGCTCACCAAGAAAGATCACCCGGCGCATGAGTTGTTTGAGGCGGTGAAGGATCAAGTCGCCGGTGTGTCTTGTGGCTGTGCTGATGTGTTCGGCGGTGCAGAGGAAGCGCAGAAGTCCGGTTTTGATTTGATTAAGAACAATCCGATTCCCGGCACTTCCGGATTGAACAGTTTTCGCACGGCTGTTGCGGAAGGTTCGACGGTTCTTACGTTTTAACTCGAATCGAAGATTCTACCCCACCTTTATCCTCCCCTTACAAAGGGGAGGAAAGGGAAAAGCAAGCCTACTTAGTCTTAGTCACGTTATTGGGTCTTGGTTCCCCTCCTTTGTAAGGACGGGAACTTTTTCCGAAGAGGGAAAAGTTGGGAGGTAGAGAAGGTCAGTAGAATTATTGATTGTCATGAGAACAGATAAAAGCGTGAAAGACTCTACCCCACCTTCCCTCCCCTTACAAAGGGGAGGATGGGATTAGGAGGGCTACCCCACCCGCAGTTCCCTTTGGAAATTGCGCCCCTTACAAAGGGGAGGAAAAGAGGTTTAAGGAGCAGGACTATGAAGATTGAAAACCCATATCACGAAGGTGAATTAGCGGTGCAGGATCGTGTGGGAGTTTTGGATGAGGGCGCGATGAATTCGCGCGTGATTCAAGATTCCATCATTAAAGGGGCGTTGCGTTTTTTGAATCAACTGCCCATGGCGGTTTTTGGCAGCTTGGACCAGGATGACCATGTGTGGGCTTCGTTCTTCATCGGCACGCCGGGATTCATGCATGCGGAGGATGACCGCACGGTCACCTTCGACCTCAGCCGCATGCTGCCGAATCCTGACGATCCTTTCTGGAAGAACATTCAACGCAATCCTAGCGTCGGCATGTTGGCTATAGAACTGGCCTCGCGTCGACGGTTGCGGATCAACGGCCGGATTACCCGCGTCTCCGATTCCGTGCTGCAACTTCATGTGGACGAGTCGTATCCCAATTGCCCCAAGTATATTCAGAAACGCCACTTGACGCTTTCGTCAATCGGACTCGACTCGGCTGGATTCGACCTGGTGCCGATCTCCACCGCTTCGGGGGAGGGGCTTGGTCTTACCCAACGTTCCATCATTTCCCAAGCCGACACGTTTTTTGTGGCGAGCATGCATCCCGAACGGGGTGTGGATGCGTCGCACCGTGGCGGCCAATCCGGATTCGTGAACATTGTCGATGATCGGACCCTTCGCATCCCGGATTACATTGGTAACTCCATGTTCAACACCCTGGGCAACTTTACGGCGCATCCCCGCGCCGGGTTGATCTTTCCCGATTTCGAGTCCGGTCGCACGCTGCAACTGATTGGCCGACCGGAGATTCTTTATGACGTGGACAATCTGCCTGATGAGACCGGTGGCACCAAACGGTATTGGCTACTGCACATTGATCGCTGGTTGGAGACCACGCCCGCCGCTCCCGTGACCTGGGAGTTTTTGGATGCGTCGCCATACAACCCAACACCGATTGCTCACGACTAACAATGGGAATGTTGAAAAAAGCCGCCAGCGGCGTTCTCGCCCTTTTGCCGTGCTCACGTACTCAGCGTACGCTCCGCGCGTCAAAAAGACTGCGGCCTTGCTGGACGGACTTTTTTGAACATTCCCATCCCATTGGTGATGTCGAGCTTACCTGGAACTTGCATTACCTACTGTATTCAACAGCCCCAAAGATACAAAGGACCAATACAATCCTTAACCCAATTTATTAAGAGGCCGGACCATGATGAATTCTACTCAACCTTCACTTACGCATTCTGTTTCCGTGGCCATAAACGAACTTGAATATTCTTTGGGAGAACTCATTCCTGACTCCCCGGCCCTAAACTCAGTACAATATCAATCTGTCGTGCTGGATGCTGAGTCCCCAGAGCAGGAATTGCTGCACGCTCTCCGCAATGGAGATGAAGCGGCATTCGGCTCGTTGGTCGACCGCCACCATACTCGTTTGCTACGACTGGCCAAGTCTTATGTGCCCTCCGACGCCGTGGCGGAAGAAGTGGTTCAAGAAACGTGGATGGGTGTACTGGAGGGCATTCATCGATTTGAAGGCCGGTCTTCTTTGAAAACGTGGATCTTTCAAATTCTGACCAACCGTGCCAAGACCCGAGGGAAACGCGAAAGCCGGTATGTATCGTTTACCGAAGCTACGTTCCCGGGTGATGAAGATGATGATCTTGGTTTGGAGCCGGAACGGTTTCACACATCTGGTGCCCTTGCCGGACATTGGGCGTTACCTCCATCCACTTGGGATGAACAGACACCGGAACGGCGGCTGTTATCGAAGGAAGGCATGGCGCTCATGGAGAACGCCATCCATTCCCTTCCGGCGAATCAACGGCAGGTCATGATTCTCCGTGATATCGAAGGCCTCGAGTCCGAAGAAATTTGTGAGCTCTTGACTATCTCGCCATCCAACCAACGCGTGCTCTTGCATCGGGGCCGATCCAAAGTTCGTTCGGCACTTAATGATTACATGCAAACCTCTTCGCCAGGAGCTTAACTGATGATGATTTTTGATTCTTTATTCCCCTCCTTTGTCAGGAGGGAAACTTTTTCCGAAGAGGGAAAAGTTGGAAGGGAGAGGTTAGGCTTCCATAGATCTACACGTGTGACTGCCTTCATTCCTTCTTGATCAATGGCCAGCTCCCTCTCGTTGCCTATTCGTCAAACGCATTTAGAGCTTGCAGACCTTCTGTGCGAGTTCCTCAACCAAGACTTTTTGGTTTTCGGAATATTCAATCGGCAGATCGATGAGATGAACCCCGCCAGCCGTAAAGGCCTGTTCAAAAATTGAAACGAGATCTTCCGTTGCTTGAACGCGATGGCCGGTGGCGCCAAAGCTTTCAGCATACTTCACAAAATCAGGATTACCAAATTCCAATCCCCAATCCTCAAATCCGGAGGCCGTTTGCTTCCATCGAATCATGCCATACGCGGAATCATTCAATATCGTCACCACTAGATTCAGCTTCAACCGAATCGCCGTTTCCAGCTCTTGGCTATTCATCATGAATCCACCGTCTCCACAAATCGCCATGACACGCCGATCAGGATACAGCATCGCGGCCGCCATGGCTGACGATAGCCCCGCGCCCATAGTGGCCAACGCATTATCCAAGAGCACCGTGTTGGGTTGATGGGCTTTGTAATTTCGCGCAAACCAAATTTTATAAATCCCATTGTCCAACGCAATGATGTCGGCGTCACCCATGACCTTTCTCGTATCTGCTACCAGACGCTGGGGAATGATGGGAAATTGAAGATCGTCATGTCCTTCCGCAATATGGGTTTCAATTTCACCACGAACGGTATCGAAATAGGCGGTATCACAGGAAACGGGCCCACCAAGTTTTTCCTGTAGACGCGTCACCGACCGTGCCACGTCACCCACGACTTCCAGCTGTGGGAAATACACTTCGTCAACCCGGGCGGCTTTGTAATTGATATGAATGACTTTCTTCCCACTTTCCGTCATGAAAAACGGCGGTTTTTCTATCACATCATGTCCGATATTAATGATCAAATCTGCTCGATCAATGGCGCAGTGAAGATAATCGCCGGAGGATAACGCTGCCGTGCCCAGAAAGAAATCAGAACGTTCATCAACCACCCCCTTGCCCATTTGGGTCGTAAAAAAAGGAATACGGGTGGTCTCGATAAAATTCGACAACGCGCGATGCGCCTCTTTCCGATTTGCCCCAGCCCCGATGAGCACCAACGGCATCCTCGCAGCCTTGATAAGACCCACCGCTTCCTGAAGCACGGCATCATCGGCAACCGCATAATGCCGAACGTGAGGTGTCAGCACCGGTTGGGTCGTCTCCTCCGCGGCAATATCTTCGGGCAACTCCAATAACACGGGTCCGGGGCGTTCCTCCTCAGCCAAGCGAAAGGCTTCGCGGACGAGCGCAGGAATGGTATTACCATGAACAATCTGTTTGGCCATTTTGCAGATCGGCGAAAATAAACTGACAATATCCACAATCTGAAACTGCCCTTGCTTGGATTGTTTAATGGGTTTTTGACCGGTGATCATCAGAAGCGGCATCCCCCCAAGCTGCGCAAACGCGGCCGGAGTGGCCAGGTTCGTCGCGCCAGGACCCAAGGTCGTCAAACACACACCGGCCTTCCCGCAAAGACGGCCATACGTAGCGGCCATGAATCCAGCCCCCTGCTCATGTCGGGTTAACACCAGCTTGATGCTTGACTGTCGCAAGGACTCAACCAAATCCAGATTTTCCTCACCTGGAAGCGCGAACACATATTCCACACCTTCTGCTTCCAAGGCACGTACAAGGAGATCCGATGCTTTGAGTTTTTTCCTCGACTGTTGATCGCTGTCGTTCCTACGCGCCATTTTTTGTGTCCTTCCTTATTTCCTCATCGAGAAAGACTCGACGAAAGGCCTACTCCCGAAAAAATTCGCTCCTGCTTAGAGCATTTCAATCTTTTTTGATTATGGGGTTCAGTAGCATTATGCCATACCATTCCTGAGATGGAGAGCACCACCCCATCAGAAATTAGAGGCGCCAGTAAGAGAATATGAGGAGTTTGGCATGAGTCGTGAGTACCAACTCATGTTGCGCCATCACGCGGAATTCCCAACAACGTCATTTTCGTTCATCTTTTGGCGTTAACCGTGCGACAGCTTCTTTCTGTCCCAAGAGCTGGGCCTCCTCCAGGGGCGTCGCATAATCATCGACCCTTGTTTTGGCATCAGGATTCGCTCCATGCGCTAAGAGAAACTCAATCATGGGAACGTCGTTCCCAGCCGCGGCATAGTGCAGGGGCGTATAGTCGTTCACGCCCCGCTGCTGAATGTCGGCGCCGAAGGTGAGCAACAGTTTCAGGAGTTCTGGTCGGTCCGATCGCTCGGGGCAAGACAACGCCGCGATGAGGGAAGGAAAGCCTGCATGATCTTCATAGTTGGGATTCGCGCCCAATTCCAGGAGCGTTTGTATAAACGCGAGGGGGCTATGGTAAATGGCATATTCCAACACCACACCGATACCCAATGGTCCGCAACAGTTTGGAAAATCCGGGGGATCACCTAACGCCAGTTTTAGCGCTGAAAGATCGCCATTTTTAAACGCTTCGTGGATGTGGAGTTCATTGGCCATGTCCCACCATTCCCTTTTTCATTGAGCACTAATTTTTTCTTCCCCCTGTAACGAATGATCCGTTGAGTATACTACATTCGAAATATACAGATCTGTATACATTAACCACAACAACCTTCAAACGCTGAAAAGGAGATACACCATGAACGTTAAAACCTTTTTACCAGTGGTCGCCTTGTTCGTCGCCATGGTGGCCACCCCGGTGTTCGCCCAAGATGTCGCCCATAGCACACCAGGCATTGGTGGCTATGATCCGGTCGCCTACTTCACCGAAGGCGCGGCCAAACGCGGCAGCGGGTATCATGTCGCAGATTACCAGGGCGTGACCTATGCGTTCTCCAGTGAAAAACACAAAGACATTTTCGAAGCCAACCCGAGCAAGTATGCCCCAGCCTATGGGGGATGGTGCGCCTATGGCGTGGCGGTTGGAAAGAAATTCGTGGCCGACCCAGAAGTCTGGAAGATCGTGAATGGAACACTTTACGTGAATTTGGATCGAAACATTCAAGCCAAATGGAACAAAGATATACCAGGTCACATCAAGACTGCGAATGAAAATTGGAAAGAGATCCGAGACAAAGCCCCAGCGGATCTTTGATGACATACCAAGAGAACGCCCGTGGGCCATACGCCCACGGGCCGTTTTAGAATATGGTGAGGATCATGACGACATTCAATCAAGGCAGAAATCTACAACTCCCGAGAAGGATTCCAGGAAACCTGGTTCCCGTATTCAAGACACCAGGGCGAATGCGCTTGCCACATAAAATCGTTGGGCAGAAGAAACGTCTTGTCGCCCCAGCGTTTTATGTCGGATGGCAGGAAGGCGCAAACCACACAGAAGGGTTTTCTCTTTATACACTGCTGGAAGAGATACCTGGTCATTCTCAATGGTCCACGGTATCGGGAAAAACATTAGAAGATGCGGGGTTCATGCTCCCCACTCGGAGAACCGGACGGGAGCATTCCCACACACAAATTAACAATCTGAACCTTACCTTGGAGTCTACGAGAACTGCGGCGTAACAGGACGGCTGTCCTGTTTGCTGGAAGGCCTTGCGTCACAGACTATAGGCCGCGGACTCACAACGAGTTTTCGTCACCCACGAAATGTCACTAGATTGTTCAATGAGGATCAATGAGATGGATTTTCTTATATTCTTCAAAATCAAGCACTTGTGCAAACTCACCACATGGCATGCACCTTGTAATAGCGCGACAGTATGATCTTAGATTTTTTACTCAACACCAACTCGTTCATTCAAGGGAGATTCTCCATGCAGACGGCCGCCTCAACACCTATGCCCCTCAACGTAATTGAAGACATCCTCACGAGACCGGTTCGTCTCGGACCTTACGAATTATCCAATCGAATCGTGATGGCACCGCTTACCAGAAATCGAGCTGGCGCAGGCAATATACCCCAACCTCTGAATGTTGAATATTACGCCCAACGTGCGACGGCGGGCCTGATCATCACGGAGGCCTCCCAGGTTTCTGCGCAAGGGGTCGGTTATCCGAACACGCCGGGCATTCATACGAAAGAGCAAGTGAAAGGCTGGAAAAAAGTCACGGAGGCCGTCCATCAACAACACGGGCGCATCTTTCTCCAGCTGTGGCATGTAGGTCGAATCTCTCACCCGTCCCTGCAACCCAACGGAGCACTGCCGGTCGCACCGTCAGCCATCAAGCCAGACGGGGACGCCTACACATACCAGGGCCTTCAGCCAATGGTGACCCCGCGCGCACTCAAGACCTCCGAAATTCCAGGGATCATCGAACAATTTCGCGACGCTGCCCGCAACGCACTCAAAGCCGGATTTGATGGCGTGGAAATTCACGGAGCCAACGGCTACCTCCTTGATCAATTTTTGCGTGATGGCACGAATCATCGTACCGATGCCTATGGTGGATCAGTTGAGAATCGGGCACGTCTCTTGATGGAAGTTACACAAGCGGTGACCGAGGTATGGGGTGCTGATCGTGTGGGCGTGCGAATCTCGCCGGTCCATATCTTTAACAGCATGTATGACTCGCAGCCACACCTCACGTTTGGCAATGTCGCGAAACAATTAAACCAATTCGGGCTCGCATACCTCCATGTGGTGGGAAGTCGGTACGGCGATGGGGCCTATCCCGTTCGTTCCGGGCAACCGTTCGACGAGCAAAAGCTGCGAGAGGCGTTTCACGGAATGTATATGGCAAACGCCGGCTATGATCGAAGCCGAGCCTTGGCCGGGCTTAATTCCGGAGACGCGGATCTCATCGCCTTTGGCTCCCTGTTTATTGCCAATCCGGATTTGCCTTTGCGTTTGAAATTGAACGCGCCGTTGAACCAACCGGATCCCTCAACATTTTATGGTGGGACTGAAAAAGGTTACACGGATTATCCATTCTTGGACTCCACGATAGCCACGGAAAGTTTATCTCAGGTCGCTTAATCAATTTTAAGAAGAAAGGGAGGCAATCCATGTCACACACCGTACTTATCAAGGATACAGTTTCTGAAAAAGAAGAGGCACTCGATGCCATCTCATCCGTCATCCAGAGATACGTCCAGGGTGGACGCAAAGGTAAGGCATCGCTGATGAGGCCCGCGTTTCACGACAATGCCACGATTCATGGATATTTTGGTGCCAGTCTCCTCGCCGGCCCCATCACCATATTATTTGATTGGGTGGATACGAATCCGCCTGCCTCGGACTTGGTGGCGTACATCGTGAACATCGATGTTGCGGATACCGTAGCCACCGCACGGCTAGAACTCCACAATTGGCTGGGCTTCCGCTTTACCGATCTGTTCACGCTGTTGAAAGAAGATGGCCAATGGATCATCACCTCCAAAGTGTTTCACACGTATTAAGGGATGCAAAGGAAAACCGTTCGGCTACGATACATTTAAAAAGGCGACCAGGTTAGTATTGTTAGCCCTGTGAATAATGTCCATTCTTGTGAGGCACCGGTCAGGCCAAACGCCACGCCGGCATCGCCTACGACTCGTGGTGTGATCGCATAGCTCAGCGCACTTAAATATTGGAGAAAGGGCCGAACCCCTTCCCGGTGAGAGCCAAAAAATTCCCCGGCAACACCGACTCGATCAGTCACGGAATAAGAGGCAGTCGTCACCCAACCCACCTCATTTTTTCCCTGCGTCCCTTGGGCACCTCCCAACCGTGTATAGAGCAGGTTTAAATCCAGGCCGAATTGGCCATAGGCCAGACTATAGATTCCATTGAGTAAGAAATCCGTGCGATCCGTTCCAATGGTGCTCGGCGCACTAGGAAACTTCATTCCTCCTTCAAGACCGAATGCCGACGGCATGATGGTATTCAGTGGATGGACAAGCTTGACAAGCCCAGTGATATCGCCGAACCCGCTTTGGGTTGGACGATTCGCTTGATCTTCCATGACCACGGCCTCTCCACCGATCAATACCCCGATTCGTTCGGTAAAGGCATACTTGAGGAGATAAGGGATGCTATGCCGATGACGCTCTGTGGACTTGGCCTTCAGAGATTGCCAACCCATTTCAACTTCTACATAGTTGGGTACCGGCAGATAAGCTGGATTCGACACCGTCGGTCTATACGGCGTGGCTTGTAACTCCTTGCCCATGGCTGAAGATGCGATCCCCCAACCACCCACACACAAAGCGAGGCCCGCGCACAATACCCTTCCATAAAATCCGATTGCTCTCCAACAACACAAGTGCATTCTCAATGCTTTCTCCTTTCACATGCTGGCAAGTATCTTGGTTTAATTACGGTGAAAAATGTACTAGTGAAAACCCTGGTTCATGACAGTTTCTCTGCATGAAAAGTGCTCTTGTGTAGTTCCATTGAGCCTTGGCGCACTGATCCCAGTCCTAAAGAATTCGTTTATTCCGAATCTGGTAATACCAACTAATATCCTCAACAGCAAGGAGACTATTATGCGATTTACAATGATCCCCTTCCCCGGATGAGAACTGGTATTCACCATCGCTCAGGGATTTTTCCCTTCGCTCGTCGGGGTATTTGCCAATTTTTCAAATTCATGAGAAATCCAACTTTCGTTGAATTTTATCCTGAATAAGACGGCCATCTTGAGATATAGTGGTAGTACCATGCCTCATCAAAATATCAGACTCCCTTTATTTCTAAAGCCAAATTTTGGCATTCGCGCAAGTTTTGCCGGAATCATTGCACTGTATGTGATTACGATGGTGGGAATGGTTGTTTACACCTTGATGACGTTTCAAAGCCAACGGTCGGATGCGGTGGTCATTGATCTCGCCGGTCGCCAGCGGATGCTCAACACCCGGCACATGATGCAAATCCTTCTTGTCTCTCACGGGGGAGAAGCGGATTATCACTATACCCGCAGGATTCTGGACGAAACCCTGAAGGCCTTGACCTATGGGGGAGAAGCCGTCATCAATCTTGGGGAAGATGAAACAGAGAAGTTGCCACCAGCTCCTACTCAAGACATCCGCCAAATCCTGGAACAGCAACACGACCTCATACAACAATTTACGTTCAAAGCTGATGCGTTTCTCAAACTCGCGGTGACTGATCCGCCTTACCAAGATGCTTTGAAGGAACTTCGTGGTCTATATGTGGACCTTCACAATATCAGTGAGGACGCGGTAAAGATGCTCTCTAGGGCGTCTCGGGACAAAGTCACCGAAATGCTCGAAGGACAGATCGTGGTCGGCGTCATGGTTGGCCTTCTTGGGATCTTGCTCACCCTGCAGGTGACACGAGTTAACCGCGAGCGAGAGCGGGAGACGCTCGAACGCCAAAAAGCCCAAGAGGATTTACGACACAGTGAAGCCCAAGTCCTTCACGCATTACGGCAAAGCGATACCCTCAAGTCTGCCTTGTTGTCCTCAGTCTCACATGAACTTCGAACTCCCTTGACGTCCATTAAAGCTATGGTCTCAAGGGCACTCGATTCATCCCAGGAGGAATCCTCCACCACCCGAAAGGAATACTTGAACTCGATCAATCAAGAAATTGATCACCTCACCCGTCTCGTTGAAAATCTTTTAGACATGTCCAGAATTGAAGCCGGAACCCTCCAACCCAAACGCGATTGGGAACTTTTTGAAGACCTGGTTGAAGGAGCCATTAACTCTCTTGGGAAAAGTTTACGCGCACGGGAACTCCTGCTGGATTTGGAAGATGATTTGCCTCCGATCTTCATTGACGGAGTCCAAATTCAACAAGTATTGGCGAACCTTTTAGATAATGCCATTAAATATTCTCGTGCAGGCTCTGCGATTACCCTGCAGGTCGTTCGCGTAGACGATTCAATTGAGGCACGCGTATCCAATACCGGAGAGGGCATCACCCCAACAGAGATCCCCAAAATTTTCGAACGGTTTTATCGCGTTCGTTCCCGAGGAGACCGCAGCATTCGAGGGACTGGCTTAGGATTAGCCATTTGTAAAAGCATTATCGAAGCCCATGGTGGTAGAATCTGGGTAGAATCTGTTCCTGAGCACACCACCAGGTTCATCTTCACGATTCCACTGAATTTTGATAACCAGAAACCGGGACCACCAGGACCAGGAGCAGAAGAAAGTTCTCATCATGAATAAGGGAGCACGGATTTTAGTTGTCGATGACGAGCGGGAAATCCGGCGCTGCTTGCAAATGAGTCTGGAAGAGAAGGGCTATGCCGTTCTCCCCGCCGAAACCGGGGAAAAAGCCTTAGACCTCTTACAACAGAGTCCCGCGGACGTCGCCATTGTCGATTTATTGCTGCCAGGCATCGATGGCATTGAGCTGACCCAAAAGATTAGAGAGCGTTCACCGCTCCCCATTATCATTCTCTCGGCCATCGGAGACGACAAAAAGAAAGTGGAAGCCTTGGAGCAGGGTGCTGACGATTATGTGACCAAGCCCTTTAGCATCGAAGAAGTTGTGGCACGGATTCGTTCGGTCTTGCGCCGGGCCGTGGGGTCAAAGGATCTCACCCCCACCCTGACGTTTGGTGATCTCGGAATCGATTTTGAACAGCGAGAAATCTGTCTCAGCGGAAAACCGATCAAGCTCACACCGATGGAATTCGAACTTCTCAAATATATGGCCCAGAACGCCGGAAGGGTCCTCACGCGACGCATGCTGTTGACTGCGATATGGGGGCCAGGCCACGAGGAGGATACACAAAGCCTACGGGTACTCGTGAGACAATTACGAAAAAAAATAGAACATACTCCGGCCCAACCTCGCTTTATCCTCACTGATCCCGGTGTGGGTTATCGTTTCAAATCTGAACCTGCCTGAATTTTACATTTCCTTCCGCTCAACCATTATATCTTTTCACAGGTATCCAGATTTTTATGGTTTTCCCTAAATTTTTTATGGAAATTTTATGCAGAACTGTCGTCCAAAGAATCGAATTTTCACAGTCCCTGGAGGTAAAAATATCATATGGAAGGCATTGAAAAACCCTGCATCGCTGGGGGACGTTGCTGAAAAGGAGATTCCGTGATGTCACACCTAATTAAATGGGGCTTGAGCTTTTCCCTTTTTATTTTCTTTGGTATGGCCAACGTGGCAGAAGCCGGGAATATGAATAACTCTCCGGTGCTCATCAATATGGAAAATTGGGCTCCCTACTACCGGCCCTATGAAGCAGCTGTTCCATCGCAGGTGCCTATTCACTGGAGGAATCCCACGGCCTCTCCGCACACGGTTCGACATGATGATTGTGCCAATGCAGGGCCGTGCCTCTTTGATTCAGGGGCCGTGCCCCCCAATGAGAGCTTTACCATCACTGGGCTCAAACCAGGGCGCTATCCCTATCATTGTGAATTGCATCCCATCATGCGGGGAGAATTGATCGTCACAGATTCGGGAATCGAGGGTCCCGTGGAGTTTGCCATTATCAGCCTCAACGTCAAGCACTAGTGATCATCACATGTTTACTCCTATCGCAAAATTTCCAAGGGAAATTAGGATGAAGGAAGGCCACCCTCCCATTTTGAGTCAAACTCAAAATCAAATCCTCCTCCTTTCCGAAGATCAGGAATTTGTCTATGCCTTGGGTGATGACTTGAATGGGATGGGGCTTCAGGTAACGGTAGAGTCTGGGTCGAAATTTGGGAAGGAGCCCTCCAAATCCCTGCCATACGATGGAATCATTTTAGATTTGGACGTGAAAGAGGAGTCCCATCTTCATGTCTTCCATAACCTTTATGCCCAAAACCGTCAGATTCCCATTGTCGTGGTCGGCACAGAGAAAATGCACTTTGATTTTCTTTTTGCCCTCATCGGTGGCGCCAGGGATTTTCTTGTCAAACCCGTGGACTCTGCCCGCCTTAAATGGCTATGCGTCCGGCTCTTTCTTTAAGAATGCCATGTATCCTCGAACCGAAACTGAACATTCAGAGCCTTGGTATAGATTAAAGACTAGGAGTTTGGATCCCATGGAATGGCAGGCACATTTGTTGGATCAAAGTGTAAGCCAACTTGCACCAAAGGGAGAGGCATTTGCCACAAGATTTTACGAAAGGTTATTTGAAGAGTTCCCAAACCTCATGCCTCTTTTCCATGGAATCTCCATGAAGGACCAGCACAAAAAACTCTGGTCGACCTTAACGGTTGTAGCCCAGGGATTTCGTCATCGTGAGGAATTGACACACACCCTTCTGGAACTTGGGGCGAAGCATAAAACCTATGGAGTCCGCCCTCAGGATTACGACTCCGTTCGGGTCACGTTGCTCAAGACATTTCAGGAATTTCTTGGGGAGTCCTGGTCCACGGAAATGCACTTAGCCTGGTCAATGGCTTTGTATGATGTGAGTCAGGTTATGCTCCAAGGAGCCAGGCCAACGCACTCGCACAACCAAGGCTAATTCCTGTCATCCCAAGGGAAGGGGGATCAATCCAGCCCTCATCCCGAAACAAAAGACCTGGGTCTCATTTCCATAGCTCAACAATAACTCAGCCTACCCCTTCTTTTTCTACGGGACCAGAACTATATATAATACATTCCTCAGAATCACGGCCCATACCTGACTTGCCAATGAACAAGTAAGAAGTACTCTTGATTTGTCCATTCAGCTTCGGATACTCATACGAGTAACATTTCATTAATTCAAATCAAAGAAAATCACACAACGAAAAGGAGGGCATTATGCGATTCATGAATTTGGCACTTATCTGTTTTTTCCTCGTGATGACTACCGTTCCCGGACATGCTGGAGAGAAGCATTCAGACATGCCGATGGATATGCAAAAAATGATGGAGATGTATCAAAAGATGGCGACCCCAGGGGAGCCGCATACATTGTTTGCTAGCCTGGCCGGAAGTTGGACGACCCACATGAAAGAATGGATGGAGCCAGGCAAGCCTCCGATGGAATCCACAGGCAGTGCCGAATTGAAGATGTTGCTGGGCGGACGCTTCCTCTACCAGGAGATCACTGGTCAAATGATGGGCCAACCCTTCTCGGGGATTGGCATCGATGCGTATGACAATATTCAACAAAAATACGTCACTGCGTGGATGGACACGATGGCCACGGGAATTTTTATGATGGAAGGGACGGCAAGCCCAGACGGAAAAACAATTACGCTCACCGGGCACCATGAGGCCCCAGGTGGAGGGCACATGAGCCATCGAGCCGTGTGGACATTGGTAGATGCCAATACACAGACGTTCGTCATGTACGGAACACATCCAGGCAGCAGCAAAATGAAAATGATGGAACTTACCTATACGAGAAAGCATTAAATGGTCGCCTTAATGCGAAGGTGTCGACTGGTACCGTTTATTCAGGTTGATTGAAAGCAACAACGCTACCATGAGATAAAGGCGACCCTACTCAAACCGTATCGATCCTGCGAGATGTAAGTTCGATGGAAAAGTTATGAGAACAGATTGGGAAAAAGTTCGACGATTCGTTTTGATTGCGGCTCTCTGGTTGTCAAATACGATAGGGGGAGAAACGGCCTGGGCCGTGCCAAACCATGACGGCCAGGTGTGGGTTCCCCTCTATAATCAACTCACCTTGTCCGAACGTTTCCGAGGCTGGTTCGAGGTTAATCCACGATTCGGAGATAACATGTCCGAGATTGATCAACTACTGATTCGTCCCGCGCTTGGCTATCAACTCACCCCGAATCTTTCCCTCTGGCAAGGTTATGGGTGGATTACGAACTATCAACCCAATTTTCGAGACGAACATCGTCTGTACCAGGAGCTGAGTTATCGACCGACCCTTTCAGGGTTGCGAATTTTCAGTCGAACCCGCCTGGAAGAACGGTTTGTACGAAGTACGATTGGCGTGGCTCTACGAGCGAGAGAAATGCTTCGAGTGGATTTTCCTATCGGAAGCGAAGGAATTTGGAGACTGGTCATCTATGATGAGTTATTTGTCAACCTCAATACTATTAGCCGTGGCCCCCAATCAGGATTCGACCAAAACCGTGTGTTTGTGGGCATTCACCGAACAGTCAATGCCCTCCTCAGTTTCGATTTTGGGTACCAAAACCAATCCATTAATACCAGTGGTCAGCACCTTGTGGACAAGATGAATCACATCATTCTCTTCCAATGGTTTATCGACTGGAGTCAATTGTAGGAATATTCAGACATGAACTGCGGAGATTATTGCGTTGGGCCATCGAGCTCAGACTGAAGAAGGATCATCCTTAGGCCTTACCGTTGACTTCGGTCGGCATGTTTCCGCAAACCAAGGCTAATGATCCGCTGAAGCAAGTCGGAGTAGGAGAGGCCGGCATGCTCCGCTGATTCGGCAAAATCTTCGCCATAGGCCAATTGGGCATTCGGGTTGGCTTCTAACACATACACCTTATTGTGATCGTTTTGGTCTAGGCGTAAATCGATTCGAGCATACCCGGTAATGGCCAAATGACGATACACACGTTTGGCCACATTGTGAATTTTTTGTTGAAACTCAGGAGAGAGGCCATCGGCCACTTGCGATCGGATTTGATATTTTTTTTGATACTTATCGCTCCATTTGACTCTGGCCGTCGCAATCTTTTTTGCATCTTCTGGTAAATTACTGAGCACCAATTCCCAAATCGGGAGAACTTGAAGCCGGGTATTACCCAGGACCCCGACATAAAGCTCCCGTCCTTCGATATACCGTTCCACCAACGCCCCCGTTCCCACGGAATTGCTGTGATGAATGAAATCGACTCGTTCTTGCAATTTTTCATCATCTTCGACGATTGAAGCCTGGGAGATTCCCAATGAAGCCTCCTCTGTCATGGATTTTACAATCAACGGAAACGTCAGACGTTTAGGTCGTTTTACCTTTCTCCCCACCGGTACCACCATAAACTCTGGCACGGCAATTCGATGATACGACAAGATTTTTTTGGTCCACCCCTTATCCCGGGCCAACATCAGCCCGCCTGGGCTACACCCGGTGTAAGGGACACCGAGTAACTCTAGGTAAGACACAACGTTTTGATCGTAGGTTCGTTGACTGGCAAACTCCTCTAACAAATTAAAAACAATGTGTGGCTTGAAGGTTTCAATAGCATCCCGAATCACTGCTAAATCATTCCATACGCCCACGGGACACACTTGATGCCCCAGATCTTTTAACGTCTCCACCACATCAAATTCGGTTTTCCAAGGCACCGTGGAAAGATCATACCCTTCCACATCATTCGGCGGAACCAAATCCTCATGCATAAGAGCCAGAATGCGAAGTTTTTTCATAACGCCACCCGATGATGACCACCGTGCAAATAGTTCATTGTTTGCACAGTCAACAACACCATGAAGTCCATTTTTGTTTGCTCCTCAGTTCCCACCAATCGCAATTTATGCTTCCGGCAATAGGCAATCATCTCTTTAAGAACTTGGTCAATGGTATATTGGTATTCCCCCGTCCAATACGTGACTCGCTTCCTAACCTCTTTCCGAATTTTTGACAAATATTGGTCGGCTCGGGGATGTTGGCTATAATCGGGATGATCTGAAAAGAGCCGACGTAAGTCTCGTTCATAAAAATCCGGAAAGTCTAAGCCATATCGTTCGCGCTTTTCATGATAATGTTGCCGAAGTGTTTTCTTCTGACTCGAAAGTGGATCAACCCGATGTTTATTCGCTACGGGAGGGGTTTTTCCCACCAGGCTCTGCATCAAATCATCCACGTACTGAAGTTTGCGGAAGGCAGGCCACCCCGCATAGCGTTGCTTCCATTTCGATTCCGGGTCCAACCATACGGCAAAGGTTTCGGCAAAATCCTCGTCTGGATGACTTTGGGCATACCACATGTCCAGATGCACGACATATTTTTTACTATAAGGTTTGGGCGTATACCAATCAGGATAGGCTTGGGAGGAAATTCCAAATAATTCTTGTCGACGACGCAGCCGCCGGAGTCGATAGGCGTTTTCAATGGCATGCCCCGCTTCATGTCGAAGAATACGCAAGCACCATTCCGCGGTTCCGCCTTCGACTTCCAACATTTGATTGAGTTCCAAGCGTTGCAATCGGGGATGGGCCATATAAAAGGGGACCGCAATCCCGGGAACGCCATCGGGGGAAAACCAGTCATCGGACAACCAGCAATGTGGACGAAACTCCAATCCACGCTGCTTCAACTCATGGTCCAATTGGCGAATAAAGGGAGCAATAGGGCTCCCAGGAAGTTTGACCCCTAAGTCGCAAAAACGAAGATCGAGGATTTGCTCATCCGACCAATCCACCCAAGGTAAAATTTGAGGTTCCATAGTCAACTTGAAATCTAAGCCTAAGTGGGGAAAAACCTATGCAAAGCACTCAATGTATTAAACGACTACCAGTGGCGACTGCCATGGAAAATCTTTTCAGCTAAATAACAAGGAAGACGATTCCCGTTACGTAAAACAAAAAATCCAGAAGCTCAAGCGCTGAGATTACTGTATCCGAAGCCTCGCCTAAAAAAAACAAAAAAATTATCAATGGCTAACCTGTCGTTGAGATCACCGTAGAACATGAATATTACGAATCCTGCCCAAACCTTTTTCGCTCGACGCTCCACAACTTAGGGGCTATCCCTCGGTAAGTAATTTTCCGTATTACGCCGATTGGCTTATTTCTTAAAACTGGGATTTCTGTTACTCCCAGAGATGATTCTTTTATTCACTGCTCTTAGGGCAGGAGTACATCATTCTGCCAAAAGGTATGACTTACTTCGCGGGTTTGGCCTTGTGGAGACAAATTTTCATCATTGAATCAAATGGCCAACACCTAAACGTGAAAATACCCGTGGAGAGAAAATGTTGACCGATTCCTTACCTGCGAAACCTGGCCCCAATAGAGGCGGGCCGACATTGTCTCTCAAGAAGCGAAATGCGACCTGGTATTCTTTGGGTTTGATAATGGGAGTAGCAGGGCTTGGGCTCCTGGCACTCAATTACCCTGCCGGTCGTTTTTTGCTCTATGGGTTTGCTCTTTGGCTCACTCTTTCCCTTCCCGTAAATCTACGCATTTTCATTTTTAGTCTTGGCTTCTGCTTCATTCTTACTGAAATAGGCTTTCGCAGTTATGCGATGTATCTTCAAGCCCAGTATCCTGGCCATAGTTATGAGGACATCCTTTGGGAATATGACTCATTACTGGGATGGAAAAAAACCGCCGACCTTGAGGTTGAATTTATCAGGAAAAAGAAGCGCATGCGGACTCAAGTAAAAACCAATTCTCTTGGACTTCGAGATGACGAATATACCTTCCAAAAACCACACGGAACTGGTCGCATTCTCCTTCTCGGGGACTCTGTTACCGTGGGATTGGAGGTTGAAAAAGAGGAGGTCATCGACACAAGACTTGAATCCCGATTATCCTCCGAAGGACAGTTTGAAGTAATTAATGGCGGGACTCGTGGATACGGGACTGATCAGTCGTATCTTTTCATGAAAGAAACTGGCCTGCGGTTTCAACCTGATATTGTCATTTATATTTTTGTGCCCAACGATCCGGAAAATAATGTCACGATTCACAAACCCAATCGGACTTTCGGAAAATCCTATTTCCGGTTAGACCATAATGGTAATTTACTTCTTTCCGGGGTACCAGTTCCCAAAGTTTTTGAGCCCTTCGATCAGTGGATCATGTCGGATCCAGATTTGGAGGCTTATTACAATCAGGGTCTACCAAAGAAAAGTGAACAAAAACAAAAAACCCACGATCCGCAAAAGGCGCTCGACCATCTAAAACATGACCTTTCTTATTTTCAGACTCCAGGGGCACTCAAAGATTTAATCAAGCGGAATAGCCTCCTCACTTCGGTGTTTACCCGTTTGGGACTCATGACAGTTAATTTGCCAGTCAATATTCCTCAACGTATCCTGGATTATCAGTGGAAAATTACAGAAGCACTTGTTGACGCCATGAACAATAAAGCCCAAAATGCAGGGGCAAAATTTCTTGTCTATGAATTCACAAGCGACGGAAAGGCTAATGCGGAGACAACTGTTTTACAGAAAATCTGTGAACGCCTTGAGATTCCCTATTTAAACTCTTTTCATTTATTTCATGAAAAGACAGAAGGGAATAAATTCCGATTCCGTTTCCCTTTTGATGGACATTGGAATGCTCTCGGGCACGATTTAGCCGCGCAAGATATACGGAGATATCTAATTGAAAAAGGCTGGGTGGATTAGAAATAATGACTCACCACATGGGTTCATGACACTTCCAGGAATTTCATTCTCAGTAAGGTTTTTGGTCCAAGACTAAGACAATTTCTAACCGCTGCACCATCAAAGGACATTCGCCGAATGTCCTTTTCGATCAGCCCCCTGACAAGATATGCCTTGCTGGAACCATGCAAAAAGTCAATACTTATACCTTTACCCACTTCATCGGTGAAAAGGAATTCACATTGTATAATGGATGACCAAACCCAGAAAAATTGCAAAATATGCGAGAAGGCCTGGCCTCTTGCGAATCATTTCATTGGGGCCCTTGGACTAACCGATGCCTATCTTTTTGAGGATCAATTTTTCCCCGGATGGACGGTATTGGTTCTTAAAGAACACCAGACTGAGTTGTTTCAGTTGACTCAAGGGGAACGAGGGCAATTGATGGAAGAGGTAAGCCTGGTTGGGGAAAATTTAACGCAAGTTTATTCGGTTCGGAAAATCAATTCTGAATTGCTGGGCAATCAGGTCCCGCATATTCACTGGCATGTGGTGCCTCGACTGATAGCCGATCCCGCCCCGTTAAAGCCGGTCTGGAGTGTTTCCCATGAACCCGTCCGGCTTACAGACAAAGACCTTGCTGAACGCCTTCGTCTGCTTCGCGGGGCTCTTAGGATTTCCTGATTTTCTGGCCGACTTCCAGTCATTGTATCTGATTGAGACAGGGATGTATCCGGAAAGATACATTCTCACCCCTGACCAATAAGAAAAATTGACGTTTCACAAGGGATGCAAAATGGCATGGTCCATGCAATCTCCCTAAATGCCACCTACTCTACTTGCATTGGGACCTCGATGGACGAATTTTTGAAGATGGAGTATGGTTTTGTTCCGTTCACCAGAATACTGAGGTCAAATTTTTCGCATTACCTCGCCAGATGATTCTTCAATTTCTCACGCAGGAGGCGTGATCCATGAGTAATCCAACTGATGACACCAGTACCAAAGGAGGATTGGTATGCCCACGACACCCTTGAAATCGCGTACGCTCGATGCCAGACCGGATCGTGTTGACTTGCGAGACCGCCGTTATCAACCACTGTTGCAATCCCTGCCGCCATCCTTTCCAGAGCCACAGCAGGTGGAGCAACATTTGGCGAGCTATGTGACGGCCAATAGGATTTTGGATCAAGGGCGGGAAGGGGCTTGTACAGGATTTGGTCTGGCAGCGGTGATCAATTACCTGACCTGGAGACAAGCAGTAGGGTCTGGGCTTTCAATTCCCGAAACGGTCAGCCCACGCATGCTGTATCATCTTGCTCGGTTTTATGACGAGTGGCCGGGAGAAGATTACGAAGGCTCCAGTTGCCGCGGTGCCATGAAAGGCTGGCATCGTCATGGCGTGTGCGAGGAGAACTTATGGCCTTATCGGGATAAAGGGGGAAGGGTACGCTTTATTAAACCGTATAAAGGATGGGATGAAGATGCGGCGCTTCGGCCGCTCGGAGCATACTATCGGATTGATAAAAATTCGATCACCGATATGCAAGCGGCCATTCTTGAAGTGGGCGCGATCTATGTCTCCTCGGATGTTCATAATGGTTGGGATGCCAGCCGCTGGAAGAAGGATCCAGATTTCCACATCGCCCTGATTGAGCCACCTTCCGATCGTGAGCGTGGTGGTCATGCCTTCGCAATTGTGGGATATACCCGGCATGGCTTTATCGTACAAAACTCGTGGGGCACGAGCTGGGGCACGAACGGATTTGCTATTCTGTCGTATTCCGATTGGGTCGAAAATGGAACGGATGCCTGGGTCGCGGTGCTCGGTGCGCCGATGGTAGGTGCAAAGTCTCCTCATTACCAGGCCCCCAAGGCACTGACCCGCAAGAGCGCAGAACCTGCACAGTTTTTCGGTTTCTTGAAAAAATCTGACACATCGTTTCAATATCGCAACTCGGCGGTCAAACCGTGGAGTGAAGACGAAGCCTATCGGCATTCCGTGGTCCTAGGAAATAATGGGCTGCTGCTCAATCGGAGCATTCAATTCGAAGGGGCCTTGGATGCTTTTAAGGATCTCATGCTGGATAAACCGCTGGAATGGTTGCAGAACAAAAATCACAAAAAACTCGTGTTTTATGCACATGGCGGGTTGAACAAGGAAGAAGCTTCCATCAAGCGCGTGAAAATTCTTGGTCCCTATTTTGAGGCGAATGGCTTGTATCCCATTTTCTTCACCTGGAAAACCGGCTTCCTCGAAAGTCTTTTGGGCATCATCAAGGATGATATCGAGGGAACGATGCCACAAGAAGCCTGGGGTGATGCGTTCAAAACTCTCAAACAAGCGGTGAAGGAAGCGAAAGACCGTGCCATTGAAGCCATTTGCCAAGAGGTGTTGGTCAAAGCCATTTGGGCACAGATGAAGCAAAACGCCGAAGCCGCCGCCTACTTCCCAAAATCCACCCTAGGGTTAACGACCAGCTACCTGGCACAAATCCGGGAGAATCACCCGGAGACCGAAATCCATTTCACCGGACATTCCGCTGGCTCTATTTTATTTGGATACTTCCTGGACCTCCTCCGTAAACAGAATCTCCCTATCGAGAGTTGCACGCTATTTGCTCCCGCCTGCAGCCTCGAATTTGCGCTGGAACATTATCAGCCGGCAATTGAAAAGAAAATTCTGAAAAAACCCCAATTCAACTTGGAGATTTTGACCGACCCGCAGGAACAAGCAGACTCGGTCGGGCCGTATGGAAAATCGCTCTTGTACCTCGTCAGTCGTGCCTTGGAGGACTTTCACAAAACCCCCTTGTTGGGGATGTCAGAAGCTTGGAATCCAAAGACAACGGCAAGCCCCACTATTTGGAATGAACGTTGTCGCAAGCACGTGGCCGAATGGCAAAAGTTTTGGGGCAGTGCGCCAGGCCCCGAGTTGCTGGGCAAAAGGCAAAAAGAAGTGTGGGACGGACAAGGAGCCATTCCCCTCAGCCATGGGTCCTTTGACAATGACGTACAGGTTATTACGCGAACACTGTCACGAATCGCAGGTGTCAAAAAATTACGTTATCCCGTGGAGACCCTACGCGGATTTTAAATGGTTGATATGGCGGGGCATGTCGAGCATTTAGTGCAGACACACGACATACCTCGCCACCTTTGGCCAGGATACAATCCCCAGGAACAAGAATGGTCAAACGCCTTTTGATACATGAAAATATATTAACGTTCGATTTCAATCGCTTGAAACTTTCATATTAATAATGGCCTTTCCTGTTGACCAAATAATTCACTACTGCAAGTTTTTTCACCGTCAACGTACACTCGCCGAGATCTTCTTCGACAAGGCCTTCCACGAGATACGGTTTGCTGCCAGTGAGCAACTGGCCATATTTTTGGAAAGTCTTGGGAAAGAACGTGGCCTCGTAGAGGCCAGTGAGATCTTCGAAGACGGCGAATTCCATGGGCTGACCGTCGTTGGTTTCGGTAAACTTTTCGGTGATGAGCCAGCCGACCATTCGCACTTGTTTGCCAACATGTAAGTGTATTTCTGACGCCTGAACAAATTCATAACCTACAAGTACATCGTGGTATAACTCCAGTGGGTGTTTGCTCAGCGGGAAGCCGAAAAGTTCGATTTCGTCTTTGATCTTTTGGTTATCGCTATAGTCCGGTGGAATGGGCAAGGCGCGTGAAGCGTGAGACTTAAAACGCGAAGCGTCGGAAGATAAACATGTCGCATAAGGCATAAGAGATGAAGCGTAAAGGGAAGGCAAGCATCTTCCCTTCTTCGAAGGAAAAAGCCCTTCGCTCGCATATAACCGCCATAGCAATCCCGGCCTCGTGACCTCTCCGGCAATGCTATCGAAGCAACCGGCCTTGATGAGCAGTCGTGTCTGTGCAGATTCGGCGTCGACTCTCTCCAAGAATTCCCTCAGCGACGCATAGGGTCCGTTGGTGTTTCGTGCGTTGATAATCGCGTTGATGAATTCTTTTTGCAATCCTTTGATTTGCATGAACCCCACTCTTATTGTGGAGCCATGGCCGACATAGGCCCACTCGCTGTCATTGATATCCGGCGGCAACACCGTAAGCCCCATGCGTTTGGCTTCGGACAGATAGGCGCTGGTCGAGTAGAACCCGCCTTGATTGCTGATGACCGACGCCATGAACTCCGCGGGGTAATGCGCACGCAAATACGCGGACTTAAATGACACTTGGGCATAGGACGCCGAATGGGGCTTACAAAAACTATAGCCCACGAAGCTCATAATCATGCCCCAGATCGCATCGATCTTTGACTTCGACACATTCTTGGATATCGCGCCACGATAGAATTGTACTTTGTAATCCTGAAGTTGTTTTTGCTTATGTTTTTTGCTCATCACCTTTCGCAACTGGTCCGCGTCTTCGATCGGAAAATCGGCCAAGGCCATGGCGACTTTGGTGACATCCTCCTGGTACACCATGATGCCATGCGTTTCGCTCAACACCTCGTCGAGTAGTGGATGTGGGCTAGCGTAAGTTTTGCCATGAGCGCGCTGTACGAATTCTCGCACGTACCGATTGGCTGCCGGTCTGATAAGCGACGACACGATCACGAGATACTCGAAGACGTCGGCGCGGGCTTTGCATTCAGGCGGCATGCCTTTCCATAAGCGTTTGAGCAAGAGTCGCGTAGCAGGAGATTCGACGTAGAAGCAGCCCATGGTGTCGCCGCGACAGATGAGCTCTTTAGTTTTATCATCGTTGATCGCATCCCAGGTGGCGTAGTCGATCACGCGACCGGTGTTCTTGGCGATGGCCTGTAACGCATCTCGGATGACGGCCAATGAACGGTTCCCTAGAATATCGAGTTTCACAAGCCCTGCGTCTTCGGTTTGGTCTTTTTCCCACTGGATAACGGGAATGCCTTTGGCCGCAATTTGAACAGGCACGTATTTCCTGATTTCGTCGGGCACAATCACCATGCCCCCGCAATGCAATCCCAAGTTTCGTACACGCCCTTCAAGCTGCACCGCCACCGTGAAAATTTCCAGCCACGGCTTACTCAAATGCAACGATTGGCACAGCGTTTCAGCCCAGGCATTGATAGACTTGCTCTCGCTCAGGTGATTGAACACTGGATGTCGCTCCAAACGTGGCATGAGCGCGTTCATTTCTCCCGTAGGTATGCCATAGACTTTAGCAACTTCGCGGATCGCAGCCCTGAGCCCCAGCGTGTTTTGATTGGCCACCATGGCCACACGAGTTGCGCCATATTTGGCAAACACATAATCCAGAACGCCATCTCTTTCATCCCAGGCAAAGTCCACATCGATATCTGGTGGATCGGACCGTCCGATATTCAGGAACCGCTCAAAAAATAAATTGTGCCGGATGGGGTCCACATGGGTAATGCCGAGGCAGTATGACACGATCGATGCCGCGGCTGATCCCCGTCCACAGGTTCGGGGTGCCTGTCGTACGATTTCCTCCACAACCAGGAAGCAATGCGCGAACCCTTTGGTTTGGATGATCTGCAGTTCAGTTTCGATACGGTCTTTGACGGGTTTAGTGATCGTGCCGTAACGCCAAACTGCGCCATCGTAGGTCTTGTCTCGAAGCAGCACAAACGCCTGCGCATCTGAGAGTTGGCGAAAAGCAGGAAAGATGGTGTTTTTGAAATCCCACTCGGTCCGGCACATCTCGGCGATGCGTTGTGTATTGTCGAGCGCCCCCGGCACATGCGGAAACTGTTCTTCCATGAACGACGCTGGCGCCAACCAATGTGTTTCTGCGCAGCATTCTTCTCTGGGCAGGGCAGAGACCGTCGTATTCAACGCAATAGCTCTGAGTACCTTGTACAGCACATGTTGCTGCGGACTGATAAACCGTATGCGATTCGTCGCCACCACCGGCAACTTGTAGTCCCGGCTGAATTGCAGCGACTGATGCATCATGGCACCGGGCGTGAGTTCGACATAGAGATCGGCTAGCTTGCGTTTCTTCCAGGCTTTGAGCGCAAGCACATCATCGGAAATCACAATCAACCCGAAGCTGTACTCGGCCACGGCGTTGATCATGTCGCATGACTCCCTACTATGTAGCAACGACAGGAGTCGGCACAGGTTGGCATAGCCCTCAGGATGTTTGACCAAGAGCACGGCCCGTCTCGCACCCTGTCTAAGTTCTGCGCCCAAGATGGGCTTCAAGCCATACTGCTTGGCGACTTCGAGAAAGCGTATCGCGCCATATAGACCATTGGTATCAGTCAGTGCGAGTGCATCCATGCCGTACTGTTTGGCGGCGTGGCAGAGCTGTTCCAGCGATGACACGCCTTCCATCATGGAGTATTCCGAATGAACGTGGAGATGGGTGAATAGCACGCTACGTATGCGCCCACTTAATGGCATGATGGCCAAACTTTGCGCGGATGCGATCGAGTGCGATTGAGAGTTGTTTGGAACGGGCGAGACAGTTGGTTGCAGAATGTTTCGACGGCATGAAGTCTGCGCAAGCCTCAATGAGACCGAGTTGTTGTCTGGCTGGCTGCAACTCACCCAAAGTGACCGTCAACGAACGAACTCTGACGCGTCGCCGAAGACACCGCGTCAAAATTCGATGCAATACTGGCTGTAGCTCGCCTTCCCAATAACTCCCCGGCCGTACGCGCTCGTTGCCGCTTGCCTCTCGTTCATCACGATACTGCACACGAAGCATGATGCGTTGACAACAGTGTTGTTGCCATCGCAGATCACGACATAGCGTTTCTAAGGTTCCATCCAAGAGCCCCCGTAACTCCTCCACATCAACCATATCTTCGTCCAACGTTCGCGTGGTTTCCACGCAAGGCTGCTTCAATGGGGACAAGACCGGAGTATCATCAATCCCTTGCGCCCAAGCACAGACTTGTCCTGCCAACGGTCCTAAGACCGCTTCGAGATCGGCCAAGGCCAACGTCGAAAGCTGGCCAAGGGTGTTGATATTAAGATCAGCAAAGAGCGAATGGATGAATTGCCGTTGCATGGTCCGCAACGGCAATGTGCGAATGGGCAACGGCGAAAGGAACATTTGCTCGGCGCCGGGCCGCACATCATAGAGTTGCAAGGGAGCCACCACCGTTGAGGCGACTTCTGACACCAGTTTATTACTGGCCACGCCTGCGACCCCGACCAACTGAAATCGCTCAGCGATTTCTCCTTCGACCTTCGTGGCCGTGTCACAAGCTCGACCAAAGAGGCGCGTGGTCCCGGTGAGATCGAGAAACACATGGCCGGGGCTCGCGGATTCCCACACCGGCGCAAAGCGACTCACAATACGATCAATCGCTTCTGTGGCATTTCGAATTTTTGGCGGATCCGGGGGAACGAGTTTCAGTCCTGGGCACAAGCGCGTGGCCTGCCCCACCTGCATCCCCGCACACACGCCTTCTTTCCGCGCTTCGTCTGAAGCCTCGAGCAGGATCGTCTGTGGATTTACAGACGGTGCGATCGCAAGGGGTCGGTTGCGCAGAGAGACATCTTCCAATCGTGCCAACGCCACTTGAAAAGCGGGAATGCGATAGCAAACAACGTGGCGTTGCATAAACAAATCCTCTGCAATGTGGTAACAAGTTGTGACATAGTGAATCCCTACCCTTTCTTACAATACCGAATCACACCGACGACAATCCCTTGAATGCGCAAGTCGTCTTCCGGCGTGATCACAATTGGCTGCATGGTGGCATTTTCCGGTCGCAATTCAATGCGATCGTTTTTTTGATAAAACGTTTTCACGGTTGCATCGCCATTGACGAGCGCCACGACTGTCTGGCCACTCCGCGCAGTTTCCTGCCGATGCACAATAATGACATCGCCTGGCAAAATGCCTTCCTCGCGCATGGACTCCCCTTTCACGCGCAACGCAAAATTATCGCCCTGGCCGATCATATCCGGCGGTACGTCCACCACTTCGGATTGCAAAATGGATTCAATGGGCGTCCCTGCCGCCACGACACCGGCCATCACCACACGAGCCGGCTGCGCTAATTTGGCTAAGGCCACTTCAAGCATCGAGGGAATACGCCGCTGCCGACACTCGTACCGCGCAATGCTAGTCCGCGTTGTCCCCAATGCTGCCGCGAGCTCTTCCTGTGTCATCCCCAGTGCTTTTCGTGTTGCTACCAAGTTTTCTGGTTTCATGAGCTTGCCCTCTTTAATGTAACCAATGGTTACAAAATAGAGAAACGGAAGTCAATTAAAATTTTTACCTCTTATATTTCAATAAGTTGCAATGGTCTGTCGATGAGAAACTAAGGAAGAATGGAGCAACTGAAGGGGTGTGAAAACCGGAAATGCCTTAGATCAGCGCTGGACATTCTGTATCACCAAGAAAACACCGAAGGAATCCAACATGAAGACACTCAGTCACTACATTGCGTTCATTGTGAGCCTGTTGGCTGGACTCAGATTATTGCTCGAACAACTCATTCATGCAGGACTGATTGAAGAGACAGGATTGGCCACGGAGTGGATGGACCTACTTATGCACGTGGCGCTTGCGCCACTTCCCGTATCGAATTTTTTGATCTTGGTTGTTTCATTGAGCGTTCTTGGAATACTGCTTGTCTTTGGACAAACGAAACAACGACCGCGAAGAAAACGCCCGAAACCTCTCACGCCACCACACCCGCCAACGCACACAGCGCCACAACCGTTGACTCATCCACTTCCCGCGAACAACGCTGTCATCTCACAGGCACAAGTCGATGAAGAATGGCGCAATCTTGAAGAAGCTGATCAAGAGGTGATTCGAGAAATGATAGTGCAAGAGGGGCTATGGGAAAGTGATATTGGCGCGTTACAGCAAGTCAGAGGGCTCAGAGCTCAACCAACCCGCGGCGAATCCTTAGCCGACCGAGTCAGTTTTGTACAGTGCGATTATGCCGGGTACTATTCAATTCGTCCAGAATTTCGAGTGCTGTTGGAGAACATTCTGACAGCAGAATATGCGGAAGAGGCAAGGTAAAAACAAGAAATAGAACCTTACTCTTTGGCGCCTCCACGTTGCTCTTCTTTCACTCTCTTCAAACGCTCCAACGCTTTCTTCCCATTCCGCGTCAGGATAACATGACTATCCCCCTTGCGCTGGATCAACCCTTCCGAAAAGAACTCGTCAAGAATGTCCGGAATGTCCTCATGGCGTTCCAAGGCAAAATGAATGTAGATGGCTGTGTGCTTGGCGGGTCCCCCTTGATCCTTGAGATATTGAAGGACCTCCTCCCTCAAGGCTCTCGAGAGTACGGGTCGATGTGGATGTCCTGATTTCCTGGATTGACTCACTTCTGTCAGCCCCTAGGATTATCTCTTGGTTGCAAGGGAAGAATACATTCCGTCCCTTGCTCAGCGATCTCATGTTACTGAAAAAATATGGAGCCGGCGAGTGGGATTGAACCACCGACCTGCTGATTACGAATCAGCTGCTCTACCACTGAGCTACGCCGGCTCTCGAATGGAAGGATTGCGCAATCTGGGAGGGAACCCGCATCAAAAACAGCCGTCATCATATTTCGTAGAATATCCCCTGTCAACTCACCCAATCTGATCATTTGACCACATGCTCACCATTTTTTGATCCTTTTTTCCCTTCCCTTTTTCCATCACAAGCATTGACCACTAGGCCTTTTTATGAATGCTTTCCTCTCCACTGCGTGATACGCATCACACTACTCTGGTGGATCGTCCTCTATACTCTAGCCATCCTTTTATTGACATCGATTCCTAGATAACCTACGGTCTTCGAATTCTATGAAAAGCTCGCCTTCGCTATTCTTCAGTGCCATGACTCGCTTCTTCCTCTCATTCTTGTTCTTGCTATTCAGCACATCCGTTCTCCTCCCCTCTATTGGCTGGAGCCAGACGGAAGTGCTTGAGGTTGACCTCGCCAGAAAAATTGTGGATCGAATGCCTGCTGAATCCTATGCTCCACAAGTCTTTTGCGAAAAAGACCAGAACCGTGACACCTCCCTTCCTATCGTGACCGCAGCAAACGATCGGCAGGTGGTTTTTTGGAATCGTGTGACCTCAGCAACAGCCACCACTATTCGCCATCTTTGGCACAAAAAAACTAAGGATGGCTGGGAACCCATGGCCAACATTCGCTTGAAGGTTCAAGCCTCTTCGTCCTTTCGGATGTGGAGCACGAAAGACATTCACCCCACCTTACATCTCGGGGAATGGATGATTGTGGTCTCCTTAGATGATGATTCCAAGGAGGTCTTATGTATCGCACGTTTTCTCGTGAAATAATTGATTTCAATCTACCCTTCTTTCCCCGCGCCCTACCCTAGAACACCGATTCGATCGCCCCACGTTCACGAACATGACCCTTTGTGGTTGTTTATTGCTTCGGTATGTTTCTTTTCAAAAAACGTTGACAGTAATTTTTTCCCTAGGCTAAGTTCAGCATCGATGCCGACATCCGAACAAGGCCATCCCGTGCTGCCCTCCCCAACACCCGGCAATTCTTGGACACATCTGGCCTCATTGATTCGACTCCGAAATCAAACTGGGACATTATTACTCTTGCTTCCCTCTCTCTGGGCCTTGGTCCTTGCCGCGAATGGAACGCCTTCTCCATGGCTGTTACTTATCTTTACCTTAGGTGCCTTTGTGATGCGAAGTGCCGGTGTGATCATGAATGATTTGGCTGATCAAGCGTTTGATCGACAGGTCACGAGGACCAAAGCACGGCCCTTGGCTAGTGGAGCCCTTCGGCCTTCTCAAGCCATCTTCTTTCTCGTTACGTTTCTTGTCCTCGCCATCGGCCTGCTTTCCTTCTTAAATCCGCTGACCATGTGGCTAAGCCCGATTGCACTTGGGCTCGCGGCGTTTTATCCATTTACGAAACGATTTTTTCATGTTCCTCAATTTTTTTTAGGCTTGGCCTTCGGATGGGGTGCCGTCATGGCTTGGGCTGCCACGAGAAATCAGTTGGATCTCTCCATGTGGTTTCTTTTTGCTGCCACCACCTGTTGGGCTTTGGCTTATGACACCATCTATGCCCTTCAAGACCGAGCTGATGACATTCACATCGGAGTGAAATCCTCAGCAATTATTTTTGGTGCTTACCTATGGCTAGCCGTGGGAATCATAGAAATCATCATGATCCTTTTCTTGGCACTAGCTGGATGGCTCGAACATCTTAATCTGGCTTTCTATGGGGGATTAGCTGGATTGGCCGGTTTTTTAAGTCAACAAGTTCTGAAGTTACGGGAAGACATCAGCCCCTCGATGGCATTTGCCATGTTCCGCCAACATGTTGGAGTGGGCCTGGTCGTTCTGGCAGGTATTTGGGTGGGAACGATATAAGAACTTGTCTCTCAACCCTCTCTGTTTCATAAAATAAAAAGGCCGCAAGATGCGGCCTTTTTAAAAGAAAATAAAATATTTAGTCGACTCTATTCTGGTAGTGGAATGGGATTCTCCGGCTTTGGGGCACGCAGAGTTTCCAAATACGCCGTGACCGCTCTGGCATCATGATCATCAAACCCTAAATTCGGCATGCGGGTATGCTTTTTCATGCCTTGTGGATACCGAATCCACCGGTACACCCAGGTATCATTGAGACGGAACCCAGCACGATCCAGGGCTGGCCCCACTAACCCGCCTTCATCGCCAATACTGTGACATCCATGACATCCGTATTTTTTGGAATACAGATGCTTTCCTTCCTCCTCCAGCTTGGCACGTTCTCCATCATCCGAAACCGTTAAATCTGGTCGCCGGATTTGGGCCATTTTGGGTCTCTTGGAAAAGCCCTCAAACGCCGCTTTAGCCTTTTCAAATTTTTCTTCCGCGACCTCAAATGCTTCTTCTTCGGGAAGGAGAATTTCATCCTCGTATTCGTCGTAGTCTTCTTCAATATCGTCCGGGTCTTTTCCCGCCGCGATCGCAGCGGCTTCCGCGGCCTCTGCTTTGGCAGCATCCTCCGCTTCCTTTTTGGCGACGGCTTCTTCCATCACCTTCTTTGCTTGATCATACTCAGCTTTGGCCGCATTAAATTCAGATTCCAACTGTGCGCCTCGACCTTCTACATCAAATTCCAGGGACCCACCATGAAGAGTCCGCACATGGCCGACAATCGCCCACACCTCTTTTTCTGATAGGGTATATTTAAAGGTAGGCATCGTGGGAACCGCAAAATAATTTTCGTCATCGAGTACTTCCTGTAATGACGTATCTCTCATTTCCCTGGAAATGGTGTTAAAAATTTCTTGGTCGGAAAAGGTAGACATGGCCGAGGATTCGGACAAATCTCGAGGACGTGGATCTGGCATCCGCCCCCAATTGAATCCTTCCTGCTGTTGACCACTTTCTCCATGACAATGCATGCAGTAATGATTATAGAGCTTTCGTCCTTTTGCAGCTTCCTCACTTTCCAGCAAGGCACAGCCACTTATAACTGCACATCCCAGTGCCACACCGATTGCACCTTTGATCCATACCCGATGCATGCCTTGTTCCCCCTTCATGCTTGGTTCCCTCTCCGGATTTTTCTTATCAAGAAAAATTCAAAGCCGGCAGCAATCGCAATACCCAACACGACATATCCATAAAGAGAATTGTCGGGTGAAGGTTCAGCCCGAACCGACCACCAAGAGGAGACAGCTTTCTGCGAGCCTTTCTCTCTTGCCTCGCCATCGACTAATTCGCCATCCCAAAATGCAAACGCGATGTTCCGCCACTCCCCAGGAGTAATTTGAACATCATGTTCATCCCCCGTAGCCAAGGGTCGAGAAAAAACCACACGCCATGTCCCACCCTGCCAGGTCCCCATGGCAGAGACATCTTGTTGGTCTTGTACCCGTAGGGTTTTAAATCCTTTGGCACTCATATCCGTGCCCTTACCATCAGAATTTTTCCAATACCAAATATTGACCGGTCCACCTTCCACCTGAAGCATCTCTTGTCCATGCGCAAAGTGGGACATTTTATCCCCCACCATGAATTCTAACGCAGCAGCATCCGCCGGGCTTTCGGATGGGTCTTCATATTCCACCATAATGGCTAAGTCTTGGCCATTGTGCATTCCGCGAACTTTCACTGACTTGACGGTCACTTCTTGAATTCGGTCAGGCCAATGCACCTGTGGCGCTAGCTTAAATTCTGAGGGTTGGATGGTATTCCACGATGCGGCATTGGGATCATTGGTCGGCAAGGCGCCTTCAGTCAAATATAAACGAACGGCCACACTTCCTGTATCCCCTTCAGGGGGTGGTTCACTGGCAATGCTCAAAGAAGCACTCAATCCCGTCGTCATCAAGATCGCTCCTAATGCGACACCCAGAACTTTTTCACGTCCCATGTGCATACTCCTCGAATGCTGTACAACCTGTCCCATTGTGTTCAGCACTCCTATTCTTCTTCTTCCCAAGTTCGTGGGGATTGATGGGCACCATCATACTCACCCATGATAATTTTCCAAATCCAGTCATCGGGCAATTCCACTTCCCACCGTGGCATGGCTGATTTCCACGGCATTCCTTCAATGGGCAGACCCACGCCACCTTTCTTGATTCGCCAGAACAGATAGGCCTCTTGCAATTGGGCGATAGTCCCTGGATCACTAAAATTCGCGGGAGGCGGATTAAACCCTGGCGCCGCCGGTCCCTTTCCGTCAAAATTTGCACCATGACAGGGTGAACAGAAAGCCGCATATAAGCCTTTTCCCATCATGATGTTTTCTTCGGTTTTGGGGAAAGGATTGGCTAATCCCACGAATTCCCCTGGGGGCGCCGGATGAATGGTTCTGTTTTCTGCTGGCGGCTGATCACTAGGGGCTAATTTTGTATAGGTTTGCCACCCGACGAGTAACGGAAAAACTAAAAAGACCAAAATCCTCGCCGTATTGGCAATGCCCGTTTGGCCTTCCCCAGTAAGAAATCTCCCCACCGGCCCCATAAATTCATCGAGGCCATCGCCGCTCATCGTGAAGAAAATCGCCGAAGCGGCAAACGTCAGGGCCAGATATAAGAAAATTAAACTTGCTGGAAGTGGCGCAGTCATTAACGGGAGAATGAATTTGAGAAACACATACATTCCCACTAACAAGATTCCGGCTTTCGCAAGGGGGCTTTTCATGTTTCACTCTCCTAACTAATTATTCAACAAGTCCTTCATCCAGCACGAATGGCACGGAAAGATTTGGTTACGGGGTCCCGTGAACTGCAACAGAGGCCACCTTCATTTCACCCTCATTCCCTTCACGAAGGACATCTTCAACTTTAATACTCACAGGCTCACCGCTCATCTTTTGCAAAAACGCGATGACCGAATAAATTTCCTGATTGGACAAAGCAATCGGGTTTTTATTGATGTACGGCATTCTCGCTGGGTACTCTTCCGGCACGCCTCCATGTCTAAAATCTAGGTAGATATAGGCTTGAGGTTGGGTCAGACTTTCATAAAGAAACTCTGGCGCAAGCTTCGCCCCAATTCCGTTTAAATCCGGACACCTGGCTGACTCACTGGGGCCGATTGAATGACACAAGGCACATTGGCCTTTACTAAAGAAAATCTTTTGGCCAATGGAGGCCAAATCATCTGGGGTCTTGACCTGCGTAATATCGAACGTTTCAATGGCCGGCGGCAAAGACGCCATTTGGGGTACACTCAACGCAATTAAACTAAACCCCCCTAACACAATGACCACAAAACCAATCACCCTGAAGAACTTTGCCTTGATAAAGAGCAGAATAAGGACCCCAAGCCCTACGACGATAAGACCGATTAATTGGAGTAACGCTACTTCACTCATATGTCCTCGCTCAGGTTAGGTAATTCCCAATTCAAAAATAGATCCTTTGCCAGACGCTATATCCGTTTTCGGAACCTATCAGGCTCTCTCTCCCTCTCGAGGCGCTCCTCCAGCCATTGCTGGGGTCACCCCTCCGGGAATTTTTTCTCCTTCACCTGCAGGTTGACCTTGCTCCGGTCCTTTTTTCGCTTTATCGCCCATAGTAGCCACCCAGAAGATGAACGCTACGAGGAGACAAAAGACAAAAGTATTCAGGGACATAAAGGCTGCAGCATATCCCAATGCGGGGGAGTATGCATATTCCGATGTATCACGCATCACGCCATAGATATGCCAATGCACGCGGGAGGAAGACCTGGCGTAGCCCATCAATGACATCAACAAGATCACCATGACCGCGTTGAGGACTAATGCATAGCCGGCGCGAATAGGCATCTGCCCCCAAACCATCTCCGTGGTCGTCTTGGCACTCTTCATGAGCAATGCCGTCAACGGCGTAAACGTCACCATGATAAATAACACAATGAGCACCTGGGCCACGGAAAAGTAATTGATCCGAATGATGGCTGGCACAAAATATCCCCACACCCCCAGTACCACCACCGAAATTCCCGCAATGACTAAAAGGGCTCCCATGACGGATTTCGCAATTTTTGCCCATGCTGCAGTTTCCTGCTTCCCGGCTCGCCAATACATGATGAAACTCATGAACGTCACCAGGATCATCAAATTCGAGACGGTCATTTTGGCCGACATCACACCAAACACGCCAAGGAGCGGGTGATGGGTCCCTCCCATTTTTCTGGCTTCCTCAAGACTCGCCACCAAAGAATGTGGCGTCATCCATACCCCCAGACACACCATAAGCACAATTAACATGGCGAGAATTGGGCGTTTGTAGCCTTGGGCCGATCCGGGAATTCGATAGGTAATTCCCATCCAGAAATAATAATTGGCCCCAAGAAACAGGACTCCGATCAACATGGCCTGCAAGATAAAGAGCCACGCGAGAAAACCGCCCATGAGGGTAATGCCCATTTGTTGGTTATATTGGTAGACTTCGCGCATAAGCCAATATCCAGCAAACGGCAAAGGCAACATTCCAAATACGCCAATGAAGTTACCGACATAGCCCATCCAATCGTAATGCTCCTTTTCTTCCCTGGACTGCGCGAGAAGATAGCGCACACCGGCATAAGCCCCGCATATAAATCCACCCAAGACAACATTAGCGATGAGCCGATGAATGTTCACCGGCCACCAAGTGGGATTCTGCATAGCTGCCCAAGCTTTTTCGATGGCGGTGCCATCCCCAATGACCACCGGGCTTGCCTGAAACGTAGCCCAACTATTAGGTACGATCATGATGCCTAGGGCAAACAAATTTAATAGGAACCCTAAAAAGACATGAAAGGCCTTTTTATTCCCTTGCATCGCATCCCAACCATACCAATACATGTAAAGGGTGGCCGTCTCTAATAAAAACAATAGGCAGTAGGCAATAAACGAAGGGAAAAAGACATCAGACAAATAGGCCATCAATTTTGGATAAAGACCTATCAAGAGAAAAAGTAGAATTCCTCCAAACAACGCTGTCGTGGCATACGCGGATGTCAGGAGTTTGGTAAACTCTTTGGCCAGCTTGTCGTAACGAGGCTCTTTTGTTCTCCAGCCAACGATTTCACAAACCCAGGCAAAGATGGGCACTCCAAGGACAAACCCCGCTAAGAGTAAATGTTGTTGCGCTACAACCCATATAAGATTTCGACTTCCAATGCCTGGAATGTCACGATATTCCACCGACATGGCTTGGGTGGCAGCATCCTGAGCCCAGACCAATGCTGGGAGAAGGACCAACGCCAAAAATATACTCCACCCAGAGAGGGATGAAAGTCTTACCTTTGGCAACCAACACTGAAATTTTTCAAATGTGCCATGGTTTTTCATATGTAATCCCTCATCGATGTGTCCCCTACCTCAAAAAACATCAGCCTATTTGCGATACGCCTCTTGTTGACCTTATTGGGCCGATGATTTTGTCTCTGGTTTTTCTGCTGATTTTTTGTCAGCTTCAGATTTTTGACTTTCAGGATTATCTTTTTCTAATTCTTTGATGGTGGCTTCAGCACGCAATAAGACTTGTTCCGCATTTTTCAGAACTGCCTTGGGCTCAACCATCACTTCTTCGTTTTTTACGTTGATGAACTGATATTCCTCATGCGGATGGGGGGTACTGACTGGAATAAGTCCCCAAAACAAAAACACCAACACTAGGCCGACGCCAGTAAAGGCCACCAAGGTCAAGGGTTGATCATTGGGAATCCTGAGAAGATCCCATTTGTACACAATATCTTGAAATGACCCACTAACGGGAGTGGATGCCCGGACATGCCGCTGGGCTAAAGCCCCTAATCCAAATAACCAGCCATAAAGCAAAATAATTAACACAATAGTCGCTGGAATCCCCCACATGACCAACTCAATGGTAATTTTTTCAGCCACCGGGATGACCATAAATGTTTCTTCGAAATAGTGGAGCGTCGCTTCAGTCGCCGATTTGGCTAACGCCTTTACTCCTCCGACAATCATGGACAAAAGTGGAAGGTAAATTATGGAAAATACAGCCCATTGCGCCCATAAGCGAAGCGCCGATCCCTTGGGAGGATCCACGCTCAACCTTTCCAAAAATACCGTTCGAGAACATAGGCCCAACGCCCAAATATCAATGGGAATTGAAAGCACCAACAGGGCCTGAAGCCCAATGCCCTCCCATGGATGCACGTGCCCAGCTAATAGCAACAAGGCTATTACCATTTTGAGGGGAAAGCCCGTCCAGAAGGTAGGCCAAAAAACTAAGAGGCCAAGTTTGGCATTGGACATAAGGAATTAATGCAAAAATTCTCTATTGATAATCGCCGACACCGTAAAGATTAAAATGCCGGTCATAATCACAATCCATCCAACCAACGCCAATGGGCGTTTAAATAAATCCCGCTCAGGGCTTTTATCGATAAATGGCAAGGCGGCTAAAAATGCCATAAAGGCCCCAGGAATCGCGATGGCGCCAAGAAATTGGCCAAACTCACCGCCAAAAATTTTCAGGCGCAAGAGTTGAAATAAGAACAAAAAATACCATTCAGGCTCGGGATGATAATCACCAGGATCAGGGGTGGCTTCATGGAGAAGGACCACGGGTTCAAAAAACGCTAAGCTACAAATAATCAGGAAGGTGGAGGCCATCGCCACAATATCTTTCCAAATTTGCCTTGGAAAGAAGTAATCGGTTTTGGCCTTAATCTGCTCAGGAGTTCCCCGAAAAGGACCAGCGGGACCAGCTTTTCTAAAGAGGAAAATATGGAGGCCCGCCAAACCCATGAGGGCAGCCGGTAACACCATCACGTGAATCACAAAAAATCGACTCAACGTCATTTGCCCAGGCGTAGGACCACCCTTTAAAAACCTGGCCATGAAATCCCCAACGATCGGAGTCTTATCCATAATCTCAACGCCGACCACTGTAGCCCAATAGGCCCGTTGGTCCCAAGGAAGTAAATATCCTGTAAACCCAAAAGCCATGACCAATCCAAACAGAGCAAGGCCAACCAACCATATCAATTCTCTTGGCTTCTTATAGGCCCCCCACAGAAAAACTTGAGACATATGCGCAAATACCATGACGACCATGGCCGAGGATCCCCAAAAATGATAGCTCAGGAGAAACCAACCATAATCGACTTCATGAATGATGTATTGGGTGCTGGCATACGCATGGTCCGTACTTGGCACGTAATAGAACATCAACAAGATGCCCGTGACCACCTGCAAAATAAAAATGAAGAGCAGCACAGAGCCGAAGGCATAAGCCCAACGCGAACCACCAGGAACAGGCTCATTCAACATTTTCGCCTGAAGAGTTTTCAGGCCGACTCGTTCGTCCACAAAGTCAACGACTTTTTCAAACACATTAGGTTCGTTGCCTGATTTCGATTGGCCGTTCATGCAATCCTTAATTTACGCAAGAGTTGTATTACAAGAGCCGAATTTGTTTTTTGACGCCGGCTTTATATTCGATATCGATGATCTTGACTTCCCCGGCTCCATTCACCTCCATCGGAAGGACATCAAGAGCTCTGGGAGCGGGCCCATCAAGGACTTTGCCCGCCTCATCGTAGAGGCTTAAATGGCAGGGACACAAAAAGACTCCGTCTGGGAAATTCCTGGTTTTTCTCCACTTATAACCACACCCCAGATGGGGACATTTTCCCGAAAAACCGATAAAAGGGGCATTGGCTTTATTCACCCAAACGACATCGCCTTTATTATCATAAAACTTCTTGTCTTCGCCTCCATAGACTGCCTCTCGGACCTTCTCACTTGCCTGAACGACCCAAATGTTTTTTTCAATTTGCTGTTCAGGCATGAAGGCTTCCTTAAACCCTCGAGTAAACTTGAATTGATACCCAATGTTCTCTTTTTTAATTTTGTTGACATTGCCCACGGAAAACCATGAGTTATCAAACGGTTGATACATAGGCTTCATGAGATATTTCAAAACAGGAAAGGCAAGTGGCAAGGCAATTAATGCCCCAATGGCATGTGTCATATTGGCGAAGAAACTTCGGCGCGGCACTGGATGCTCCAACCGGGGATAGGGCACCAACACCTCACCAGGCGTCACATGCAAATTATCTTCCAAATGCGCAATTTCCACATCATGAATGGTGACAAAGCCGTCACGATCCAGCACAGGGAATTGACCAAATTCCGCGGAGGTACAACGCAACACAATTTCTTCTTCATTGGGAATTTCCTGGATTTGTGACATCGGCACCTGCCGATCCATTTGCTGACCATTGTATTCCCTCACCACCACATGACTGATTTCATGGGAGAGAGGATCAACGATAACCTTGGAAATTTTCCCAACTTCTCCGTCAACACATCGAGCTTTCGCTGTTAACTTTGGTTGCATCGAAACGTCACACCTTCTCAATCAGGTTAGTTCATTTTGATAGGTTTGGGAGTATCCACCGACGTATCTTTTAATGTCGCCAAAAAGGCTACCAGCGCATCAATTTCTTGAGGGAACATTAAATCTTTATATTTGTCGGGCATTTTGCCTTTTTTATACTGCTTATCAAAACCCTCGGCCATCCAGCTCTTGGGGTCCAAGATTTTTTCACGAAGCGCTTCAGGTGTCATCAGGTTTCCAATATTATCTAAGATCGGACCACGCTTTTTTCCACCCTGACCAAAGAGTTTGTGGCAATTGTAGCATTCTTGCAATTCCCACTGTTCCTTACCTAGAGCGACCAAATCACCCGCAGCCGCGCCAGATGATGAACCTACAGGCTCCTCCACCACTACCGTTGCGCCACCGCCAAGAGCCTGCAATTGTTTTTCAATCGAAGCCGCTCGATCGTTCAACTCTTTGGCCCGAGCAATTAACTCTTCGGCTTTACCTTGTTCACTCATGGCCCTTCGCATTCTTAGCACCTTGTCAATTTTCCCTTTTTCATCCTCAGGATCGTACTGTGGAAGAATAGAGGCACCACCGATGTAGGCACCTGAAAGGATGACATAAAAAATAATTAGTCCAATAGCCGCCTTGGCCCCTTCAAGCCGAGGCATGCTAGGAGCATCCAATAGAATAAAAACCAACGCTCCCAGCATTGCATAGAGAAAAAACATGATCTGGAAAACTTCCGGAAAATGGGTCGCCCTCGCAGCAATCACCAAAATAATGCCGACGACCACACCAACTACACCCTTTTTCATAATGTTCCGAGTCAAGCTTTGCTCAGCCATAGTTTTCATTCTCCACAATTACTATTTGCCTCCGGCAGGAACCGCGACCCCTTGAGGGACCTCAGCCTTTTGCCCACCTCCAGGGCGCAAGGTCACCATTATGGCAAAACTAACCACCGCAAAAAATACAATGGTCACCGCTGTGATCCACCATGCCGAATATGTCAGTGTTGGCGTAAAAGCCTCCGGTGTAAAGTCGGGCACCAGATTATATACATGAAAATATTTTCTCGTGAGGGATCGCACCGTTCCCATAAGACCCATGGTCCAAATGGCGCTAAAGGCTAGGAAGATCAATACAAACTGCGAAGCAAAGTCAATTTTTCCCCAGATGATAGTCCCTTGACGAATAGCCCTATTGTATAAAATATAATTTACCACGGTGAGAAAGACCAGGGTAAAGGCTGCCGCATTTTTTGCTGGCATCAGGGCTAATTCACTCGCCCAAGACGGCAATTCATTCTCTTCCGTCGCCATAGCTTGAGTCGCGACAAACCCATGCGGGGTCATCCAGATTGCATCGGCAACCACGATCATTAAAAATCCAACCTTGATCATGGCAAAGGCTGATACAGTGAACCGAAGCCCAGGCAAACGACTAAGAATCGGCGGCAAGGCCACTAACGCACCCAAGAAAATTAAGGACCTCCAGTCCGGAGGTGGGAACATTTTCCAGGCCACCCCCATCACGGCGGGTATAAGCAAGACGGCAATCATGACCATCCCGGACATACGGACTTTTTCTACCCCCTCAATCCGCTTCATACTGAGCCAAATATAGTAATTACTGGCCAAAAATATCAGCCCGACCATGGCCCCCTGCATTTCAAAGAACATCGAAAGCTGATCTGCCATCATATAAGGACAAATTGAAGCGTCATAATCACAAAGCTCATAGGCCAGGAGATATCCCATAAAGGGAAGAAGGAGGAGCGCTCCAACTCCGATCATATTGCCTACGAACCCCATCCAATCATAATAAGAACGATCTTCATCCGTCTTCGCCCCCATATACATATACGCAGCAATGAGACCAGCGATAAAACCACCAAAGGTTACGTTTCCAACAAGGCGATGGAGGTTTAGTGGCATCCAGCTAAAGTTGGCCATTTTGTCCCATAAGCCTGCTGTCTGGATAAACTCAACAAGAGACAGGTCCCCAGCCGCTTTCGCCGGGGTATTCATGAAGGAAGTTGGACCATCAATGGCAAATAAGGTCACCGTCCCCACGATATTCAACAGAACTCCCAGGGCTATATGCCGAGCTTTCCGGCTGCCCTTCATGGAATCCCACGAGTAAAAATATGTATAGAGAATAATTGTTTCGAGAATAAACAGGAGGGGATAAACTAAAGCGAAGATCAAGAAAAAATGTTTAATCAGCCAAGTAGTAAAATCGGGATAGGTGGCAAGAAGCACAAAGATAAATAGCCCACCCGTCAGGGCAGTCATACTATAGAGTATGACTGTAACCTTGGTTACCTCCTTGGCTAAACGGTCATATTTAGGATCTTGATTTTTGTACCCCAACCATTCGGAGACTACCGCAAAAATGGGGGCCCCAAGGATAAACGCGGCGAATAAAATGTGGAGTTGCGCCACGATCCAGACACCAGTTCGATTTCCAGCATAAGGAAACTCAACTGGCGGCGCTTCGGGAATTTGGGCGTAAGCCGCCGCGGCTCCTGCCAGCAAAAATCCAGTCATTATGAGTAAACTGCGACGCAGTGTCATCTGGGATCGTGGCCTCCCTTTACAATAATAGTCTGTAACACATTGACTAGAGGGCCATCGCCATAAGGCAAGACCCTCTTCGCACCTCGTCTCTTCCTAGTTTATGGGAACCCAAGCCTTGGTGGCTGGGTCATATTTTTGTCCTGGCAACCCGAAGTTAGCTTCAAACACAATTACCTTCCAGATTTCATCTTCGGAAAGCTTGCTCTTCCAAGCCTTCATTTTGGTACCGGTGACCCCTTCAGATATCCGCCAGAACCATTGGGAGTCAGAGAATAATTTCATGAACTCACCCTTACGGAAATCACGGGCACCAGCCTTGACCGGCTTCCCATCTTTCCCATGACAACTGGCACAATTCACATCAATATTTTGTGCACCAGTAAAGATAGCTTTACCCTCTTCCAGGATGTCCGGGTTTCCCCAATATCCATCGGGCATATGTTTATCCGCATATTCTGGTGGCGGTGGCGGTGGTGGAGCAGGCGGCTTTTCTTCCCCGCATGCTGATAAAGTAAATCCAATGGCTGCAATGGACAGCCCTGTGAATAACATTCGGAAAATCCCACTCTTCATAATGGCTCCTCCACCAACTTTATTTAAATGTTCCATATCGAGTCTAAAAGGACAGTCCATCCCTTGACCCTCCCCTTTGTAAAAAAAACGACTTCTCCCATGCAAGTTCCATTAAGAAGTCAGTACATGAATCCATTCCCTCATATCCAGATTCAGAGTTTAAATTTGTTCGAACCATAAATTTTCAATTTTCAGAAAACGAAAAAGAAGAGTCATCCCTGGCTTCTCTTACACACCACAACTAGGACATATAATTTATGAACTTAATAAGAGGTGACTGGCTGCGTAGAATCGATTCCGAGATTTGCCACTCGAGACGACCCATCCAGATAATACGCCTTTTCATAGAAGAGCCCAGTAGCACCACCCCAGCCCTTACGCAATCCCCATTATGTTTAGGCAGGAAATTTCTAGGCAAAAGGTCCGTGACTTCTAGCATATGGGCCTTTGGCCTGTCAATAAAAAGGGAGGTCTTCGCCCTCCCTCGAGTCAATTGCCCTAAATCCAAATATCGACTTTCTCTCTCTTGGCGGACACAGTCAGACTTTTTTCCTATATTCTTTAAGAAATAAACTCCAAAAAGTTGTCAAGAATACACGATGAATTAATTCGGCGACAGAAGGAACTGTAAGATGGAAGGGAGGGTGAATGGGTGGGTGAACCGGGAATGTGCAGAGGTGCTTACTCCAACAAAACCCCTAAGGAAACAATTCGAGAGTGAGAAAGGCTATTTTCTCCCCTCTTCTTTTTTCTTTTGAATCCAAGATTCCCAAGATTGCCCAAAGGCTGTATCTTTCCCAGAAAAAATAATAGCCGCGATATCCCCATATTGAATGGTAATGTAACCCGGTTTATTCGTGGGGAACAGATTTAAATCTGCCCGAGAATCTGTTTTCGTTCTGCCAAACACATATCCCACGACAGATTCCCCAGATTTGAGTTCAATGGTCACGTCTCCACGATAGTCAAAGGCCTGATCCACCGCACCACAAAGCTCTTCATCGGTATTCGGACGAAGCTCCGAGCCCTGTAAATCTTTTTCTTGGTGTTGGGGAAGTTGATCCTGAGACATTTTATAAAAATTAAGGTTGCGAGTCGGAGGGAATATTTAGGTCGCATTTGGAAACAAAGTGGCCTTGACTGTCCCTGTAAAACCTGACCATGAGCTAAAGGTAGCCTCCACCGCAGAAGCCTCATACCCGCAATGGACCATGCAATCCTTACACTTATCATTTCGCCCTGTGCCATACTTTTCCCAATCGGTCTCATTCAGCAAGGTAGAAAAATCTGACACGTATCCATCTTGCAATAAATAACAGGGTTTTTGCCATCCAAACACATTGTAGGTTGGATTTCCCCAGGGAGTGCACTCATAATCTCGTTTCCCCATGAGAAACTCTAAGAATAATGGAGATTGATTAAACTGCCATGTTCGTTTTCGATTCGAAAGAAGCTTAGAAAATAATTCGCGGGTCCGATCACGCTTCAGGAAACTATTTTGATCAGGGGCTTTGTCATAGCTATACCCTGGGGAAATCATCATACCCTCAACGCCTAGCCCCATCATCTCGTCAAAAAACTTCCGCACACGATCAGGATTGGCGTCGTCAAAAAGGGTCGTATTCGTCGTTACACGGAACCCTTTTTTTAGCGCCGTTTTAATCGCCTTCACAGCCACATCGTATACCCCATCACGACATACGGCGAGATCGTGCTCATCACGGAGCCCATCCATATGAATGCTAAAGGTTAAATATTTCGAAGGCTGATATTCTTCGATTTTTCGCTCTAACAAAATGGCATTCGTGCATAAATAGACATATTTTTTTCGCTCAACTAATCCACGCACAATTTCAGGCATTTCGGGATGAATGAGGGGCTCACCCCCGGGAATGCTGACAATGGGGGCACCACATTCATCGGCGGCGGCCCAACATTGTTCGGGGGTCAACCGTCGATCCAGGACGTGGTCCGGGTATTGGATTTTTCCGCATCCTGCACATGCCAAATTGCATCGAAAAATTGGCTCGAGCATTAATACCAGCGGGTACCGCTTTACACCTTTGAGTTTTTGCGCAATCACATAACTTGAAACGGTAAACATCTGGGATATGGGAACGGCCATTTGATTCTCCTTAGAAACTCTATCGGACAAACCGTAAAAATTTCGCCCTAAAACACTGGGATAGTACCACCCGCCCTGATAGCGGTCAATTGAATCTGCAGAAGGTAAAAGAAGAAGAAATCAGATTCAAACACAAAGGGTAACCTCCCTTTCGATCGGTTATCCTAAACAAATATTGGAGGCGCCGAGCGGGTTCGAACCGCTGAATCGCAGTTTTGCAGACTGCTCCCTTAGCCACTTGGGTACGGCGCCAACGTCGGCATTATAACGAGGCCCCCTACAGCCTGACAAGGAAAACGGAAGTTTCAACAGCGCGCGCAATCAACTTGTAGGCATTCAACACAGAAGAGAATATTATCGATTGGGCAAGACGGGAAGTTCTCGATCAGAATCAGGAAGAGAAAGGGCATTTTCAAAATCAGGCAATGCGGCGAGGGACGCTGACGTTTCTTCTTCCGTTTCAAGCGCCATTATTTCAACTTCTTCGATCAAACGATCAACTAATTCTTCAGAAGGGACCTTTTTTACGAGCTTTCCTTTTTTAAACAGAATGCCCATGCCTTGGCCACCAGCAATGCCGATATCCGCTTCCTTGCCTTCTCCAATCCCATTGACTACACACCCCAATACGGAAACGTTCAAGGGCTTGGTAATATGTCCCAACCGTTTTTCCAATTCATTGGCCATACGAACAACATCGATCTCTACCCGCCCACAGGTGGGGCAGGCAATGACATTCACTCCTCGATGCCGCAATTCGAGAGATTTAAGAATTTCGAAGCCCACTCGGACTTCCTCCACCGGATCTGCGGCTAAGGACACTCGGAGAGTATCTCCAATGCCGTGAGAAAGAAGCCACCCCAGGCCAATAGACGATTTTACAGCGCCCGTCATGGCAGTTCCCGCTTCCGTAATTCCAATATGCAAGGGATAGTTTGATTGATGGGCAAACAACCAATAGGCATCAACCGCCATGTGCACATCAGAGGCCTTTAACGAAACTTTCATATTCGTAAATCCGGCATCTTCAATGGCATGAACGGCATTCAGGGCCGATTCGGCCAAGGCTTGGGCGGTGGGGTAACCATATTTCTCTAACAGGGGACGTTCAAGAGATCCACCATTCACACCCACCCGAAGAGGAATATCATTATCCCTCAAGGCTTGCAGAACTTCCGCCATTTTCCACCACGGCCCAATATTTCCGGGATTGATTCTTACGCAATCCACGGTTTTCGCCGCCTTCAAGGCCAATCGATGGTCGAAGTGAATATCAGCAATGATGGGAATGGACACTTGTGATTTGATAGCAGGCAAGGCATTAGCTGCCTCATCATCTGGAACGGCAACTCGGACCAATTCGCAGCCAGCTTCTTCCAACTGGTGAATTTGCGACACAGTCGCTTTCACATCGCGAGGATGTGGTATGGTCATTGATTGCACAGAGATTGGAGCCCCGCCACCGATTTTGACGGAACCGACGCGAATGGATTTAGTTGGACGTCGTGTAATGTGCATAAAAACACACCTTAGGGCCTAGGTAAGAACGGTATGCGCGGAAACACGATCGAGTAATTGCCTGGCCTGCTCATAAATACCATCCGCAGTTAAGCCATACTTTTCTCGCAGTAAATCCTGCGGGCCCTGTTCTATATACCAATCTGGCAACCCAAGGCATTTGGTAGGTATATTCACAATACCCTCGTCGGATAAAAATTCCAGCACCGCTGAGCCAAACCCACCCATTCGTGAAGATTCTTCAATAGTGAGGAGGCACTTTACTTGCTGAGCAATCTGCCGAATCAGGTCGCCGTCCAAAGGTTTGACAAACCGCGCATTAATCACTGCCGTAGAAATACCTTCCTGCGCCAGGCGTTCAGCCGCTTCCTCTGCTTGATGAACAGTGATCCCAATTGCGACGAGGGCAATATCGTGACCTGATCTCAACAACTCGCCTTTTCCGATTGGCAAAGATTCCGCCACAGGATCCATTTCCACGCCGAGTACCGAACCACGTGGGTAACGTACAGCAGAGGGCGCATTATACGTCACGCACGTTTTCATCATATGCTGCAGTTCATTTTCATCTTTCGGCGCCATAATGGCTATATTAGGAATATGGCGCAGATATGCAAAATCAAACGCACCATGATGTGTTGTCCCATCCTCAGCAACCAATCCACCTCGATCGATGCAAAGGGTCACCGGAAGATTTTGTGTCGCCACATCATGGACTACTTGATCATAGGCCCTTTGAAGGAAGGTGGAATAAATCGGAATGACTGGATGCATTCCCTGTGCAGCTAACCCTGCGGCAAAGGTCACGGCATGCTGCTCGGCTATACCCACATCATACAGCCGTTCTGGAAAAGCCCTTTCAAACACGCTTAACCCTGTTCCTTCACACATCGCAGCAGTAATGGCCACAATGCGCTTATCGGTCTTGGCGAGTTCCACCAAGGTCCCCATGGCCACGGAGCTATAGGAGGGCCTTGTAGGTTTTTTCGCGGGTTTTCCAGTTTCAATATCAAAGGGCGAACAGGCATGGAACCACACGGGATTCTTCATAGCCGGCTCATAGCCTAACCCTTTTTTGGTGACCACATGCAATAACGTAGGACCTTTGAGTTTGAGGACATTTTCAAGGGTCGGCAGTAAATGCTCAAAATTGTGGCCTTCAAGGGGGCCAACATACTGGAAGCCTAATTCCTCAAATAGCAATCCTGGCAACACCAATCCTTTGGCCAGTTCTTGGGCGCGACTTGCCATTTTCTTGACCGGCCCGCCAATTTGTGGAATCGATCCTAAAATTTGTGAAGTTTCATGCTTGATCTTGGAATAGAACTCCCCAGTAATGGTGCGATTCAGATAAGCAGAGATTGCTCCGACATTTTTGGAGATCGACATCTGGTTATCATTCAAAATCACCAAAAGATCTTTTTGCAAACCACCGGCTTGTTGCAATCCTTCAAGTGTTAATCCCGAGGTCAAAGCACCGTCCCCAACCACGCACACGACTTTATGCGATTGTCCTTTTTGTTCACGCGCCGCCATAAAGCCAACCGCGGCAGAAACACCTGTTCCGGCGTGGCCGGCATTAAACGTATCGTAGGGGCTTTCTTCGCGTTTACAGAATCCACTCATTCCGCCAAATTGTCGGATGGTATGAAACTGTTCCCGACGACCCGTCAAGAGTTTATGGGTGTAGGCCTGATTACTGGTATCCCACACGATGAGATCCTCTGGGGTATTCAGCAAATAATGGAGCGCAACTGTTAACTCCACCACACCAAGATTAGACGCCAAATGGCCGCCCACATTGGCTATCACCGGAATAATCTGCTGCCGAATTTCTTCGCAGAGTTGTGGAAGCTGTTCAGCGGTGAGTTTTTTTAAATCACTGGGGCTTTCAATCCTGTTTAGGATGGACATACCGATTACCTCTTTATGGAATATCGTTCAGGTGGGAGTGTTCACAATTAAGAAAATGAAAAATTTCCAAAACATTCAAATGTTTGCATACTTACCATAGACTGTCAAGGAATCGTGAGGGACAAAATAACTCGATCGGCCAGAAATATATCACTTCTGTGAGGCACAATTTTGGACACATTACTCCCTATCTACAGTAGCCAGCAACTTTTTATACAAAAAAACTACTCCACATTCTGCCCCACTTACAATCCTAAGAGGCTCACAACTTATTGACGAAGAAGTCTTTGCGCTTCAGGATTGTAACGGTGAGTCCAGGCATATCTTCCCCTCGGGGATGAAGCCTGCGTGACTAATAAAAATTGTTCCTGGGCTGCTTGCTTTCGGCCCTGCTTAAGATAGATTTTTCCCAAGTTGAGCCTGGCATGAGTATAATGAGGATCGGCGGCCACAGCGCGCTCCAGATAGGAAACCGATTCATCCGCATCTCCTCCTAAGAACCACGGCAACCCATCCAAGATCATTCCCATCATATGTAACGCTGGAGCATAATTGGGCGACAATCGAATCGATTCTTCCACATGCCCCTTGATTTCACGAATGAGAAACGCCGAAACCAAGACACTTTGGAGTTGAGCTATATGACCAAGATTCGCCGCATACAAAAAATGGGCCTGGGCATCTTGTTGATTTAAAGCAAGGGCTTTTTTCGCAAAATCAGCCCCAGCCTGATAGGCTTCTATCCGCTTGACGGTGTCGATATAAAAATCATCCCCCGCATCGAGATAGGTGCTCGCAAGGTTTATCAAAATTGTGAAATTATTGGGAGAGTCAAGATACGCCTGATGTAATTCTTGCAAATGAGCTTCGAGAGAGGCGGGGTAATCAATATCCTTAGAGTCCAATGGGTTGGAAAGACTAGAAAAAGGCAGAACAAATAACCCAACTATAAACCCTACATAAAGCCACGCCCGACGACACATTTCAACATCCGCGAGTGATAAGGGGAGAAGGATAATTATTTCACGCCACCTTTACTCGTTTTTGCTCGGAGCTTCCCCACCAGACCTTCATATCCGTTGGCCTTCATGATCCGGCTAAACTGACCACGGAAATTTTTTACTAAACTAACGCCATCGATGACGACATCATACACGCGCCAAGTACTAGAGTTTTTCAGGAGGCGATAATCCAAGGGCACCACAAGTTTTTTAGAAGATACCTTGGTTTGAACTTCCGCAAAATCTCCCTTTCGACGCTCCTTGAGATATTCCACCTGTTCCCCAGAATACCCATCGACATTGCCAGCATAAGTACTTGAGAGAAACTTCTGAAATAAACCAACAAACTCTTTCTGTTGATCAGGAGAAAGCTTTTGCCATTCTAGGCCAAGAGTGCGCTTTCCCATCTCCTCATAATCAAACCGTTTTTCGATAATTTTTTCCAAGGCCGCGACCCGATCGTCCACGCGCTCGGGTTTCTTCAATTGCTCATCACCCAATACCAACAGCACCCGATCAATCGTTTCCTTGAGAGCTTCTGTTGCCGAACCTGCTTCCACTGCGGCAACTGATTCGGGAAACATGACGAAGGCACCAAGAGCCGAAAAAACCAAAAAAGCCATCGCCTGACTCCACCGACACAAAGAGCGTACCCGTTTACACCACCAATGGCTCATGACAAATTTCCTTCCCTAGAAAGATAGGACATTCTTGAACAACTGAAACCCTCACTCCACATTTCCATGAATGAACTGCCCAATGACCTGTTCAAGGTCAATCCCGGCTTCGGTATCTTGAATCGTATCTCCAGGCTTCAGTACCTCTCCAGAACCACCGGGTGATAATTCCATGAATTTTTCACCAATAATACCTCGGGTTTTTATGGACGCAATAGCATCGCTATAGACCTTGACGCCCTCATCAACAGCCAAGGTTACCGACGCATGATAATCTTGTAATTTGATGCCGCGGACTCTCCCTACTTGCACGCCGGCTATTTCAATGGGGGCTCCAGATTTAAGTCCAGATGTGGAAGAGAACTCGGCTTGAACTTCATAATAGTCCCCACCAACCAACTCAAGTTTTCCTAGTTGGACGGCTAAATAACTCAAACAAACCAGCCCAATCAGGACAAACACCCCAACGGAAAATTCAAGACGTCGTTCCATATATGAATTTCCTACCTTCTCCCTTTCCATGCCCAACAGGCAACCTTCGTCACGGGCTTAACCGGACGGAAGTTGCGGGTCCTCAAACTTCTTAAGCAACGCTTCCCTCGTTCACCGAGATAAACTCACGAACTATGGGATCTTTAATAGATTGAAATTCTTTCGATGGAGCCATGGCAATAACTTTGCCGTGTTTCAACATGGCCACCCAATCAGAGATGGCAAAGATTTCAGGAATTTCATGGCTCACCATAACCGCGGTAAACCCAAATACTCGATGCATGGAACGAATTAAATCATGAATCGTCTTAGCCATCAAGGGATCTAACCCGGTCGTCGGTTCATCAAATAGGATAATCTCCGGTCCCATCACCAAGGCACGAGCTAACCCAACGCGTTTTTTCATGCCTCCGCTAAGCTCAGAGGGATGCTTGTGCCCCATTCCCACTAACCCCACGCGCTCCAACAGACCATCGACAATTCGGGGAATGTCAGATTCGGGAGCCAATCCTTTTTCCCGGAGCGGAAAGGCCACGTTATCAAAAACATTCATGGAATCAAACAACGCCGCCGCTTGAAACAACATGGCAAAACGACGACGGACTTCATTGAGGTCTCGATCATTCAGATGGGAAATTTCAACATCATCCACCCAGACTTCACCACGATCCGGTTTCAGTAATCCTATCATGTGTTTCAACAGTACGCTTTTTCCTTCACCGCTCGGACCGATAATGGTGGTGAGTTTCCCCGTGGGTATAATCAGATCCACCCCCTGGAGAATACGTTGCTTGCCAAAATTCTTTTCGACACCTTTTAGAGTAATCATGAATTACACCCAATCATTTGTAGCATCGGGAAGGGATCGAGGACGTCAAATATGAAGACCAAGCCGAATGTGTTCATCAGAGCAAGACCGATGTGAGAAAATAATCCCAGACAAGAATAAACACTGAAGACAAGACCACGGCTTCCGTGGTCGCCTTCCCCAGTCCTTCGGCACTCATCTTCGTAAAATACCCTTTATAACAACAGACCCAGCTGATAATAAGCCCAAAACTTAGAGACTTTATAATGCCCCCATACACATCACGCCATTCCACTGCGGATTCGATGGAACTCCAATAGGATCCTCCGCTCACACCCAATAGCTTCACCCCAACGAGATAGCCGCCATAAATCCCTACGACATCAAAAATAGCCACCAGCAGCGGAACAGCAACCAGAGCGGCTATTATTTTCGGAGAAATCAGATATTGCAAGGAATTAATCGCCATGGTTTCCATGGCATCAATCTGCTCGGTAATCCGCATGATTCCGATTTCCGCCGTCATTGCGGACCCTGACCTGGCGGTTACCATCAAGGATGCCAACACTGGGCCAAGCTCCCTAATCATGCTCAGTGCCACCGCTGATCCTAGCAGCGCTTCTGACCCGAATTTTTGTAAGGAATAGTACCCCTGAAGAGCTAACACCATTCCCGTAAACACGGCAGTAAGAACCACTACAAAAGTGGACTTATATCCAATGAAATGTAATTGTTTGAGAATCTGGTGAAACCGAAAAGGGGGACGAAAAAACCATGCAATGGCACGAAGAAGAAACAACACCATATGGCCCATACTTTGAACGAGCGCTAGCGTACGTTCTCCAATTCCAATTATCCACAGCATCACCTTCTTTGCCCCCAAGACTTTTTCACAGTTGACATGTCTCACGTTGTCTGAGATGGGTGACAAACATTTCAAAAAATCGCGTCAATTCTCTGGAAGCAACCTTCGACTGCTGTCGAAGTCGGTAAACATGCCACCAAAGTGCAGGACGACTCACCATTCGCCAGAGACCCTTCATCCAGAAAGTCGGTGAAAGAAAAAAATTGAACTCTTGCGGTAGAGTTTCATCATTTAAATCCGAAACCGTTCTAATAACTAAAAAAGGAACTTGATATTCCTGTGCCACCGCTGCAATCCCTGCACTTTCCATATCCAAAGCGCTGGCTTGATATTTCTTGGAAAGCGCTCGTTTTTCTGAAGCTGAACAGACAATCCAAGAGACCGACACTAACGCATCCGACACACACTGGAGATTAAGACTCTTTTGAACCCGACGGATAATCGAGGAATATTCTACATTACAATGGTAGGAGAACGACTCCGATCCCTCGGCAGATTCGCCCCTACCCAGGACGACAACATTCGGTATCACCAAGGCCCCAATGGAAGAAGAAATAAGCGCCCCAGCAAAACCAGAAGAAATGGCCAAATCATAATGTGTCCCGGTCAAGATTTGTCGACATGCCTTCTTAGCTTTTTGAAGGCCGATCCCCGTTTGAATCACCGTTGCAGACCCACTGGGCCAATCTACAGTATATTGGCGCAGGCCTTCCGTCTTTTTAGTTCGCCCTCCAGCTAGGGCCTGCTGAATGGCCTGAAATTCCCACCGAGTTGCTGTAAAAATGGCAATCCGTTGCAGGAGGCACTCCAGATTGGGGGTGGAGATTGAGAGTATAGCGATGAAAAAAAATCGCGCGCCGTTATTTCGGCCTTCTGGAGAGTTGGGCCTTATGACGGATTTCTTCCGCCCTGGTACAACCATGGCTTCGGACATTCCGATACATGGCTAACGCCCACATTGGAAAATATTTACTGTATCCATGATATCGAAGATAGAATACACGAGGAAAACCCGTGCCCGTATGAAACGGCTCCTGCCAGGTACCCTCAGATTGCTGATGACGGAGAAGGTAATTGACGCCACGCACGACACTAAGGGAGTCGGCGACACCCGCAGAAAGCAAAGCCATGAGTGCCCAAGCCGTTTGTGACGCGGTGCTTTCGCCTTCGCCAGACCAGGAAGGATCGGCATAGGAGGTACACGACTCGCCCCACCCGCCATCCACATTTTGCTTTGACTCCAACCAGGCCACCGCCTTTTGAATCCAGGGGGAGGACATGTCTTCCCCAATCGCCTCAAGACCGGCCAAGACACACCAGGTCCCGTACAAATAATTCACTCCCCAGCGGCCATACCAGCTGCCATCGTCCTCTTGTTCTTTTCGTAGAAATTCTAAAGCGGGAGCCACCGACGGATGAGATTGGTCATAGCCAAACGTACCCAGCATTTCCAGGCAACGACCCGTTAAGTCCGAGGTCGGAGGATCAAGTAACGCTTGATGGTCTGCAAAGGGAATTCTATTAAAAATTAGTCGATCATTATTCTTGTCATACGCGCCCCATCCACCATTGGAACTTTGCATGGCGAGGGCCCACTCGCTTCCACGCCGAACTGCCTCGTCTACATCAGCCGGATGATGAGGGGAAAGCTTGGTTAACGCGGTCACCACCGCTGCGGTATCATCGACATCAGGATACCACTCATTTTCAAACTGGAAATACCACCCGCCGGGTTTGGCGGACGGTGAAGAAACAATCCAATCGCCCACCGTCGAGGTTTGGCAGGACCGCAACCAAGAAGCGCCCTTAAGAAGTGCAGGATGATCCAAAGGGAGGCCAGCTTCAATAAGCGTATTTAATGTCAGAGCCGTATCCCATACAGGGGAATGACAAGGTTGCATATGAAGCCGATCGAGGCATTGCCCATTTTCAGTAATAGGAGTTTCAATTTCCAACGCTTCAATTTCACGAAGGGCTTTGGCAATGAGAGGATGTGTGGTGGGATAGCCAAGTGCACAAAGGGCAAAAACAGAATTAGCCATGGCTGGATAGATGGCACCGATACCCCCATCGCCTTCCATATGCTCCAGCATCCATGCCTCTGCCTTTTTAATAGCTCTTTTGCGTAATGAATTAATGGGATACTGTTCATAGACTTTCAGAATGCCATCAACCCAAACGAAAAAGTTTCTCCAGCTGCACAAGGAGCGATCCTTTTGGAATGGAGGTTCGACTCGATACTGAACCTGGTCACGTGGAATGAGAAACAGCTCATCAATGCCTTCTTCCGGAGATATTTCGCACGTTCGTCTAAAGGCAAAAATAATGAGCAAGGGAACGATGACAACCCTGGACCAATAGGAAACAGCATAGAGATTAAAATAAAATCCCTTGGGAGCTAAAATGATTTCAGGGGGCATACTCGGGATTCCCCGCCAATCATATTGCCCAAACAACGCCAAGGTGATTTTGGTAAACACATTTGCTGAAACCACTCCCCCCTTGTCCAAAATGACCTGACGGGCTTTTTGCATATAGGGCTCATCCTGAGACACCCCAGCTAATTTGAGTGCAAAATAGGCCTTCACTGAAGCGCTAATATCGATAGGACCCCCATTAAAAATTGGCCATCCTCCATCTTCCAATTGAGTATGCTGTAAATATCGAATGGCTTTTGCTTCTCGTTCCGCATCTGCCAGACCAAGATAGCGGCGAAGCATAAGATATTCTGAGGTCAACGTGGTGTCTGCTTCTAATTCTTCTACCCAAAATCCCTCTTCAACATCCTGCTGGCTCAATAACCAGGCCTTACTTCGCTGCAACGTCTCTTCAATAGCTTCTGCATGGCCAACGGGAGAATGCCCCGATTTCGCGAGGAGGGGCTCAACCATCGGGACGGGATTGGGATTGTCAGAAACAAGTTTCAGGGAAGGACTCTTTCGTTTTCGTGGCCTGGACTTTAATCCGACTTGAACCGAAGTGAAAAAGCTGTCAGATAAACGCCCTAAAATATTCTTAAATAGATCCATGATAGAAGCGCATTTTTAATGAAAATATTGTGAGGGTGGATGCTTAGAACAATCACAATATCAACGACATACGACGAAAACCTACCACATAGGGGTCGACACCTGGTGGCTTATACCAGAGGGGTCGAAGTTGGTCAAGAGAAATGGGATAGGACACGAAGACAACCTTATTCAAGCACCCAACATAATCCCATTTCCGACTAGGCCACATTGTTATGATTGTTGAATAGAGAATTTTTATTATCGGGGAAAGGGTGCGGGCCTGGCCATCAGGACGAAACATCGTTGATGACGTTGACTAAAGTTTTTCCTTCATCAATGGTCCAAACATCACAGGTTGGATCTCCGTCGATATTTCCAATCGCCACAGCGGTAAATCCTGACGTCGACACATTATCAAGCGTCGACGCAGTACAGCCAGGTGGTAGAGTTCCTGAACTCGTATTACCAAGCTCATAGTAATACCGCTGAGAAGATCCGGTCACCGCAAAACCAATGGCATTAAAATCATCAATATAGCTATTATTCTCTGCAAAATAGGCGATTTCCCCGGTATGGATTGCGACGAGATTGCTTTTGGCTTCTGATTGTTTTGCCCTGGCTTGGTACCGCATGAAATTGGGGATGGCGATCGCGGCTAAAATCCCGATAATGGCCACTACGATCATCAGCTCGGTCAAGCTGAACCCCCGTTGAGGATGATTCGTACTGAACATGGGACTCTCCTTTAAGTTGCCGAGTGGATATGGCCTAGAGAAATTCGGCCCTGACCTAGCGTCGATAGAGATCATCGGTAGATTTTAGCCTAACTTAACCTTCGATGTTGGATCTAGCCGATCTGAGCTCTGGTGGGAAATCCCTCGGTGTATTACTCCGCATATTGACTCACCTGGGGCTGGGCCGATGATTCACTGGCGACTCCGGGGTCCCCAAAACCCTCCCCTTTATAGCGATCTTTCAACTTTCCATTGGTGGGATCCAATTTGAGCGATCGCAGCCAGGCTTGTCTCGCATTATCGCGATCATTTTCCTTTAAGTAAATTTCACCCATATGCTCGAAAATCACGGGGTCATCCTTGACTAACTCTGCGGCACGCTTGATTTCATTGAGAGCTTCTTTGATGCGCCCCATTTTAAACAACGCCCAGCCTAAGCTATCGACATAATATCCATTGTCAGGTTTCAGCGCGACTGCTCGTCGGGTTAAGGCTACCGCTTTTTCAATATTGACATCACGATCCGCATAACTATACCCAAGATAATTCAAGGCATCCGCATGATCTGGATTGAGTTCCAATACCGCTTCCATTTCACGAACCACATCGGGGAATCGTCCTACCTTGTCATACGCTGCGCCAAGATTAAATCGTAGATCCACATTTTTAGGATGTCGCTCAAGGCCTTGCTCAAATGTATCCAAAGCCAATCGATGCTTTTCCGATTGAGTATAGGTAAGACCCAACAACAAATGCGGCTCCGCATTTCCAGGATTCAGTTCCACCGCATGGTGGAGATGAGGTACGGCTTCGTCATACCGCTTCAGTCGGTACAATAAATATCCCAGATGAATCCGACTATCATAGAATGTGGGATCTAGGTCAATATTGGTTTGATAGACTTTGATGGCTCGATCAAATTGCTCGGTCTGTTCATGAAGCAAGCCCAAATAATCTCGAACTTGTAACTTTGAAGGATGAAGTTTCACGATACTCGTCATTTCCTCAATGGCTCGGGGAGCATCCTTCATTTCCGCGAAAACCAAAGCTCGGCGCACCTGGGCGTTTAAATCCTCAGGATCATCTTCAATCATAAAGTCTAATTCTTGTAAGGCACGGGAATATTCTTTTTGGCTCAATAGCAATCGAATCAGTTCTTGCCGAAATTTTTTGTGGTGGGGATTTACCTCTGAGAGATATTCCTCGAGAACCAACACGGCTTCTTGCACTTGACCATTTGATTCCAACAATTGAAACAATTCACGGTGTCCCCGCTCAAAATACGGAGCGCGAGCAATAGTTTGCCGATAATTCTCTTTGGCTTCTTCAGTTTTTCCCTGCTCCTGATAGACCTTGCCTAAATAGAAATACCCAATAGGAACATGAGGGGCCAATTCGACACTTCGAGCCATGAAGGTCTCGGCATCAGCCAATTGTTTCATATTCAGTAAAAAGATCCCTTTTTCAAGGTAACTTTGAGAGCGATCAGGACCTTTTTCAATCGCCTGATCAAATAATTCCAGAGCGGACTCGGTTTTCCCCGCACCTGCAAACATTTTAGCCATTTGGGTCAACACCCTAGTATCGCTAAACGCATTCACATCTATTTGTTCCAACAAATCCATGGATTTTTGAATGTTTCCAGAGGTGAAATATAAGCTCGCCATTCGAAACCGCAAATAGGCAGAATTGGGATCGAATTGGAGCCCCGCGCGATACTGCTCAAGGGCTCCAGGGAAATCTTCATCCAGTTCAGCCAAGTACCCTTGCAGAAAATGATAGTAGGCTAACGGGGGAAGTGCGAGTTCAGAAGAAACTGGTTGAGGCATGGATTCTGATGCAGGCTCTGGCACCGCTGCACAGGACACCACGGCCACCGGAACGACTAAAAACGTGACCAGCAAGCGCTCTTGCCACCTCCGGACGAGGGGATGTTTTCGCGGGGATAATAATACCCGATTGAACATGTCGAATTGCCTCCCTTCAAGATTTCCCGGCTGGTTAGGTCACTTCATTTCTAGCAATGTCGGCAAATTTAGCATAGCGGTCATGAAAGAACAGCTGTCGGTCACCAGTGGGACCATTCCGATGTTTTCGGACAAGAATGTCGGCTATACCTTTATCCTCTGTATCAGGATTATAAACCTCGTCGCGATAAATGAACATGACCACATCCGCATCCTGCTCAATCGCTCCAGATTCCCGAAGATCTGATAGAACCGGCCGTTTATCCGTCCGATTTTCCACTGCACGGCTCAACTGAGAAAGGGCCACGACTGGAATATTGAGCTCCTTGGCCAAAGCTTTCAGGGCACGACTAATATCCGAAATTTCTTGCTGGCGAGATTCCGAATCACTCCGCCCTTGCATTAATTGTAAATAATCAATGATCAGCAAATCTAGACCATGCTCCGCAATGAGGCGCCTGGCCTTTCCTCGCATTTGTTGCACAGTGAGAGCCCCGGAATCATCGATAAAGATTTTGGCCCGCTCAAGCCGGTCAGCCGCATCACAGAGATAGCGCCAATCTTTTTCCGTCAATTGGCCAGTCCGCAAAGCATGGGAATCCAGCGAAGCCTGTGAACTCAGCATCCGCAGGACTAACTGCGCCTTGGACATTTCCAAGCTAAAAATCCCCACCGACATTTCCGCTCTGATCGCGGCATGTTCTGCCATACTCAATGCAAGGCTGGTTTTTCCCATGCTGGGACGACCCGCAATAATAATGAGATCTGAGGCTTGGAGCCCTGCTGTGATTTCATCTAATTCCGTAAACCCTGTCGGGACACCCGTGATTTTTTCTTTCCGGTTATATAACCGATCGACAATCTCGATACTTTCCTTAATGATTTGATTCACCGGGACAAAGGAGCGTCCCAATCGACCTTGGGCAAGTTGAAAGATTTCTCGTTCCGCATATTCTAACAAATCATCGGATTGGCCAACCTCATCATAGCCCCTCGTGACCACTTCTGTTGCCGTTCGGATCAACCCGCGTAACAAGGCTTTTTCACGAACAATTTTGCAGTGATAACGAATATTGGACGCACTCGGGACGGCCTGAACCAGCTCGGCCACATAGGCTCCTCCCCCCACTTGCTCTAGCTGTCCCTTGGATTTCAGCAGTGCGGTTAAAGTAATTTGGTCCACGACTTCATTAGATTCGGATAATTCGACCATGGCCTGATAGATCATCCGATGGGACCCTCGATAAAAGTCTTCTTCTGTGATGACCTCAAAGGCCTTGCTCAGGGAGGTATTATCCAACAATATGGCGCCAAGAACCGACTGTTCAGCTTCAAGGTTCTGAGGAGGGAGACGAAGTTCGGAGTGATCAGTCTGAGGCATGAGTTTCCTTCTGAATCAAGCCCGGTAACTCTTCAAGCCGAAGAGTTCGTTGTGGATTCCCTTTCGCTCCCATGCGAATGGCGACAAAGGCTTGAGACTTGGTACGAGGGTGACCTAACAAGACCAACCAACCAACAGAAGCTTCCATGGCTCGCTTCCGAGCCACTCGATTCTGCGAAGAGGCTGGACTCGATAATGTCTCCTGAAGCACGGTCAATCCTTTGGATCGAAGATATTGCGCCGCCTTAAATGCCTCCCCATAACGAACGTGAGGAGACATGAGTAGCACCGATGAGGAAGATAAAATTTGCTCGCTGCTAACATGATCCAATGCATGAAACACCCGGTCGATATCCAAGGCAAATCCCGTTGAAGGCAATTCCCGGCCAAACCGACCGATCAAGTGATTATAACGCCCGCCTCCTCCTAATTCACAGCCGACTTTCCCTGAAAATACATCGAATACAATGCCATCATAGTAATCAAAGCCACGAAATTCTCCGAGATCCAAAAGAAGATGCTCTTGAATCCCTGTACCTTCGAGCAATCGATACACTTGCGTGAGCCGTTCGATTGGTTTCACAAGACGCAAATCCCGACCGGCTACCCGACGACCCCATTCCAATACCTCCTCCCGGCCATATCGTCCCGGTGCCTCAAGAATAGCCTTGGACAGAGTGGATGGGACCTTTTCCCATTTGAGGATTCGCTCAAGATTGGGAATATCCTTGTGGGCAGCCGCAATCTCGGCTTGTTTTTGTCCTTGAGGCGACATGCCTGACTTGGCCAACAACCCTTGGTAAAAGCCCACATGGCCGAGAGAGACTTTGAAGTCCGAGACTCCTAAAGTTTTCAAGGATTCCACGAGAAGGGTCAGGATTTCAGCATCCATCGAAGCCTGATCCACCCCAATAAGCTCCACGCCTAACTGAAACACCTCTCGCTCTCGTCCCGCATGTTCGGGTTCATAACGAAATACTGTGGTGCGGTAACTTAGGCGAAGTGGAAGGCCTTGCCCTGCCATTCCCATAGCCACGATTCTCGCAATTTGGGCCGTCACATCCGGACGAAGCACGAGAATCCTTCCCGTGGTCCAATCCGCAAACTTATAACATTTTTCAAGGGTTTCGGCAGGTAAGCCCGTCGAGAGGACGTCAAGATATTCAAATGTCGGGGGAATGATTTCGCGATACCCCCAACGACCGAAGCCTTCAAAAATCATGGCTTCCAGATGTCGAACCCGCTGTGCGGCATCCGGCAGCAAGGTGGCCATGCCCATGGGAATAAGGGAGCGAGTGGGATTGCCTAGCAGAAAGGACCGGCGTTCCACGGGTTGAGGTTGACGAGAAGCCATGGAACGTATCGTGGGGTTACGGCGACTGGGTCAAATCAACAAGTCGCACGGACAAAATATCTTTTTCTTGCTTAATCGTTTCGATGACTTTGGGTGGAGGTGGACCATCCATGCCAATGATCAACAAAGCATTCTCACCTTTTTTGGCCCGAGCACATTGCATGCGCGCAATGTTGACGTCAAACTGGCCAAGTATTTGGCCTACCATCCCAATGACTCCAGGACGATCAACATTATAAATCAGCAACATATAGCCTTCGGGAATGACTTCAACAGGATAGGCATTGCTTTCCACAATGCGAGGATCTTTTTTATGAATTAATGTTCCCGCCAAACGATGCGTCTGTTTTCCCGCCTCCACATGAATTCGAATGAGGCTAGTATATTCACCAGCATCACTACTTTTAATTTCTTTCACTTCGATGCCACGTTTTTTGGCAATGAACGGTGCATTGACGGTATTGACCACTGTTTCCAAAATCGGCGACAGCAAGCCCTTCAGCACGGCCACCGTGAGAGGAGCCACCGTTAAATTGGACACTTCGCCACAATATTCAACGGTTATTCCCTCAATTGCCCCATCAATAAGTTGTGCTTGAAATAATCCCATCCGCTCGGCTAGGCCCAGATAGGGTTGCAGCATAGGCAGGGCTTCCGGTGGAACCGAAGCAATATTGACAGCTCCGCGAGCCACACCTTTTTTGAAATAATCAACGAATTGCTCGGCAATGGCGATAGCTACATTTTCCTGGGCCTCTTCAGTCGAGGCTCCGATGTGGGGAGAGCAAATAAAATTATCCAGCGAGAGTAACGGATGATCCGGCTTCACCGGCTCTTCTTCAAACACATCGAACGCTGCCGAAGCCACTTTTTTACTTTGCAACGCGTCAAACAAATCTTGCTCGTTGACAATTCCTCCACGCGCGCAATTAACGATCATGACCCCATCTTTCATTTGCTGAAAGGCCGCGGCATTAATAATGGACCGAGTTTCATTGGTGAGCGGCGTATGTACGGAAATAATGTCGGACCGCCGAAATAATTCAGGCAATTCCACCAGTTCAATACCGAGTTCTTTCGCCCGTTCAGAAGCCAGAAAAGGATCGTAACCAATGACATTCAGAGAAAGCCCCTGCGCGAGCTTGGTCACCACGGTTCCAATTTGTCCGAGACCGACAAGACCAAGGGTCTTGTTATAGAGTTCCGTGCCCATGAATTTACTTTTTTCCCACTTGCCGGCTTTAGTCGAGGCAGTGGCTTGAGGTATTTTTCTGCTCATGGCCACCAGCATGGCAATCGTATGTTCAGCCGTTGTGATTGTATTCCCACCCGGGGTATTCATCACCACAATGCCGCGACGAGTTGCAGCCTCTTTATCCACATTATCCAAACCCGATCCGGCACGTCCGATGATTTTCAGTTGAGCCCCGGCCTCAATGACCTCCGCGGTTACCTTGGTTGCCGACCGTACAATGATGCCATCATAGTTTTTGATTTCCTCGAGCAATTCTTCTTTGCTCAATTTCGTCTTAACATCCGCGGTATACCCAGCCTGTTGCAGAACTTCTACGCCACGTGTCGATAAACTATCACTCACCAGAATCTTCATATAATCTTCCCTATTCTTTCACTCAGATCTGAAACAATGTATTCCCCTGACACCCTTAATGCTCGCTGCGAGGATTAGGCTTTCCGTTTCTCAAAATCCGCCATATAGCTAATGAGGGCATCTACTCCCGCTTCCGGCATGGCGTTATAAATACTGGCTCGCATGCCACCCACTGACCGATGTCCTTGGAGGGTCGTTAATCCAGCAGCCTCCGCACCGGCCAGAAACTCTTTATCCAATTCAGCATTCGCCAGGATAAAGGTCACGTTCATCCAGGAGCGTGAGGCCTTTTCCACCGGATTGCTATAGAAACTAGAATTATCGATTGCCGCATAGAGCTTCTGAGCCTTGCGTTCATTGACCTTGGCCATCGCTGAAAGCCCGCCTTGAGTTTTGAGCCACTTAAACACCAATCCTGCCAAATACACCCCAAAGGTTGGTGGGGTGTTTAACATGGAATCCGCTTCGGCTTGCTTCGCATAATCAAAGGGACTTGGGGTAATCGGCAACACATTCCCAATGAGGTCGTCCCGCACAATGACTAGGGTCAACCCCGCTGGACCAATATTTTTTTGCGCACCAGCGTAAATCAGGCCAAATTTGCTAACATCAATCGGTCTTGACAAAATTGTGGAAGAAAAATCCGCGACCAGTGGCACATCGCCGGTCTTGGGAATCCAGTGAAATTCAACGCCTTCAATCGTTTCATTGGGCGTGTAATGGACATAAGCCGCGTCCTGACTCAGGGACCAACGTTCATTCGGCGGAATCGAAGTAAATTTATCTCCATCAGGCGAAGCCGCAAGGTTCACCGTACAATATTTCTTCGCCTCGCTGATCGCTTTTTTCCCCCAAGACCCCGTTAATACGTAATCCGCCTTGGATTTCCCACGTAACAGGTTCATGGGAATAGTCGCGAATTGCGCCGTTGCCCCACCCTGTAAAAAAAGCACCTTGTAATTGGTAGGAATACTTAATAGCTCACGGACATCATTTTCCGCTTCGGCATGAACTGACACGAATTCTTTACCCCGATGGCTCATCTCCATAATGGAAGCCCCAGCACCATGCCAATTCGACAATTCCTCTTGAGCTTGCTGTAACACCGCCTCCGGTAACATGGCCGGTCCAGCACTAAAATTATATTTTCTACCCATACAATTCTTTCTCCAAATTTTGTAACACTCCCAATATCTCCAACATCAGCCCCACACAGAGTATCGTCATCGACGATCTACGCTTTGTGATAAAACCCGAATAGATCCTACGCAAAATTTACCTCAAAACCAAGAAAATCTTCTTCCTATCAAATCTGTTAAACTGGGAAAACAGAGGATCGAGTCACGGTGCAGTTTGGAAGGAACCTACGCTACCACTACACCCTCATGGGGGTCAAGGATTGTGAGTGCCACCCGTCACAATAGAAGGCTATGCCCAATACCTCATTCCTTCTCTCTTGTCTTCCCAAGGCCGGTTTGCATACAATGCGGACCGCCAGGCATCGGAAAGGAAAAAACAACCGGTTATTTATGATGATGAACGGGTTACGATTCGAACGGCGAGCAGAAGGTGATTATTATAAGGTGTTGTTGCACATTGGCAGCACCTATGTGCCGGTCAGCGATGAAGACGTCGAAGAATTGAAAAAACAAAGCGCGATTCTGGGCGACAAGCTGCTTGAATTTTTCTTAGATCGCGTCGGGTATTCATCCTACCTAAAAGACCAAATCAAGGCCGAACTCGGCAAACTCGGGGACCCACCGAAACAAATCACTTCACTTCGACAGTCGATTCAGGACATTTAGAATCTTCGTGTAGAGTGAAGCACCCAAGAAGTGTTTCTTCTGTTGCCCATTTATTATTCCTAACAATCTATTTTTTTGCGCTTCACGCCTACTAGTTAACGCATCACAACTTAATCGTGATACCCGCCCACAATCTTGTCAATAAAATTCAAAATGGCTGTTTTCTTGGTGGGATCTTTTTCCAATTGTAACGCCCGCTGGAAATGGTCGCCGGCCAGATCTGGTTTACCCTTTCTGTCATACACGCGACCCACGCCGAACGTGGCTTGGGCATCATCGGGATTGGACTTCAATGCAGTACTAAAATTATCCAAGGCTTCATCCACTCTACCTTTTTCCATGAGAATCCACCCAACGGCGGTAGCAGCCGGGGCAAACTCCTTGTTGATCCGTAGTGTCTCCTGATATTCCCGAAGGGCCATATCCATCCGCCCCTTTTGTTCATAGACTCCCGCTAAGGCAAAGTGAAGTTCGGCATCTTCCGAATTTAATTCCAGGGCCGTTTTATATTCCTTTATCGCCGCATCAATTTTACCTTGTTCGGCCAACGCACAGGCCAGATTACTATGTCCCAAGGTTTCGTCCGGCCTAAGTTTAATGATTTCCCTATATTGCGGAATGGCCATTTCCAATTGACCATGCTCTTGATAGGCCACTCCTAAATTTAACCGTGCAGCGATATAATTCGGATCTAGTTTGACGGCCTGACGATAGGCCTTGATCACTTGATCCGTCTTTCGCATCCATTGATAAATTTGGGCTTGAAAAAAATAAGGAAAGGGGGACTCTGGCCTCAGGCGGGACGCCTCTTGATAACTTTCCAAAGACTTCTCCGACTGCCCGGATTGTGCGAGAAACAATCCAAGAAATAAGTGCACATAGCCTTCGCGTGGATATTTCTCAAGCAGACCATCCACCCAGGCCCGCACTTGCTGAATATCCTCTTCCTCATGAAGCGATTTGGCGTGCATTTTCCACGCTAGGGCAAACTCTCCCCTCAAGAGATGAAGCACATTCAGCACAAAAAATGCGGGAGGACCAGCGGATTCGGATTGGGACCATTGCGTGGCCACATCCCAGGCTTGCTCCCAATTACCTTGGGTAATGGCGTCCTCAACTTTCGCCCCGTCAGACATGTTGTTCTCGTAATATATTCATGAATGATTGTAACTCCTACCTATTATCATCGTGTGAGAGTATCTTCGACATCAGGAGGCGTGGCTTGGATCAACTCCCCTAGGTAGGGATATTGCTCCGTCATTTTTTTCTTCATCAGCCAAGCAATGGTCCGATACGACCAATGGCCCTTGACCCCAGAGCGCAGTTGCGAAATGTACTCGGCTTCCGCGTAATCCATTTTAAACAAGCAGCGCACTTTGAAACCAAAGGGGATTGCATAAATCGCAGACTCTTGATCCAGCCCGCGCATACGTTCCAAGTCTTGCTTCACCGCATCCATGGCCAATTGATAATCCCGGTCCAATCCTGCTTCGACCAACGGTTTGGGCATATCGTACCCATGCATGGTTGTGAAATTCTGTTGCACTTGCTGACAACGACGATGGCGGTGCATATCGCGCCACCCGCCTATATCCATCAGCACATCAAAAATTAAGGGATACCCACATCGAAATTCCTTAATCAGTTCATCATAGGGACCTCGGTGTCGATAGGCGACTTGAATGGTCTCTTCTTTTTCCTCAATCGACATGCCTTGCACCACCTCCAAGATACTGCGATACGGCGCATGACTTGCCCGATACAGCAGGGTCGCAACTAATTCATCTTGCAAAGGATGGGGTTCAATTAAATCCACAGGGTCATTTCGATGAGCCCAGGCTGTTGGGGTATCAAGGCCCGCTTTTCTCAACACCTTCTTGGCATAGCGTTGGAGATCTCGATATACCTCCGCTTGATACGCATTGGCATTCGCATGACGTGCTAAGGTAGGAGCGAGGGGTTCGAGTCCAGAACCATCACTTCCGCAAAGCGTGGGCCAAACATCCGAGGGCCGCTTCGCACAGGCATCTTTTAATTCTTCCCCAATAGCTTTTAATTCCGGCAACTGCGCTGAAAGCAGGCGGGTAATTTGTTTTTCCAATGTACGAATACTCACCACCTGACCCACATTCGTTTTCGCAGCCAGCGGCAACAGGTACCGCGTGACATCAAAAGTACGCGCAGCAATGGTTCGGTCATAATCACTTTGCTTCATCGCATCGGGCTTGGGGGATTGTTCGCGAAGAAACTGCTGTAAGGGGTTGTGAAAGGTCTGGTACAGATTAAAAAGGCTGCCCAACACGCCACGATACAGCGCCTCGGTTTCCGTGCCTTCGATATTCGAGGGCATGTAACACCCGGATACCGCAAAATTTTGGTAGCGACTCGACTTGGCCTGCCCATCCCACAACGGTTCGTCTTCCACACGAATCGCAGCTAATTCGGAAATATTTTCCAAGGAGATCGTCACATGCCCAAGATCGGCAATGGAGCCATGACCATAGGCAAAATAAAATTGTTCCCAAAACTTTTCCGACGAATGACCGTGGACCCACTGTAAGCTCTCTTCAATGGAATCCGGAGACCGGCTATACCGCGCCAGGGCATACGCCGATTTTTCCGGCGGCATCGGAGCCAGGACGACAATCCGACGCGTAGCTTTTTCCTTATCTGACATGGGGCAAAATCCTCCTACTGTCCTCCATTGGAAATCCAGAGGGCATCAAAGCGGTTCACTATAGTCAGCCGACGATTCGATCTCAAGTCGTCCCTTTTTCAACCCGAACTATTGTAAGAAAAAACCCTTGCAACCCCTTATACTGACGGCTACACTCCGCCGGCAATAAAGAATGTCTTTTTGTACTTATCTACATACACCCGTTCCAATAAACCAAGCCGCCGCAAAGAAAGCTGATCAACACAGGCATGATTAGCAACGATCAACAATCCATCCATGGTCAATGGTCCTCACGTTGGACTTTTATCATGGCCGCAACTGGCGCAGCCGTAGGGCTGGGAAACATCTGGAAATTTCCATACCTCACAGGAATTCATGGTGGCAGCGCTTTTGTGTTGGTCTATATCCTCTGCGTAGCCGCGTTAGGCATTCCCATGATGATGGCGGAAGTCATGATAGGAAGGCGGGGACGCCAAACACCGATCAACACCATGCGTGCGCTGGCTCAGGAAAACAACGCCAGCCAAAGCTGGCAACTCATCGGATGGAGCGGAACCCTTGCCGGCATGCTCATCCTTTCCTATTACAGCGTAATCGGAGGATGGACGATTGGGTATATCATCCATTCCGCTACGGGGAGTTTCTCCGGCCTGAACGGAGAGGGGGCATCGGCTCTTTTCCAAGAATTTGTCGGAAGTCCATTGATTCAAGTGGGCTGGCATACGCTATTCATGATCATCACCATGTATATTGTTGGCCGAGGGGTTCAAAGCGGACTAGAAAAAGCCGTGACCTACCTCATGCCCGCGCTTTTTGTGCTACTGCTCACTCTCGTGGGATACGCCATGACAACCGGATATTTCATGAAAGGGTTGGCCTTTTTATTTACTCCAGACTTCAGCCATTTCTCAGGAACAAGTATGCTTACCGCTATGGGGCAAGCATTTTTCAGCCTGAGCCTGGGCATGGGAACCATCATGATTTACGGCTCATATGTGCCCAAGGGCACATCCATCGCAAGTACCTCCGTGGCCATTGCTCTTGCCGATTCCATGGTCGCCCTTCTTGCGGGCATGGCGATTTTTCCCATCGTATTTGCAAATACGCTCGAACCCGGAGCCGGGCCCAGCCTTATTTTTGAGACCATCCCTGTGGCTTTCGGGCACATGGCCGCGGGCATGTTGTTTGGTACATTGTTTTTTGTGCTGCTTCTGGTCGCTGCTTGGACGTCTTCGATTTCACTCATTGAACCTGCTGTTACCATGATGATCGAAAATTTCAACATGACTCGGAAACAAGCCGCGCTGTGGACCGGATTGGCTACCTGGCTTCTGGGACTGGGCACGGCCTTTTCCTTTAATCTCTGGACCAACGTCAAAGTCTTTGGAATGACCTTTTTCGATCTCCTCGACTTCCTAACGTCTAACCTCATGCTCCCCATAGGTGGGATTGGCATTGCGATCTTTGCTGGCTGGCTCATGACTAAGGACACCAGTCATGCCGAACTGAATATGAACACTGAGGCTGGCTATTCCCTTTGGCAGATCCTCATTCGCTTCATCGCCCCCATTGCGGTCTCCATCGTACTAATTCATGCCATTGGCGTGTTTTAATTTCAGAACTTATTCCACCGTAAAGATTTCCATCACCCGTTCAGCGCCCACAGACTCCAAAGCTTTACAGCTCGCCTGGTTTTCACCATGAACACGCGCGCACATGAATGGATTTTCTTCAAGGAGCATATTCTGAGAGGCAAGAGCGTAGAGGTGTTTGGCCAAACCCTGACCTCGAAGATCAGGCCGAACAAAAATACACGGAATATTCCAGCATTGAGGAATCAACAATTCTGCGTCACTGCCCCGAGCCCAAGATATAACAGCCGCCATTCCCCTAACATCGTGGAGAGTGAGAATTCCTCCAGTTCTCAGGCAAGACTCCAGACTGTTCTTGAGTGATGAAATTTCGGAGTCTGCTTTTGAAGCTGAGATGTCTCGATTCAATTCTTGGAACAGGTCTGGCCACCATTCATCCAATCCTTGATTCAAGGCGCAAGAAAATTGGTTGAATTTTGTCACCGACGGCACATCGGGCCGAGTGCAACCCCAATCGGCCACATAGGCACATTCCGCCAACCGCGCTGACTCCCACCCCGGAAGAATTGAAGCACATCGATGCCGCGGAGACAGGGGAATCCAAATAGCGGCGAAAGGGAAAGGCCACCGAGTTTTGATGGCCTCAATTAATGTTTTTAGGTCACCAGGGTCAGAGACAAACCACTGCTCCACATAGGCAATGGGTTCACGAGTGATATTGGCGACACGGGGAGATACGATGCCCCCCCATTGAGCATCCTCACCTAAATACTTAGGAAGGAGTTGTTCGAAGGATGGCACCTGGTACAAATCCAACATGGAAGAAAGCAAGTCTGGCGATATTAACTCAGCCCTAGGCGTGATCGAACACTGAAACAACCCATCCCAGCGGTGAGATAAACGCACGGTCGAGGCACGGTCAATGATGGGAGGAAGGGAGGTGAGATATTCTTCGCGGAATTTCTGGATGATATCCTGAGAGAGATTCATGATGTTTTTATTCCCTACTTTGGGGAGGGGGAGTGGGACAATATGAGGGAAAGAAAATTTATGCACCCATCGCGTTTTGGATGCAATAGGTCAGCAGGAGTTCAATTTCTTTCTTTTGAAGCGCTTGCAACTCGGGTTTAATTTCCGGAGTTTCCCCACGCTCACATTCCATGCACAAATCGATAAAACGGCCAGGGACCCATGAGCCCGATTGAACAATGATGTCAAAGACAGTCAGGGATGCTAATTCTTCCAGGGTTTCCTGACTCCCTAATTGTTTCAAAACAGGATGAAGTCCTACACGACGAAACCAATATTTGGCATTGCCAGGATCTGGTTCTCGCCGGTGAACGATGCCATGCCAATAACTCCCCTCGACGGTATCGAGGTCCTGCGCAATGGCATGGGCCTCTTCCCAGGCATCCAAGCCCACACACAAACCTGCCTTCACTGCCTCTGCCATTGATTGGTTCTGAACGGCCGAACCAAGCAGTTTATCTAATGGGGCATTCTGAATGTCTCGAATGAGGCTGGACTGACTTGGTGTCCCTTGAATAAGGCCCAACCTAGGAAGTCGGGATTCCATCTCATTGTAGAAGTGGAATCCCGAAGTTGAGGACGGGAAGGGGTTCATGAAAGACAAGTTATCTAGGCGGGACCACCCGGCTAATCAAAATAGTAAGACACACCAAGGAGCCCGAGCACGGCATTGATCCCAGTGTTTCTCGAGCCAATATTGGCATTGGAGATATGATGCAATCGAAGAGCGCCGGTGAGCGCAAAGTTTTGAGTCAAGAAATATTGAAGCCCTGGACCCGTTTCAAGCAAAAATTCAAAGGGCGTGCTTTGCTCAGGAATTCGTGGGGCTAAATCCGTCCAAGAAACACCCATGCCAAAATCCCAATAGGGCATCAAACGACCAAAAGCCAAAAAGTTATATCGTCCCACGATAGAAAATCCTGCCAACGAGGCACTAAAGGGTTCAAAGAAATGGGCCCCAACTGGTTCGGCGAGAACCTCGATGGCCCCACTGAAATAGCCCGCTTCAATTTTGTCCGTGACAACAACCCCGATCTGTGGAAGGACAAACACCGCACTTCGGTTAGAGGACACGGCATTCCCCAATCCCGTGAACGCTTGCCAATATCCAGACTGGATACCCAATTCAATGGTCCCAAATTTAATGACATTCTGCGCTTCCACCGCTGCCAAAGAATGAGCCGGGATGCTACTCAGAATTCCCAATAACAAAAGAATGCCTAGCCAACGATGCCAAAAAATATTCATGTGTTTCCTTACCCAACACGGCCACATCCTGCAGCCATTTAATTCTTGACAAACTCTTGGGGCGGCATCTTACAGATCTCAAAAAGAGCAATCAACACTTTGATTGCAAGAAAATTTTCAAAAATGACGAAAAGACAAACAAGAACCTGCGATCAAACATCGCAAGACCCCCAACCACTCCAAAGGGTATGGATCCCGTCCATGGACGAACGCACTCGACACGGCTATGCACGCCTTGTCCGCGATTTGGCAGACCTGAACCATCACGACCGTTTCCAGGAAATGCTGAAACGGGCCTATGGAGCTATGGACGAACTTGGTCGACTTATTCAACGGGCCCGGAACATTGGAAGTGATCAGGAAGAGAATACTCACCGGGATTAACCCTATTTTTTGCGAAATCTTATGGTGGGCTTAGATCCTGGGCTTAAAGAGCCCCCTACAACCGCTCCCAACCTCGCCCTTCATATCCAAAGGTAAACATATTTGGATGAAAGATTTCTGCCAAAACTTCGATTGAGTCGACCAGCCGAGGTCCTGGACGATTAAAATATTGATTTCCATCCGTGAGAAACACTTTTTTTTGTTGTACTGCCTTGAGGTCCTTCCACCCCGGACGATCAGTCAACAAATGAATTTCTTTGCGCGTCCGTGCAATGGAAAATCCGCAAGGGAGCAATAATAGAATATCGGGATCTTCCTGTTGAACCGATTCCCACGTAATCCACGGTGCATGTTCTCCTGCCTGCCCAAATACGTTCTGTCCGCCAGCGTAGTTAATCAGTTCGGGCATCCAATTGGCCGATGCCATTAAAGGGTTTAGCCATTCAATACATATGACTGTCGGTCGAGTGGTGATCCGTTCCGTTTGTGAACTGATCGACTTCACGCGCTGTTGATATTGAACAATCAGTTCTTCACCGACTTGGGACCGCCTCAGAGCCTGCGCCACTCGCCGAATATCATTCCATACATCGGACAATTGATTCGGCGAAAGCGACACGATGGAGGGTCGAGTCCCACCCCACCCTTCGACTAATTCCTCCACTTCCGCCAAACTGACCGCACAAACTTCACACTGTGCCTGTGTGAGAATACAATCAGGTCGTAAGTCCCGAAGTTGCTGGGCCTCAATACGATATACCGACACCGCCTCACGCAGGAGATTTTTTACCCGAGTATCAATTTCTTGGCTGCTGCCTTGAGGATCGAATTTGGGTGAAGTACATATCGGAAGATGGTTTACATTCGGAGGGAAATCGCATTCATGCGAGCGGCCCACCAAATCATCTTGAGCGCCTAGGGCACAGACAAGCTCAGTGGCACTTGGGATTAATGACACCACACGTGGCATTCAGGCACTTCCTTGAACAATTGGAGAATATTGACGGCGTTTGAATCCTAGGGAGACATGACCCTTTGCGCAAGTCTAAAGATCTCTCCCACATTTGTTGACTACTTCCCAGGGTTGGATGATGCTGAGAAGAATCACGAGCCCATATCCGATTTTCTGATTACGATTCGCATTTCCCTCTATTATTGTGATCCCAGATTGTTAGGTTGAATGGCATCCTCGCTGAAATCCTTCATGTCCAAATTTTTGTTCTTCTTGCTCGGATTCATCTTGTTTCTTCCTTTGCTCAACCTTCTGTTGGGTCTCCATCCGTTGACGTTTAAGACCGATGTAGATCCGAGTCATTTTGGGCTGGCCTATGAACCTGTCGAATTTACCACGGCGGATCATTTGGTCATCCGTGGTTGGTTTATTCCAGCATCCCCTTCAGCCCCCACACCCACTCAAAAATCCCTAAAAACTATTCCTACCATAGTTGTGGGACATGGCTACCCATTCGACAAAGCCAATATTCTGAGACACGTCCTCTTTTTACACCAAAGGTTTCATTTGCTCTTGATGGATTTTCGATATTTCGGGGAAAGCGAAGGCTGGATCACTACGGTAGGCATTCGAGAACCACTCGACGTGAAAGCCGCTCTGGACTATCTAAATCAACGCGGCGATATCGATACGACCCGAATCGGGGCCATGGGCTTTTCAATGAGTGCGGCAATTTTTGTGTTAACTCAAGATCCACGCATTCGAGCCATTGTTGCGGACAGTCCCTACGCCTCGCTCGCCAAAATCGTAGAGCACCAGTATTTCTTCGTGCCCCGCCCCTTAAATAATTTCATGGTCAACCTCACCGGTCTGTACGCCCGAATGCTCTTCGGATTGGAAATGGATCACGCATCACCTGAAAAAACTGTGCACACCCTCGAGACCCCTCTCTTACTCATTCATGGAGAAGACGACTCCCAAATCCAAACCGATCATTCCCAGGCAATTTTCACTAACGCGAATCAAACTCACACGACCCTTTGGCTCATTCCAGGAGCAGACCATGGACAGGCACATGCAATAGCAGGATTTCACTACGAACTCCGAGTCTTGGACTTCTTTACCGCCCACCTGAACTAATTGTTTCAATCGTTCGATAACGATTTACTTTTCCTAATTTATCTGGACGTTACCAATGACTATCTTTCCCAAATTCATTGCCCTCCTTAATTCAGAAATTCAGAAAGAGGTGTCAGGAAAATTTTCACTAGACGTTGACGTAAGATTCCTCCGGTTACCATTTGATTTTGTGAGGCTTTTCTTTTTTCATTGAGTTCCCTTTTCCATACGTCAAAAGACTTATCAATTGCCATTGCCCACCGAACCAACTGATTTTCCAGCTATCTTTACGTGAACCATCCTGGTAATAGGCCATAACCTGTCGGTATCCCTTACAATAGTTTTGCCTTTGCCCGATGTTACCTCACAACTTTGTTCTAAATTCTCCATCAGTATCCGACATCAATTGACACAAACATTTGTCAGGAACACCAAACACCTAGAGTTCCACGCGCTGCGCGGGAAATGGCACACCTTATGCTTTATGTCATGGCAAGACGCCAAACGAACCGGAACACAAACTGTTCGTAACTTACTCACTCATTCTCAAGGAGGTCCGCCATGATCAACTTCTCACACATTAAGAAAACTGCCCTTTCCTTCTTCGCCATGTCCGCCCTGTGCTTGGCCATGACAACCCAAGCCCAAGCCACCGCCGTCGATGTTGAATTACAGCTCCTCGTGGACATTTCTGGCAGTGTGGATAGCACCGAATTCGCCCTGCAACGAACTGGCTATATCAATGCGTTTAAAAGCGCCGCTGTCCAAACGGCCATCAGCAATGGGACCATTGGATCGATAGCCGTTCAATTAATATATTGGTCCGGAAGTGGCCAACAATCAGTGGCCGTGGATTGGATGGAAATGAACAGTTTGGCTTCTGCCAACACTTTTGAAACCACTCTCCTTGCCGCCGGGCGCCCATATTCAGGACTCACCGCCCCAGGTTCCGCGATTAACTTCGGGGTCGGTGAATTTAGCGGCAATGGTTTCGATGGCGCGCTCCAGGTTATGGACGTATCCGGAGATGGCACGCAGAACAATGGCGCCTCGACCAGCGCAGCTCGCAACGCAGCCCTGTTAGCAGGAATCGACCAAATCAACGGTTTACCCATCGGTGGATCGAGTTTAGAAACTTGGTACCAAAACAATGTCCAAGGTGGGACAGATTCCTTTGTGATCTTGGCTGGCAGTTTTGCGGACTTCCAAGCAGCCATTGAGCAAAAACTCGTATCGGAAATTAGCGGCAACCCCGTGCCCGAACCTTCAACGATGATCCTCTTGGGATCAGGCTTGATCGGGTTGGTTGGCTATCGTATGAAAAAACAAGCGTAAGACACGAACCCCGGATTGTTCTTAAAAAAACGGCCGGCTTGGACTTTCATCCAAGCCGGCCGTTTTCATTTCGCCTCTCGGTTTCCTTAATCACTTTATCCCCTCTTGTCGCCATCCTTACTAGGCATGTTGATTTGGATTGGTATTTGTTTTTTATGGATGATTGAGAACCTCCCTGATTGTGGCACTCTCCTAGAATAACCCTGTCAGGAATTTTTCCCACTCCCCCCTCCATCTAACTACGTCATTTCGCGTAACAATTTCTCATTCATCATCCAGAGACGCAGTTTCCCGTTAAATTCTTTTACACTTTCACACCCATCCTCTGGCTCAGATACCTTCTTTTTTTAAGGATACGTATGCCTTCTATTCGGATCCACCCATAATGGTTAATAACGAGGACGAGTTGGCTCCAACGCCTATCCTAATATTCCTCTGGCACACATTCTGCTTTACCTAAAAGCAGGATGCGAACAACAAGAAAGTCTGGGAAGCGCCAAAATTTCCTAGAGATTAAAAAGCCAACCATAGGAGGAATGCCATGATCACAATGACCAACATGAAAAAAGCCGCTGTCTCTTTCTTTGCAATCTCTGCCCTGTGCCTCGCCATGACCTCTCAAGCACAGGCCGTGCCTGTGGACGTGGAATTGTCTCTCGTGTGGGATGTCTCTGGAAGCATCAGCGCATCTGAATATGACCTCCAACGACAAGGCTATGCCAATGCCTTCCAAAGCGCGGCCGTCCAAAATGCCATTAACAGTGGAACGAACCAAAGCATTGCAGTTCAAGTCGTTCAATTCGGAACCAACGCGATAGTTTCCACAGGCTGGAATTTGGTCACGAGCGCCACCGCCAGCAATTTTGGAACTTTTCTCAGCACCTTAGGCAGAGAAAACACGGGCCTTTCAACCAGCATCGCTCGTGGCATTCAGATTTCGGCGGCGAACTTGCTTAGCAATAATGGGTTTGAGGGACTGAAAATGGTTATGGATGTGTCAGGCGATGGGGAGGAAAACGTCGGAGCCAATCCAACTTCCGTCACTCAACAACGAGACTTGGCAGTGGCATCGGGCATTATCATCAATGGCTTGCCCATTGTCACATCCTCCTTTCCGAATTTGGATGATTACTACACCAATAATGTCATTGGCGGTACAGATGCCTTCGTGCAAGTGGCCAATGGATTTGGGGATTTCGAATCGGCCATTACTGCCAAACTCGTAAACGAAATTGGCGGGACCACACCAACTCCAGAGCCTTCCTCTATGATTCTCTTGGGATCAGGACTGATCGGGTTGGTTGGCTATCGTATGACCAAACGAGCTTAAACTTTCTGGCGGCTTCGCCTTTCACTTCACCAAATCGGGCGCTGCGAGAATAACCCTTGCAGCGCCCGCCCTGTATCTATGAGTCACCAGCATCCCTTGGCTTTCATGTTTCAAATTTGATTGACCCTTAGACCCACTCTCCCTAGAATAGCCGACGATTTCCTTCAGGGTCATGGACTTTGCGACAGTCACACAAGTATTGAAGGTATCTGTAGTTTCACATGCACAATTAGTTCTTCATTAAAAATCATCTGACTCACGTTGTTCATGAATACTTCCTCCAAATTAACCCCACACAGTTATTTGCTAGCTCTCATTCCACCCCTGTTAATATTGGGTCTGGCACAATTGTTATTTGAAATCACCTCTGCCCCTTCAATGACAGGAGTCACCACCGCTCTCGAACGCCTGGCCCACCAAAACCCCGAATCTCTGGATATTCGGGTTCTCCAAGAAGGCAGAGGCCGATATGCTTGGCTCGCCATGGCGTTATTGAGTTTGGTGGCATTTGTCTATGGAACCGTAGCAGGATGCCAGATTATTTGGCACAGTCATTTCCGAAGCCGTCTGCCCCTTATTCTTTCTATCGGGACTGTCCTAATGGGAATCGGAATACTTGGCTTGATCTATCAAGTGCAATCCGAAGCCGCCATGTATCGCCTGATCTTTGGGTTCACATTTACAACGTTTTCTCATTCAGGTCTTTTCCATCCTCAGTTTCTCTCGAATGTCAAATTCATTCTCCTCATATTGAACACTTTTGCGGTCATTGTACCAGCCATTATTATCCTTGCAGCCAGCAGCGCCCTCGCCACACCCCCAGATAAGTCTCCCTCCACACTGGATACCCTCTCGACTCAGATGCATCAATTACGAAATACCCTCAACATTGGATCCATTGCCTTGGTCGCTGGGATTTTACATATGCATGCCTGGCTGCAATGGCCAGCCTCACTTTTCCAGGATGCATCCTTCCAATCGGCAGCATCCAACACGGCCCTGGCCATCACGGTTTTCTGGGGAACCAGTTTCACATTAATGCTTATGGCCACGTATGGACCCGCCGCCACAACGCTGAGTGCCCAGGCTCGTCACATTCTTCAACGGGATCACCACGAGGGAAGAATTCACGACCCTCAAGCCTGGCTCAAAGACCACGACCTTTCCATCACGCTGGGCGAACAACTTCCTCAAATCGGCATCATGCTCGCCCCTGTACTCGCAGGCCCTCTTGGGTCTCTTGTCATGGGATCCAATTAACTTACCTTCTCGGTGTTCACGCTTGCATCAATGGGTGGTTTCCCCTACCGTACCGCGTCATGTCAAAAAAGCGCGTGGGGTTTTATGCCCTGCTCACCGGCGTTGCCTACTCCCTCTCCGTGTCAAATCTTCCTGATGGATTTCCTTGGGGAAGTTTGGCGTGGATAGCGCTATTGCCCCTCCATCGCATATTGCTGGACATCACACCCCGTCAGGGATTTTTTCGGGGATGGCTGGCGGGATTTTTCTCTTTTGTAGGAACGATGTACTGGGTCGTGGTGGCCATGCATCTCTATGGACAAGTCCCACTCCCCATCAGCATCGCTCTCATGTTTTTGCTGACCACGTACCTTGGCCTTTTTGTAGGGGTGTATGCGTGGGGGTTCCTCTGGATGGAAAAACGCTGGTCCAACATGGCCTGGATGTTCGCTCCCTGCTTATGGGTTTCCCTAGAATTCCTCCGAACCTATGCCTTGAGTGGGTTACCCTGGGGACTCTTCGGATATTCCCAATTTCAATGGCTCCCGATTATTCAAATTGCTGATATCACCAGCGTCTATGGCGTGTCGTTTGTTCTGGTGTTAGTCAACGTGGCAATATTTTTATTGTTACGTTGGGTCTTGGCGAAATCAAAACTTCGCGCCACACTTCTTCCTCCATGGAAACCTTTAGCCGTTACCCTAGGGAGTTTTCTCGCAATCTGGTTTTATGGGTCTGTCGCTCTTACAAATTTTTCCTCGAGCTCTCTAAATTCGCGGACACTCAACGTCGGCGTAGTACAAGCCAATATTGACCAAGCGTTGAAATGGGACACCGCTTATCGAGTCGATACGATTGAGCGCTATGCACGGCTTACCGAAGCCATCTCGCCACAGGCCGACGTGGTCATTTGGCCAGAGGCTGCGACACCGTTTCTCTTTGAACAAGAACCAGGCTACCAATCGCTGGTTCTCGATATTGTGAAAAAGGCCCAAGTTCCCCTGATTTTTGGGAGCCCTGCGGTTCGTCGGCACGACGATGGTAGACCCTATCTGCTCAACAGTGCCTATGTGTTGAATCCCGATGGAACACTCACCGGTCGGTATGACAAACAACATCTCGTGCCATTTGGAGAATACATTCCCCTCAAACAATTACTCTTTTTTCTAGAAAAACTCGTGGTAGGCATTGGGGATTTTCAGCCAGGTCCTGGACCGACACTCTTGTCGATTCGCCATGGTGCAGATCAAAACCAGGCACTTTTTGGCGTGGCTATTTGCTATGAGGTCATTTTTCCTGACCTGGTTCGGAAACTCGCTAAAGAAGGTGCGAATTTCCTGGTCACCATCACGAATGATGCCTGGTTCGGAGAGACGGTAGCCCCCTACCAACATTTTGCCATGGTAGTCTTCCGAGCTGTGGAAAACCGTATGGCATTTGCTCGCGCAGCAAATACCGGTATTTCCGGGATAATCGACCCTTCAGGGAAAATTGTGGATGCCACGCCGATTTTTACAGAGCAGGCCATCACCTACGCTCTTCCTCTTGGCAACCCCTCATCCTGGTACACGCAATTTGGCGATGTGTTTGCATGGGGCTGTGTTATAATGACGCTGTTTTTGCTATGGTTTACTCGATTTTTCCGCAAACCAACCGCGGTGGACACCATCTTTCAGTTTCCAACACCACGTTCACTCGAAAAGGAGTAAAGAATGCTTGACGACATTCGGAGCCGTTTAGAAACCACTGGAGACACTATCCAAGATTTACGGAGGCGTCTTTGACCTGCCTCGGCTTCGCAACGAATTAGAAGAACTCGAACAGGAAAGTGCACAACCCGACTTTTGGACCAACTCACAAAATGCCACCAAGGTTGGGCGTCGCAAAGCCAATATAGAACGTGATCTCTCCCGCATCACAGATTTTGAGCGTCGGCAATCGGATTTGGAGGCCACCCTCGAACTTATAGGGGAAGCGGACGATCCCGACCTTCAATCCGAGCTCACCCAGGGACTTGAAGAGTTAGAAACTTTCCTTGATCAACTGCACACGGAACAGTTGTTGTCGGGGAAACATGATGCCAATTCGGCTATCCTCGGTATAAATCCTGGCGCAGGTGGAACGGAATCACAAGACTGGGCACAAATGCTCATGCGGATGTATGTCCGCTGGGCTGAACGACATGGCTTCAAGGTCAACACGATCGATTTGCTCCCCGGTGACGAAGCTGGCATAAAGAGCGTCACCCTGGGCGTTGAAGGTGAATATGCCTATGGCTACCTGAAATCCGAAGCGGGAGTTCACCGTTTGGTCCGCATCTCGCCTTTTGATGCGAATAAACGTCGTCATACCTCTTTTGCTGCGGTGTCAGTGTGCCCGGAACTTGATGACGATGTAGAAATTGAGATTGATGATAAAGACATACGGATCGACACCTTTCGGGCTGGTGGCGCGGGCGGACAAAACGTAAATAAGGTTGAGACGGCCATTCGCATGACCCACCTTCCCACGGGCATTGTCGTGCAATGTCAAAATGAACGCTCGCAATTACAAAACCGATTGGGCGCCATGAAGGTGCTCAAAGCCAAACTTTTTGAAGTGGAACAACAAAAGAAAGACGCGGAGTTTCAAAATATTATTGGAGAAAAAAAGGATATTGCCTGGGGCAGCCAAATTCGGTCGTATGTATTTCAACCCTATCAAATGGTCAAGGATCACCGAACGAATCATGAATCCGGCAATATCTCGGTCGTGATGGATGGCGCCATTGATCCGTTTATCGAAGCCTATTTAAAATTCAAGATGGCAGACTCGACCCCCTAAGGCATTTCTTCTCGTCAACAACAATCTGACTTTCATCTATACAGACATTGGAATGGGCCCATGGAAGAATTAAACGAACAACGCACGCTCCGGATTCAAAAACTCGATACCCTACGAAATATGGGTATTCAGCCCTATGGCACGCGCTTTGACGTCACACATCACATTGAACCTCTCATGGCTACTCACGGATCCAAAACCAAAGAGGAACTTGAACAACAGAAAATCGACTGTCGTCTTGCCGGACGCATTGTGGCACTTCGCCGGTTTGGGAAAGCCGCGTTTGCCTCGTTGCAGGACGGCGCGCATCGTATGCAGGTGTATCTGAAAAAAGATGTTCTCGGAGATGATAGCTTTCGGGTTTCTCAAGAATTGGATTTGGGCGATTGGATCGGCGTCGAAGGACATTTGTTTCGAACCAAAACCGATGAACTCACCATCGAAGTCCAGAAGATGACGTTTTTGTCGAAAGGCCTTCGCCCGCTTCCCGAGAAATGGCATGGGCTGACTGACATTGAGACACGCTATCGACAACGATATGTCGATCTGATTGCAAACCCTGAGGTACACAAAATATTTGAAACCCGTAGCCGATTGATCACCGGCATCCGCAACTATTTCACAGAACAGGGGTTTCTTGAAGTGGAAACTCCGATGATGCATCCCATTCCCGGTGGCGCAACAGCCAAACCCTTCGTCACACACCATAATGCCTTAAGCACCGATTTATATTTGCGAGTTGCGCCGGAATTGTATCTCAAGCGATTAATCGTTGGTGGGTTTCGCCGAGTATTCGAAATCAATAGAAACTTTCGAAACGAAGGGATCTCCACCATTCATAACCCCGAATTTACAATGCTCGAATTCTACCAAGCCTATGCGGATTACCATGATTTAATGGTTTTGACAGAACAGCTCTTGGGAAAATTGGCACAAGACATCTGCGGGACCATGACATTGGAATACCAAGGCCAGACGATCGATTTCTCACCCCCTTGGCGACGACTCCCGTATTTTGAGGCCATCTTAGAATTTAATCAATTTGATCGAAGGGTGCTAGAAAGTCGTGAGACTGCGGCAGACGCGGCAAAAACCCTCAACCTGGACATTCCCAAAGATGCCACCCTCATCGGCATTTTGAATATCATCTTTGAAGAAACCGTGGAGTCGAAATTAACGCAGCCGACGTTCATCACCGATTACCCCACGGAAATTTCCCCACTTTCGCGGCGAAAGGATTCCGATCCTTCCCTCACAGACCGATTTGAATTGTTTATTGCCAGCCGTGAAATCGCGAATGGGTTTTCTGAGTTGAATGACCCGATCGATCAACGCCAACGCTTTGAAACCCAAATGGCTCAGCGAGAAGCCGGTGACGAAGAGGCCCATTATCTCGATGAAGACTTTGTCCGTGCCTTGGAATATGGCATGCCTCCAACTGCTGGCGAGGGCATCGGCATCGATCGCCTAGTCATGTTATTTACCAACCAAGCGTCTATTCGGGATGTCATTCTCTTTCCGCAGCTCCGCCCGGAGAAACATCCGTGACCCTACCCTATGAAATTTTTGTCGGGCTTCGCTATCTTCGCGCCAAACGCCGAACACGTACCATTTCGTTTAATACCTTCATTTCGATTACGGGAATCACGCTTGGCGTGGCCGCACTCATCGGGACTCTCGGTATCATGACGGGGTTTAAAGAGGATATGCAGGCAAAAATTTTAGGTACAACATCACACGTCGTGGTTCAGGAGCGCGGTCACCAAACCATGGCTGGGTATACGGACCTCGTCACCAAAGTGGAAGCCGTCCCTGGGGTCATTGCGGCCACGCCCTATATTTTCAAACAAGTGTTGCTGACTTCGAAAACCGGAGTTCAAGGGATCATTCTTCGCGGAATCGACCCTGCCAAAGAACCAGATGTCACAGAAGTTGCAGACAATGTAAAGCATGGAAACCTAAATGATTTAGCCAATCCGCCCGCTGTCACCAAGGATGACGGTTCGTTGGCCACTCCCCAACCAGGCATTATTTTGGGTAAAGAATTGGCCTTGCGCCTTGGATTGTTTGTGGGAAACAGTGTGAACGTAGTTTCGCCTGTGGGTCCAATCAGTGCGTTGGGCATGACACCAAAAATTCGGCCCTTTCAAGTGGTCGGCATTTTTGAATCAGGAATGTACGAATACGATTCATCATTGGCGTATATTTCGCTCCAAGAAGCCCAGAAGTTTTTTGGGTTGGGTCACACAGTGACAGGCATTCAAGTGAAAGTGACTGAAGTCTTCGCTGCCAACGCCATTGCCTCACGCATCGACGACGCTCTCGGCCTCGGTTATTCCGCCAGGGATTGGATGGAATTGAATCGCAATCTGTTCTCTGCCTTGAAACTCGAAAAGACCATGATGTTCCTCCTATTGGTCCTGATCACGTTAGTCGCCTCCTTTAATATCGTGGGTACGCTCACCATGATCGTGAATGAAAAACAGCGGGAGATTGCGATTCTCAAAGCCATGGGGGCGACCCCCAAAGCCATCATGCGGATCTTTATGCTCAACGGGTTGGTCATTGGATTAACTGGGACAATCATTGGCATACCGTTGGGATATACGTTCCTTTATCTCATTGAAAATTATTGGACGTTTGACCAGACCGTCTATTACATCTCCCACATTCCCGTTCATGTCCAAGGCTTGGATGTCCTTTTGGTGGCCTGCTCGGCCATTCTCATCAGCTTTGCGGCAACCGTCTATCCATCCTGGCAAGCCGCGAAACTCGCTCCGGTTAGTGCCCTCCGATATGAATAAATTGTATGGCTCACCCTAAAATGGACAGTCCATTTCTCCAAGTGAACGACGTGTGCAAATCGTTCAGGCTTGACCACCAAACCGTCGAGGTATTGAAGGGAATCCATTTGACTCTTCGCCGAAGAGAAATGCTGGCGATGATCGGGGCTTCCGGTGCTGGCAAAAGCACGTTTCTCCATATTCTGGGCACCCTCGATCGGCCCACCACCGGCACAGTATTGTTCGAAGGACAAGATGTGTTCCGGTTGTCCGAAACGGAATTAGCCACTTTCCGAAACCGCCGGATCGGGTTTGTATTTCAATTCCATCATTTGCTTCCTGAATTTACGGCGCTGGAAAATACGTTTCTTCCCGCGTTGATGCAAAATCGTCCCAAGCAAGAAATGTTGCAAGAGGCCAAGGCTCTGCTCTCCGATGTCGGGTTGGGACATCGCCTCCATCACAAGCCCGGAGAACTTTCGGGAGGGGAACAACAACGTGTGGCGGTGGCGCGCGCTTTAATTCAAAGCCCGGACCTGGTTTTGGCTGATGAACCAACGGGTAATCTAGATACTCACACCGGAGAGACGATTTTTGAATTATTAAAAACGTTGAATCAAAAACGAGGCACGGCCTTTGTCATTGTGACGCACAACGAACGCCTTGCCGAGCAAGCAGATCGGGTCATTCATATGGTGGATGGGAAAATTGCCGGGGAACCAGACTCGTGACACGCAAACTCCCAAGCTTGCTACGAAAATTAACTTTTATTCTACGCTTCACACGTCACGCATAAGTTATCACGTCTCACTTCGCTGCGGCGGTAATCCTATCCTTAATCACATCAAACGTGGCCTTGGGAACCACCTGTTTGGCGACCAACTCTCCTCGAAGACGGTACGGACGGTTGGCAATAACTTTTTCCGCCATATTTTTGGTGAGCCCCAAAAAGAGAACTAAATCATTGGCTGACGCTGTATTGATATTTACGGGCGCCAGGGCTCCTTTGCTCGGAGTCACCACAGGCGCTGGTTCAGACGAGGTTTTGGGAATAGAAGCCACGACAGAATTCGGTTCTGAGGAAGTCATTGTAGAAGACATCGTTTCGGGAGCCTCAGCTTCTCGTTCCACTTTTGCCTGACGCGCCTCTTTCAATTCTTTTTGATAACGCTGAATAGTATCTTTCAAGGCGCGATTTTGGCTTTTAAGTTTCTGGTATTCTTGCTGAATTTTTCCATATTTTGCCGTGAGGATCTGGCCTTTTTTGACGACCTCGGCCTCACGCGCCGTCAAGAGGTCACGCTCACTTTCCCTCCCCTCTTTAATCCTCTGAATTTCCGAGGCCATTAATTCTAAATCCAGGGCCACTTTTTCATTTTCCTTTTTCAGTTTTTCATTTTCCTGTTCCACCGCCTCCCGCATCATGCGGCTTTTCTCAAGATCGGTTTTCGCAGATTCCATATCGGCCACAGCCGCTTCATACTTCTTGGTTGACACGACACAACCACTCAGTAACAAACCTGCCAGCATCATCAGGCCAATGACCATTGGAAATTGGGCAACCCGAACATGTTCAGTGTGTTTCCAGTTCATCTAGTCCTCATTATGTCAAAAAGGTTGTATTCACCATAACATCGCCCTACACTTTGCCGTCTTCCCATTCTGAAACAGTTTCAGTAATTTAAGATGTCGGGGCCTCACTAGGTAGAGGCCCCTAGCATGAAATGGGAACATATTTTTGTCAATAGCTTTGCACGGAACAAAAGAAACGACGCTAATATTGCCCCCTCTCTATTTCAGTACCCAATCCGCCGAAAGAGTCCTTTCAGAGACACCCATCTCCAAATAATTTCGAAATATTCCCGGAAAGACTTTTTTTCATGGACCAATTTGGACCAGGCTTAGCCGCACTCCTCGGATTTTTGGAAGGCCTCACTGAATATTTGCCCGTCTCGTCCACAGGACACCTTATCCTTCTGGGGCATTGGCTCGGGTTTACGGGTGACATCGCGGTGAGTGTGGAAATCTGCATTCAAATAGGAGCCGTCTTAGCCGTGGTTGTCTACGAGCGAAAAAAAATCGCGGGGTTACTTCGCCAAGGGCTTCTTGAACAACGGGAATTTCGGCAACGCCTCATGGCTCCCCAGGAGCCCGGCACTCCGCATTCCTGGCAATCAACTCTGCGTCACTCCATGGTCCAGCATCGAAACCTCTGGTTCCTTTTAGGATTGGGGGCTGCTTTTATCCCTGCAGCCATCGTCGGGCTCATCGCTCATGATTGGATCGAAGCTCACCTCTTTTCTCCTAAGACGGTAGCCATCAGCTTGATCATTGGTGGAATCATCATCTTGGTGGTGGAAACGTGGCCCAAAACTGTCAAAATTTCTCAACTGGAACAGGTAGGGCTTCCAGCTGCCATCGGTGTGGGTCTTGCACAATGCGTGGCTCTAATCCCCGGCATGTCACGGTCTGGATCGACCATTGTGGGAGGTTTGTTAATTGGCCTGGACCGAAAAGTCGCTACCGAATTCTCATTTTTTCTTGCCCTCCCCACCATGTTTGCCGCAACAGGATACAAACTTCTGCAGTCGTTCCATCTGTTTAGTGCAAGTGATATCATTGCCCTATTGATTGGAATGGTAGTTTCTTTCCTTGTAGCTTGGGTGGTGATCGCCTCGTTCCTCACCTACGTCAAGCGACATACCTTGAAAGTCTTTGGGTATTACCGAATTGTCCTCGGCACCATCATCCTGATGATACTGTAATCGTAAGGCGTTACTTAGAATACGTCTTTACGCTTCCCATCTCACGAATACATCTCAGGTCGCCGGTCTTTCAACAAATCATTGTATGGATTTATGGATTTGTCCCTGGCTTCAAGGAGGGCGATATCCACGGTTATCAATTCTTCCTGATCAATCGGGGCCCGATGAAGGATCTTCCCTTTCGGGGAAACCACCTCGCTTTTACCAATAAACGTGAGGGGTCGACCCTCTCCTCTGGCTTCTCGACCAATGCGATTAGCGGTAATGCTAAAGATCCGATTTTCCAGGGACCGCGTTACCATGGCATCAGGACAATGGGGTAATACCAAATTGGACGGATGGCACAGAATATCCGCACCCTTGAGCGCCAAGGTCCTCGCTGCCTCAGGATAGTACCAATCGAAACAAATCATGACTCCAATGCACGCCTGACCAATATCCCAAACCTGAAAACCGGAATTGCCTGGAGTAAAGAACAAGGTTTCCTCAAAAAATAAGTGCGTCTTCCTATAGCACCCCACATACCCGGAAGGCCCGACAATGATGGCGGAATTATAACACCGGTCTCCATCCCGTTCTGGCAATCCCACAACCAAATGCATGTTGTGTTTGCGAGCCAATTCAATGCACGTTTGGGTCGTAAAGCCTTCAGGAACAGGTTCGGACAACTTCAGCACTTCCTCCTGACTGACAAATTGATACCCCGAAAAGGCCAATTCAGGAAGCACGAGCAGATCACATTCAACTGAAGTCAGGCGCACCCCAAACCCTTCAATATTTTTTTCCACCTCGCCAAATAGTGGGTGTGATTGGAAATACCCAACCTTCATACTCTTTCTCTGACCTCCTGAAACAAAAACGGGCAGGATTTACCTGCCCGTTTTTCTACGATTTTTTCTTTAACTTCGAGTCAATCAATGCACTTCTTTAAGATGCATGACGGCACTGTTCGCATGTTTGGTCGCCACTTCCGCATGACCTTGTTTTCCATGCGTGATGGCTTCCTCTAACTCGTGCACCCCTTCGTCGAGATGAGGATTTTTTACTTCTTTTTGAGCTGCATGTGCATGTTGTAGCGCCACACCCGCATGCTTCACAATCGCATCAGCATGCCCCATGCCGCCATGTTCCACGGCTTCTTCGGCATGTTCGATTGCCTCATGAACATGCTCATTTCCACCCGCCAGCACTGGGCTGGCCGTCAACATGCAGGTCATACCCATAACCATCACCGCGAAAAGTAGATTTCGCCCCATTTCAGACCTCCACCAAATAAGGTTAAAGATAAAAAAAACCAGAACGCCCCAATATAACACCGTTCATGGGAATATCCTCGCATGGTTTTGGTATTTCATCAAGAAGATTGCGCAGGGGACTGGGCGGTCACTTTATGCAGCAGTTTGACATCTTTTTCCGTAGGTGCCGCAAAATCTCGACTCCATTCCCACCAGGAGCCAGGATAATTCCTTACCTTCTCATAGCCGACCAGTCGCAGCACAAAATAGAGCCAAGCTGACCGAACTCCCCCTAAGCAATAGGTAATAATTTCTTGTTCAGGTCGAAGTCCATTGTCCAAGAAAATATTTCTGATGGTTTCGAAATCTTTGACCGTTCCATCCCGATTGAGGAAGCCATTCCAGGGGATATTGACCGCGGAAGGAATATGACCCGCTCGGGGCAACCCATCAATTTCTTTTCCCGCATATTCTTCGATGCTCCGAGCATCAATGAGAATGGACTCTGGATGTGGTCGCTTCACGAGTTTTTTCAGCTCATCTTTGAGAATCATGATTTCCGTATGGGGAGTGGCTTTAAAATCCCCAGGAGGGAGTTGAATAGGATCGTGTTGATACGGTCTGGCTTCGGTCGTCCATTTCACCCAACCCCCATCCAGTATTTTGACGCTCGAATGGCCAAGATACTGAAGCATCCAAAACATTCGACCCTCATCACCCCAATTATCAAAGGGGTTGGAATAGATTACAATATCGCTGGAATTATTAATGCCCAATGCCTGCAACCGGCGTTCCAGTCGAGAAATATCGGGATCCAACACCCCTTTGGCCACCGCCTCGGGATCACTATAGGCATGCCAGGTGGAATTGATGGCCCCTGGAATATGCGACGAATAGGCGGCCTCACCACGCACATCAATAACAACGAGATCTTTCCGACCCAAATTCTGCGCCAAAGTTTCTGTATCAATTAACCATGCACTCGACATAAATCTGTTCCTATTCCTCTGCTAAATTAACTTAAAGGGCCATGGGGCATCACGACATCGGAAGAATCCTTGGCACATCCAATGCGGGTATCGACGGGTTGATCAATCAACGCCACACTCAGTTTCTCGCTGAGTGGAAAATCTCGCTGATAAATCATAAATCGATAGGGATCATCGGATCGCAATCCATAGCTGCCCCGCAACATGGCATGCTGTCCATCTGTGAGGATATGATAGCGAACTCGAGCCTCCACAACCAAGTCGTCCCTCCCTTGAGGAATTTGATAGGAAAATTGGTAGTCCCGGCTGGCCAAAGGCAGCAATCGGTTGTCATAAAGCTCCACGATGACCGGTTGCCAGAGAATCCACCGGCCCATCGTTTCAGTATGTTCCGCAATGACGGCGCCGGTGTTATCCTTCACAAAAAATTCCACCGTAAAGTGACGGTCAGGATCGCCGGTCGGAATTTTGTGACCAGCGCCGGCGTTGATCAACGTGAGCGTCATATTCACCGTATCCCCGGGTTTGGGATTCGGCGGATCAGCCTGGACTTGGATCGCCACCGCACGCTTAATCATTTCAGGGTCATGTCCCCCACGCCATAAATGCTGTCGCCCCTGGCGAATGGGGCCGCCTTCCGCCACCGGCCTCGATATTTCCGGCATATGACAGGATTGGCAGGTAAACCCTTTTTCCTTCATGAAGAATTCGCCTTCGTATTCCGCATAGGTACCGCAAGGCCCCACATTGTAAAATTGAAAAGGCCCGGACACCACATTGTGGCAGCGATAGCACATAGCCGTGGTCCGAAAGGCCGGATCAAATTCCGTTGGATGTGGAGCCACGGAGTCATCGTACGGTCCAAAAATCACCCCATCGCGCACATGGCAAGCCGCGCAGGTCACTCCCTCTTGCTGATAGGCAGGGTCATACATTGGGTTTTCAATTTGCACGGCCCTTTCCACACGATTATTAGGAATGCTCTGAATGAGAGTCGGTTGTTGATTTTCTAGCGGCGTGTGACAGTTGAGGCAAACCCAAATGTTGTCATCCTTTTTCCAATAGGCTTGGAAGAATGGATCTTTGTAGGCGTGAGCGTGAATACTGGTCTTCCACTCTTGGTAGATGTCCTGATGGCATTGCCCACATTCCTCCGCTTTGAGGCTTTCCAATCCAACCGGGACCGATTGAAAGGGTATGGCTCGGGCATAATCATCCCGCAAGCCAAATATGACAGTGGGGCGAATTTCCGTATAAAAATAATAGACGGATACCGAAGCCACCACGATTAATCCTAAAAGAACTGCCCACCCTCCTCGACTTCGCCGTCTTCGTCGTCCTCGCACCATGAGTTATGCTTCCATTAAGGCTAAAATATGTTGTTCGACTGAACCCGCCAAGGCTCGGAGGGCATAGCCCCCTTCCAAACATGACACAATCCGACCATGACAATGGGCATTCGCAATGCCAGTGACAAGACGAGTAAGTTCGCCATAGCTTTCATCCGTCAAGGCCATACTCGCCAAAGGATCATCCTGATGCGCATCGAAGCCTGCCGAGATGAGCACAAACTCCGGATGAAACGCCTTGGCCGCCGGCACCAAAACCTGCTCAAATATGGCTCGGTAATCATCGGGACCTTGTCCGCCATCCAAGGGCATATTAATGGTGGCCCCTTCTCCAGCCCCCCGGCCACGTTCCACGAACGCACCCGTACCAGGATAAAACGGAAATTGGTGCGTGCTAAAAAAGAGCACTGACGGATCATCTTCAAACACATGCTGTGTGCCATTGCCATGATGCACATCCCAATCCACAATCAGGATGCGTTTCAATCCATGTCGTTCTTGAATATACCGTGCAGCAATGGCCACGGTATTAAATAGACAAAAGCCTTTAGCATGAGTCGCTTCGGCATGATGCCCCGGCGGACGCACCGCACAGAAGACCTGATCGACTTGGTTATCCATAATGGCATCAACTGCAGCCATCGCCCCACCAGCCGCCAGATATGCCGCCGTCAACGACCCAGGGGACATCGAGGTATCTGGGTCTAGCGAGACATACCCCACACTCGGGGCTTTCTCTTCCAAGCATTGCACATAGGCGGGATCATGAATGCGCGTAATCCACTCCGTAGCCGCTTTTCGGGGTTCGATTCGAGTCAACTTAGCCATGATACCGGTCGCCTCTAGCTGCGCGTTGATGACCCGCAACCGTTCCGGTGATTCCGGATGCCCCGGACCCATATCATGTTCCAAATACGCAGGATGCGTAACAATGCCAACCCGGCCCATGATCCAATCCTTCTAGAGGGATTTTTCTCCTCGCCGTTTTCAGCAAGGAGGGAGATAAGAAAAATTCGAGCATCGGATGGTAACACAGGGTATGGCGTTAGACAACGCGAAGGGGGCAATGCTAGAGTCGATCATTCAGCGAATACCTTTCATCAAATGCAATTTGGAGAGAACGAATTATGCCAGACCCCAAAATAGAAAAGTTTATTAAAGTCCTGAAGATGGACCCTAACGACGAAACCCTGTGGTTTGGTTTAGGAAAAGCCTATATGGCAGATGAAAATTGGGCAGAAGCCATCCCTGCGTTAGAAAGCTGCATCAAGGTCAAACCCACGTATTCCGCCGCTATCTTTGCATTGGCCCAATGCCTAAAAAATAATGACCAGCCCGATCGCTGTCGGGAAGTCTGCGCTCAAGGCATCGAAGTCGCTACCACAAACGGCGACTTGCTGGTCATTAAAAATTTGGAAGAGTTGAGAGATTCGCTATAAAATAAATTCCGAGATTTCCGCTAAGGAAATTTTTCCTTACTCGCAATTCTGCCGAAGCCACATTGCTAAATCTTCTTCCGTAATTTTCCTGGGCGCCAGATCCACAATGACCGCTGTCGCTTCTGGTTCAGGAGCATTCAACTCTTTGCCATTTCTGCTTAAGAAGGAATAGCCAACCATAAAAGCTGTTCGCTTATTCCCATCGATAAAGGGATGATTGCGAACAAGACCGGAGATGTAGGACGCCGCCAGGATAAACAAATCAGGCTTTTCATAAGCAAATAATTGGTGAGGGCGAGCCAGAGCAGATTCTAAAAGCGCGCCATCTCGAATACCGGATGCGCCCCCAAACCCTGACAACAAGTCTTCATGTAATGCGAGAACAAAATCATGAAGAACCCAAGCAGGCTCTTTCATAGAACCATCATCGTTTTCATACCTTTACCAATGGAGAGAACTTACTTAGCCAAGGCGCGAAGAGTATTCCGGTATTTCGCCATACCTTTTTTGGCGATCTTTACATACGATTCAAACTCAGGATCATACGGCGTAATCCGATAACTCCCATCCGGCGCTTCCGTCAGAAAAACCCGGTCTCCATCTTCTAGGTTCAACCGAGACAGCACCTCCTTTGGCAACACTACTCCCAACGAATTCCCAACTTTTCTGACCTTCAAATCAAGCATAGATACAGCCCTCCTTCACGTTACCACCTATGTTATAACAGAAGGGGTGACGGGGCAAGAGAAAAGACACCCCTACAAAAATTGAAAAGATTAAGTTAGGTTTTGAAAACTTGGTCTGTTAGAGAATTAATTAGGTGCAGGGTTTCGCCCCTGCATGACGAGGTCCTTTTGTTTCGGCAAAAGGACCCAAAACCATTCTTGCCTGTGCGCGACCCTCCGGGTTCCTCCGGCTTCACCCTGAATTAAAATGGCTCAGGAACTCGCTCCGCTCAGACAGTCTTCGCCAGAGAGGTCGGATTCGAGGCCCTGGCCCATCCGCCCCCAACGCAGGAGATGCCGTAAAAAACAAAACCACGGACAGTACCAATTGAAAAGATCTCAGTTCCGGCGTATTCTTCGGAAGAATTGATGGCGTGTTATCCAGACAGAAGCCTGAATATCCTCCTCTTACACCGATCCATTTAAACAGTGTTGGGCTCAAGAAACGGATTACGGTCAGAACGCACTAAATGTCGACCGACAAGAAGCACAATCTTATCTTCCTCGCGCAATACGCCGTGATTCTGCCGGTTTTAATTCGATTGTCCGGTGCAAGCCAATACACTCCTGAGGTTAAGGCCTTTCTATGTCAACTCGCCACGATTGCTGACATTGAAAAGGATAACGCATATTTTATTGCATTGAAAAGTCGTGCGGCTTGGGGAGTAGCAGTATTGGGTATGGATGACCATTCGACTAAGGCATTGCTAACTGTTCACCGTGAGCAATGCAGGTTGATCAAAGAGTTTAATGATTTTGTAGAGAAGGCGAGACCACAGGTTTACATGGATGACTCGGACGCGCCCTTATGTAAAGCACTAAGGAAGGCGGATAATATATGCCAGTCAATCAAATTTTTGGTTGATCAATCTATTTCTGATGCATTGGGAACTGTTGATGAAGTAAGAAAGGCTATTGACGGTTTCTGGAAGAAAGGCACTGAAGGTTTCGCATCTACATCCACAGGAATAAAGCTCTTTGTATCTCATGGTACCGTAGACAAGCCTCTTGCAACCGCCATTTCACGAGAAGTTGAGGCGGCAGGAATAGCTACTTGGAGAGATGATAAGGATATAGTTGGAGGAGATTCAATTCCGGATGAAATAGCTAGAGGCTTGAGATCAGCCACTCACTTAATAGTTATTCTGTCACAGAATTCTATCGGTAGACCCTGGATAAAGACAGAGCTGGATAATGCCATAATGCTCTTTCACTCTGACGGCACTCCGAAAATTATCCCAATATTGCTGGATGGGATCAAACCGCCGCCCCCTATCGCACACCTAAAAGGGATTCAGTTCGATGATTTCGATTCAGGGATGATTTCTCTTTTTGCCAGTCTTGGTGTTGCCCAGACGGACCGATTCGACCTGACGACAGTCTATATCTTTTACCGGAAATCAAAAAAAGCGATTGAGACCCTTCAATGGTGCAACCAAGCCGATTTCTTCCTTCCGATAAACGAAGAATCCTTTGACCAGCTCGAAGATATGGAATTATTTTTCGAGAGTGTTGGCATTCCCGATGAGATAAACACACCACGTCGTTACATACGCACACTACTTGGCAATATGGGCGGAATTACTGCCCCTGGAATCGACGAGGATTTCTACTCATACGCGAATAGTGCGTACGCGGGAATCTCTTTGGCTCGGAAAATTGCGTACTTCGGTAAGAAAATATTGCGCAACTTAAACCCGTAGGCGTTGAGTCTCAACAAAGTGCTACAGCCAACGCCATAAAGTACAAGCCGTTAGGCTTCGAAGTGGACTGACTAGATGGAATATGTACAGTCTCTATTGGGGGATCCGACTATCATCGTGTCGAGTATCCGAATATAAGTGCCAGAAAAGGTGTCGCTTCTCTTTATTTTAAGGCGCATGATTTTTGGGAGAACAAGTGTATTGAGTTTTTATTGAGAGCACCTCTAAAAACCGTCCTTTTCCGGAAAAGGGGACGTTACCCTTTATTGGCAACCAATTTCATTTAGTCCTTGGGTCTTGACACTTCCCCGCCTTGGGCGCGGCTGGGCCGCCGCCCCGAATCCTACCTCTCTGGCGAAGACTGTCTGAGCGGAGCGAGTTTCTGAGCCATCTTGATTCGGGGTGGCGGACCAGGCACCCGTAGGGCCGCGCCCGGGCGAAAATGGTTTTGGTCACTTTTGCCGAAACAAAAGTGACTCGTCGCGCGGGGCCGAAACCCCGCTTAAAAATAAAACCTTCCTTTCACCCTGCACGCCCTTTTCCCAAAGAACCAAAATGTTCACGCGTCAGCCGAAAAATCAAAGGGCTTAACGCCAACAGCGCAATCAAATTAGGAATTGCCATGAGGCCATTTAAAATATCGGCGATCAGCCACACAAGCCCCAACTTCCCCATGGCCCCAATCGGAATTGCAATAATCCACAACACGCGATAGATCTTAATCACTCCAACACCAAATAAATATTCCGTGCACCGCTCACCGTAATAACTCCAACCCAACAATGTCGTAAACGCGAACAGCATTAGCGCAAGCGTCACCACTATTCCACCCACCTGTGACAACCCACTTTCAAAAGCTTGCGTCGTCAGAGCGGCTCCGGTATTTCCTTCGGTCCACACACCGGTCATGACAATCACCAGGGCGGTCATGCTGCACACGACAATAGTGTCAATAAAGGTTCCGAGCATCGCGATTAGGCCTTGCCGCACAGGATCATTGGTTTTAGCCGCGGCATGAGCGATAGGAGCACTTCCCAACCCCGCTTCATTCGAAAAAAGTCCACGCGCCACCCCAAATTGAATCGCCATCATCACCGTCGCCCCAGCGAATCCTCCAACTGCGGCGCTCCCCGTCCACGCATGCAACACGATAGTCATCAATGCTGAGGGGACCTGATCGATATTTGTCAGGATAATCATTAAGGCTCCGATGATGTAGAACCCTGCCATAACAGGGACTAAGCGTGCGGCTACAGACCCCAGACGCTTGATACCGCCAATGATAACCATTCCCGTGAGACTTGCCATGACAAGGCCTGAAACCCAAGGTGGAATATCGAAGGATGACTCCACGGCACTGGCAACCGTATTGGCTTGAACCGTGTTCCCGATCCCAAACGCCGCCAGCATGCCAAAGAGACTAAAGGCCATGGCCAGCCATCGCCAATGTGCGCCTAATCCGTTTTGGATGTAATACATCGGACCACCCACATGTTGGCCAAGTTCGTCCACTTCGCGAAAATGGACGGCCAAGACCGCCTCCGCATATTTCGTCGCCATGCCGAACAGGGCCGTCACCCACATCCAAAACACCGCCCCCGGACCGCCTAGAAAAATAGCGGTCGCCACGCCTGCAATGTTTCCACTGCCAACCGTTGCGGCCAGCGCAGTCATCAGCGCCTGAAATGAGGAGATCTCCCCAAGGTCCTGCGCGGTGGAGGATCGTCCTTTCCACAGCAATCGAAAACTATAGATTAAGCGACGCCAGGGAACGGCCCTGAGCCCAATCGTCAAATATATACCCACTCCTACCAGAAGGATGAGCATGATAGGGCCCCAAATAATTCCGCTGAGGGTAGTGAGAAAACTTTCCATGGCTTCCATCATTTATTTATTTTTTGCTATCTCAGGGAGAAAAAATTGGACGGCAGGATTCCATTCAAGCCAGCATGAGAATTGTCACCTGTGAAGTGGATAGAGAACGATAGCACAGGAATGGGTATGCCGCTATCGGTTTTATAGGACTCGCTGGAGCGCGAGATAGGCCTCGGTTTCAATGGGATAACTGGCCATCGGGTTTACCGCAAAAGAGCGGACCTGAGAAATTCCATTTGGGTCCGAGACCCATTCCCCGACAGACACGTTGCTGAGGCGAATATTGGAGCGGGATTCAGCCGGATGAATATTCCACAATGTGAGCATCACTGCGCTTAGATGAGGCGCATTTCCCAAGGCTTGGGTGGTCACTCCCCCTAACTGCTGAAGATCCAGGACCATCTTTCGTCCGTTGCGGTTTCCGTTGGTCAACAGACTCTGTTCTTGATGCACAATGGTGATGGCTAACACCACTGGAGCACAATAGTCGGCAAGCTGATTGGCTTTTTCATTGATCCGAGCGAGAAGGCGTTTCACCAACCCATCTTTCAAGAAATCCACACCCTCTTCTTCAGTTTTAGGATCAGGAAAATTTTTTGCGTCTCTCAATCGGCCAGGATCAGTCGGAACAATAACCGTCACCTCCACAAACAATCGATCATTCCCCAAGTAACATTCTAAATCCGCAGTCGCCGTTTCGGTTTCTTTGACAAACGAAAGAGAAAACCCCGCGTTGGCCAAAAGTGTGGCAATATCAAGTTCCGCTTGAGCCGATTCCATTGAGCCCCGCTGCTTCTTTTCAAATTGCTGTTGGAGCCACTTTAATCGATGCTGGCTATCGGGATCAGGGCAAAGCAGCTGCAACCGACGCCAAGTGCGCTCAAACCGTTTCGCAACAGCTTGGTCGCGTTTCTTGGAAACCTTGGAGTCGGTGGGAATCGGATCCCTCACAGGCCTTCGACGTTTAAAAAATGGCACTAGCAACCCTCACTTTCCACGCCATGCGCCTGAGTCGCAAACCCGGCAACATATTGCCCCAAATCCACATTGCCTCCCGAAATTATAACCCCGACACGTTTCCCTTGTAATATCCGCTCTTTCCGAAGAAGCGGAGCCACGGCCACTGCACTGGCGGGTTCAATCACCAATTTCATACGTTCGTAAATAAAACGCATGGCTTCTAAAATTTCATGTTCTTCCACCACGAAAAATCCAGCAAGATGACTCCGGAGAATGGGCAGCGTGAGCGTACCCACACTCGTTCGTAATCCCTCTGCAATGGTCTGAGGATGTTCTTGCGGCACAATTCGATTTTCTTTGACGGAATACATGGCATCCAGCGCACCGACTGGCTCGCACGCGTAGACTTGGGCCTTCGGATTGACGCCATGCGTGGCCAACCCGGTTCCCGACAATAACCCCCCTCCGCCAATGGGGCCGAGAATGAGATCGAGGTCTTCCACCTGGTCCAGAAATTCCAAAGCAGCCGTTCCCTGTCCGGCAATCACGTGAACATCGTTAAACGCTTCAATCCATTCTGCCCCCAGGGTTTGCACAAGATTCTCCGCAAACGATTCTGCGTCTTGAGGACGAGGGGGAACATGGACGATGCCCCCATAATCTTGGACCGCCGCGCGCTTCACCCTATTGATGGGCTCTGGCATCACGAGATGCGCCGCTTTGCCTAATAATTGACAAGCCAGTGCAATACCCTGGGCGTGATTTCCAGAAGATAACGCCACCACAGGTTTCTGGGATTTGAGATGGGCCACCGCATGGTAGGCACCCCGAAATTTAAAGGCACCGACTCGTTGAAAATTCTCGCATTTGAGAAAGACTGTAGCCCGAGAGCAGTCATCGAGTTGACGGGAGGTGTGAATAGGAGTGCGATGCACAACCCCTTGAAGGACTGACGCGGCCCGCTGCACATGCTCAAAGGTTGGAAGAATCATGATGGTCAGAAAAAACGGCTATTCTTCCTCAGAATCTTCGAACTGAAGAACTCCGGTTCGTCACAACAAAATGGAGCTTAACTTTGGGGGCTGGACTGTTTTCGTTCTGGAGTTAGTTCTTCTAAGCGAAATTGTTTGGGAAGCAGAACCGGAACCACCAGGGCCACAGGATCTCCCCGCTTGAGCGTGGTGGGCTTGTTTAACTGCAACAACACATTGGTGACAAACGCATCGTAGTCCGGAAGAAAGTCATAGAGATTCGGCGTGAGTTTGTATTCCTGTGATTTGATCCCCTCCCATACGGAAAACGTGCGGTCAGGATAATGATAAAAATGATTGGGAATATCTTTCAGCATGATTCCGATTTGTTTGGGATAATAAAAGCGTATTCCGCAACAGAGCTTGGCATAGCCGCTATTAAGGATCGTATCCACATACATCCCGGAAAAGGATTTATACCCAAGCAACCGTTCTTCGGGTTTAATCTCCGGTGCTTGCCATTTAAAACCGTCCTTGGTGCGCCGCAATTTGCAATCAACTGGACAGCGGATCAACCAGCCATATTGGCTCACCATCCGCACGGGCCCACAATCATCAGGCAGCACTTTGTATCCACTTTCCGCCAATTTTCGTTGTTCAGATAACGGCATATTGGTCATCAGCGGACGATGGGGATTCATCTCTAGCTTCAGCCGTTCCGGGGCAATCGCGGTAGTATATTCACGCTCCCAATAGATAGGCCACTGCATGTCGCTAATATCAGGGATGCCACTCATGGATAACTCCGTCTCTCATTAAAACGCTTATTGAACCGCCTCAGCATGATGTATTTCCCCGCGCTTCACCATCCACGCCACTTCCGCGACACGCTTCCCCAGCGCGCGGGCATCGGCTAATTCATCCTGGTCAATGCCAGGACTCTTCCCCTCCGTTGTCGCCGACGCCCCAAAGGCTCCGCCATCGCTGACCACAATCATTTGATTGCCGAGCATGGCCGCCAAAATTGTGAGCATGGTCACTTCTTTACCACTGGACACCTGTCCGCCAGTAGCAAACGCGGCCCCGACCTTATTCCGCATTTTGAATTCCGGCCACACACCAAACTTGAATTGCCAATTATCAAAAAAGGTCTTCACTTCCCCAGCCATGTTCGACCAATACACTGGAGAACCCACGACTAATCCATCAGCGGAAAATAGGACTTCGGCCGTGACGTTCTCGACTCGTTCCACTCGCACACGAGTTCCGGGAACCGATTGCGCCCCATCAGCCACCGCTTGCGCCATTTTTTCCGTATGCCCAGTCATTGAATGGTAGGCAACCAACACGGTAACAAATTGTTCGGCATGAACGTGTGAAACCACTGCCCCAAAGGGCAACCAGAAGAAGAAAATCAACAACCCTCTTACAAGAAATTTTGATGGCATGACGATCACTCGCGCGACGCAGAAATTGGGGGGAATTTTTTGGAGTGAATTAGAACGTTCTTTTGGCGACCAGAGATAAGCACTTCACATCTCACCTTGCCACCGTCATGAAGACCACAGGGTTTTTTCCGAATCCAAGAAATCGGAAAATCCCTGAACCAGGGGTCCAAGGGCTAAATGCGCTCGGTCTCTTCTTCCATATGCTCTTCCACAGACACATGGGTCAGGGTCCCTCGGTAGTCACATTTATGGCACCGAACTCGAAACTCTTCCACCCATTTTTCTTGAACAAACGTTTGATTACATTGAGGGCAGACAAACACCCCTCTCACATAATGCACCTGCCGCTTCATCTTCATCGTTATCCTCCTTCAGGGACCCTAAACATCCGAACGCATTGTCATTCCTAAACCTGCCATAGTGGATTTTTTCAATGCAACCTAGGGACGCTGTGAATTGCAAGATTTAATGCGTGAAGTGTCGGGGAGAAATAGCGACACCCTGTAAATGGTTCACTTCGTCTCCGGTGTTGGGTGCGCACAGGCAAAAATGGTTTTGGTCACTTTTGGCGAAACAACAGTGACTCGTCGCGGTCAGGCGAAAACCCGCAACATACAATTTGTGAATAAAAACTCAAGGAGTAGTTAGAACAAATCAGGAGGGAAAAACATATTTGTTCGGTAGGAATCACACCCACGCATTACAGATCACGATGATTTTCCCTTTGCCCCCCGTCGCTGGGTCCTTGGGAAATGCGCGGTATGCATGTCTTTCAGCCGGCGCTGCTCAACATGAGTATAAATTTGAGTGGTGGCAATGTCGGCATGACCAAGCATCATTTGGACGGCGCGGAGATCGGCCCCATGCTCCAAAAGATGGGTGGCAAATGAATGCCGCAACATATGGGGGGAAATGCGTTTAGTAATACCCGCCCGAAGAGCCCGCTTCCGGAGAATCCCCCAAAAACTTTGCCTGGTCATGGCTGTGCCGCGACGAGTCACAAAGAGCGCCGATGAATTGTGATGTTTCAGCAGAACAGGTCTGGCGTCCTGACAATATTCGGAAATTTTCTTTCTGGCCGTTTCTCCCATGGGGACGACGCGTTGCTTATCACGCTTCCCCGTGGCTAACAAATACCCGACCTCCAAATTCACCTGTGCAAGATCCACGCTGATGAGTTCGGAGACACGCAAGCCCGTCGCATATAAAAGTTCGACCATTGCCACATCACGCATTTCTTCCGGCCCCTCCCCTGCAGGCAATTCCAACAAGTTGGTGATTTCGGATTCCGTCAACGTTTTGGGTAACTTCAGCCATTGTTTCGGAGATCGTGGAATCTGGGCCAGCACATCGGGAATCCCATGTTCCAGGCTCAAAAACCGACAGAAACCCCGAATCGCCGCCATGCAACGCGCCACCGAGGTCGCGGACAACTCCTGGCTCCGAAGAAATTCAAGAAATCCCAAAACGACTGCAGTCGTCAATGCATGTGGATTTTGAAGGCCGATCTTCGCATAATACTGCTGAAACTTCCCCAAATCTCGGCGATACGCCTCCAGGGTATTGCGGGCAAGACCACGTTCAGCCTGTAAGATGGTGGTATAGTGATACAGCAATCGGTCAAGTTCACTTCCTTCTGTCATCGGGTTTTTCTTGGTTTGTTCCATTCAAAAGGCTTTCGTGAAGGATGAGGAACGTTCTACAGCCAACACCTGGTCGGTTCAGGTCCACAGCAAAGAGTTTTCTTGACAGTAGAGAGGGCTGGCCTTATATACGAAATTAGGAAAAAATACTGCCCCAACCCCCGACAATGCCATTCAACCCCCAATTATCTACTCGACGACTTCTCGCCGCATTCGGCTGTTTTTTTTGGTGTGCCTGCCTTGCGCTGACATGGCCAGCCCCTCTGGTTGCCCAAATTGACGAAACGCCGATAGAAGACCCCAACCCCCTGGTTGCCGTTGAGCATGAAGCGGAGAATGAACGCATTCAACGCATCAAATTTCTCTTGGAACAGGGGCAGCCTGATCAGGCCTTGGCCATGCTCGAACCGTTACTCGAGTCGGGATCCGACGCTCCCCTAGCCGACGCCTTTACACTACTTCAAGCTAAAGCAGTTCAAGCCAAGGGCGAAACCAAGCATGCCATCATCATCTTAGAACAATTTCTTGAGGAATACCCTATTTCTTCCCGGACAGACGAGGCCCGATTATTATTGGGCCAGTTATATATACAAACCACCCAGGCCAACCGAGCCATCACGGTCCTCACCAATGCCTTGAATCGATCATTAGACCCCACCACGCAAACTCAAGGGTGGCAACTCCTCCGCCAAGCGTATGAATTAAAGGGCGAGTACACCAAGGCTGTCCAAATGGCCTTGAAGCAGATGAATAAAACTCCAGATGACCAGCGGGGGGAGTTGATCGATTATATCCAAGGTCTCATTTTGCAAAAAATGTCGGAACGATCTCTAGGAGATCTCCTGGACACCTTCTCCACAAAATTCCCCGGAGACCTCGCCCTGATTCGCTTAATTGAATTGCATACGGCCCAAGGTGATGAAGTCCTCGCCGAACGAGACATTCAAGCGTTTTTACATCGGTTTCCAAATCATCCCTATGCACAAACGGCTGTGGCGCTCATGCAATCATTTATCTCAAAAATTAAAGCCCATCAGTATGTCATTGCTGCCGTGCTGCCATTTTCAGGAAAAATGAAACCCTTTGGAAGTGATGCCCTGAATGGCATTCGCCTAGCATTGGAAGAAGGACGTACTCACTTGGGGTCGAACACCCTTGGCATTGTGGTCAAAGATAGTGCCATTCCACCAGCCCAACTTCCTCATGAAGTCGAACAGGTCTTACGCGAATTTAAACCCATTGCATTAATTGGTCCGCTCTTGGCTCGACAAGTCCAGCAAGTCGCGGATTTGCCCGACTGGGCCGAGGTCCCGTTTGTGACTCCAACCGCGAGCATTTCCAATGTCAAACAATTCGGACGGTTTTGGTTCAGTACCGCCTTGACCACGCGGCTGCAAGTCACCAAGTTGGTTGACCACGCAATGCGAACCTTGGGCTTTTCACGTTTTTGCATTCTCGCGCCAGACACGAGCTATGGTAGGGAATTGGCGAGAAATTTTTATGACATCGTTCGACGAAATGGGGGCGAAATCATTGCTGCCGAATCCTACCAACGGGGAACCACCGATGCTTCGGCCCAAATTCAGAGGTTAAAAGACAGAGATCTAAGCCTCTACGGTGAAATGCTACCCTTTGAATACCCTGATACCCAAAAGGCCCCAAAACCAGGGGAAGAACAATTGGTCTATACCCCCGGCTTTGATGCCATGTTCCTTCCCGGACACCCAACGGATGTCGCTTTTCTTTCCGCACAATTGGCCTACTTCGATGTCAAAACCCCTTTGTTGGGCAGTAACACCTGGAATCATCCTGACTTACTGAAATGGGGACGCAGCACGTTGGAAAGAAGCACATTTGGTGATGCACTTTTTCTCCAAAGTACGGACCCTGATGTCCAGGAGTTTATTCAAAAATATCGAGAAAAATTTCAGCTCGATCCATCCATTTTCGCCGCCCAAGCCTATGATGCCATGCGGGTCATTTTGGATACCATCCGCCATGGGGCCACCACCGGAAGGGAAGTGCGAGACCAATTATTCATTCGTCATGATTTTCCTACCTTGGGAGGACTCGCCGCGTTTGGAGACGGTGGTGTACTCGACCGAAAAGTATATATGATCCAGGTCGCTAACGGTCGCTTTGTTCAGGTGAACTAGATCCTCGATTGACAGACCATTTCCATCCGTGCTTTCCTGCGCGAACTTGAGTCCATTTCCACAGTCACCTTCATGAATTCTTTGAGCCAAATTCTCTCGTCAATTTCAATCATGGCATTGCCGTTACTGTTGGCAATCGTCCTCCACGAATATGCCCATGGATGGGTGGCCAATTTCTTTGGAGACTCCACGGCCAAAGATCTTGGGCGGCTGACCATGAATCCCCTTCGACATATCGATCCCTTAGGCACCATTCTGGTCCCGGCGATGTGCCTATTGGCACCAGGAAATTTTCTCTTTGGGTGGGCCAAGCCCGTCCCGATCAATTCTACAAGGTTGCATAAGCCACGAAGGGACATGGCATTCGTCGCAGCAGCGGGTCCTGCCATGAACTTCTTTCTGCTCATCGCCAGCGCCGTTGTGCTCAGCCTCATCTTAGCCTTTGACACTTCGCCCACCATTCAACCCGGAGGCGAATCTCAATCCAATCTCGCGCACACTATCCTATTGCCCATCGCCGCGATGGCCCAATTTTCAATTTTGATCAACACCATTTTAATGGTCATCAATTTGATCCCAATTCCCCCCTTAGATGGCGGACGCATTATGACGAGTCTCTTGCCTCCTCAGCCCGCTCTGTTTCTTCGACAGCTAGAACCATATGGCATGTTCATTATCCTTGGGTTGATAATGGCGGACCCTTACACGCATATTATCCGGACCATTTTAATGTCCGTGTTTCAAATCCTCACAGCGACGATCCTCCCGAGCGAGCTCATGTCGTCCTAATTGTTACGAAGGAGTATGGTGGTGTCACAACGAGTCTTAAGCGGTATGCAACCCAGCGGAAGGCTGCATCTCGGCAATCTTTTGGGAGCATTGGAAAATTGGAAGAAGCTCCAAGAACACAATGAATGCTTCTTTTTTGTGGCGGACTGGCATGCCCTGTCCACCAATTACGAGGATACCCGTCAACTCAAAACGTTCGTTCGCGAAATCTTGATTGATTGGTTAGCCGCAGGGATTAATCCGGACCGCGCCACCGTGTTTATTCAATCCCATGTTCCCGAACATGCGATTTTGAATTTGCTGCTTTCGATGATCACCCCAGTATCTTGGCTGGAGCGGAACCCCACGTACAAAGAAAAACAGGAACAAATTGAGGGTCGAGATCTTCACACTTACGGGTTTTTGGGATACCCGGTTCTCCAGGCCGCGGATATCTTGCTGTATAAAGCCGATGCCGTTCCCGTCGGCAAAGACCAACTCCCTCATCTCGAACTCACCCGGGAAATCGCCAGGCGATTCAACAGCCTCTATTCACCGGTTCTGGTCGAACCCAAGGAAATGCTCACGCAATTCCCGAAGGTCATGGGTACCGACGGACGGAAAATGAGTAAAAGCTATGGAAACACCATCAACCTATCCGACTCGGAACCAGAAGTTCGCCAAAAACTGAAAACCATGGTCACCGACCCTGCCCGCGTCAGGCGAAAAGATCCGGGCAATCCCGAAGTCTGCGCGGTATTCGACTTCCACAAAATTTACTCAGGGTCCGATGTCATCAAGCAAATCGACAAAGAATGCCGGACCGCTGAAATCGGATGCATCGACTGTAAATCGTTGGTCGCGAACACTATGGTTGAGCAACTCGCACCAATCTGGGAATCCCGAAAGTCCCTCGAGGCCAACCCCAAACGACTTGAGGACATCGTGCAAAGTGGTGGGGAACATGCCACCAAAGTTTCCCAGCAAACACTTTCTGAAGTGAAAGAGGCGATGAAGATTTAACCCCAAAGCCCTCTTTTATTTAGTTTTTCTCCTTTCTCTTTAGTTCCACGATCCCGTCACCGAAAAAACCAGGGTGAGGAAGATTCCTTGACTTACTACCCCCCCAAAAGTACTATGACTTTCGCACAAGGACATTTGGACAAATCTCTTATCATTACAGGTACTTATGGCAATACGAGTTGGCATTAATGGCTTTGGCCGCATCGGCCGGAACATGTTTCGGGCTTCCCTTAATGACTCAGACATTCAGTATGTCGCAATTAACGATTTAACGGACTCCAAGACCCTGAGTCATCTTCTGTCTTACGACTCCGTGCATGGCCGATTCCACGGAGAGGTTCATGCCAAACCAAATCAGCTCGTGGTCAACGGGCAAACCATCGAAGTTCTGGCTGAACGAGACCCCAAACAATTGCCATGGGGAAAACTCGGGGTGGATGTCGTCATCGAAGCGACGGGCCGATTTACCGATCATGAAGGCGCCAGCCAACACCTTTCCGCAGGTGCCCCTCGGGTGATCATCTCGGCCCCTGGGAAAAACGCCGATCTGACGGTCGTCTTGGGAGTGAACGAAAAAACCTATGACCCCAAAAATCACCGCATCATTTCCAATGCCTCCTGCACCACCAATTGCCTTGCCACGGTGGCCAAAGTCTTGTTGGAAAATTTCGGCATTCATCATGGCTTTATGACAACGATTCATTCCTATACCAACGATCAACAGTTATTGGATCTCCCTCATAAAGATCTTCGACGTGCACGGAGCGCCGCACTTTCCATGATTCCGACATCTACGGGAGCCGCCAAGGCGTTGCATTTAGTGATCCCAGAATTAAAAGGAAAAATGGATGGCGTGGCCATTCGCGTTCCGACCCCCAACGTATCCATTGTGGATTTGGGCGTCGAAACCGAAAAGACCTGTACGGTCGAAGAAGTCAATGCGGCTTTTGCCAAGGCGGCACAAGGATCGCTGAAAGGAATTTTGGGATATTCAGAAGAGCCGATTGTATCCATCGATCTCAATGGATGCTCAAATTCCGCGACTGTGGATTCACTCTTGACTGCCGTCATGGATGGAAATTTCGTCAAAGTGTTTGCCTGGTACGACAATGAATGGGGATATTCGTGCCGGTTACGAGACTTAGTGAAATTTGTCGCGGCTCAAAAATAATCCTTCGTCTTTTCTGCCCTCTAGACTGCGGGAAGGCAGCGAGGATGGGAGAAAGGATTTCGCGTGCATATCACCAAACAAACCATCGATCAGGTTGACCTTCGCGGCAAGCGCGTCATCATTCGGGTAGACTTTAATGTTCCCCTTGATGACACCTTACAAATCACAGACGATTCCCGGATTCGCGCCGCATTGCCCACCATCAATCATACCGTTGACGAAGGTGGGATGGTCATTCTCTGCTCCCATCTTGGTCGCCCCAAAGGAAAACCCTCTCCAGAATTGAGCCTCGCGCCTGTAGCCAAGCGCTTAAAACGGTTCTTAGGGAAAGAGGTCATTTTCTCTCCAGACTGCGTGGGCCCAAAGGTGAAAAACCTGGTGAGTCAACTCAAACCTGGCGACGTCCTCCTTCTTGAAAACCTTCGCTTCCATCCGGAAGAAGAATCCAACGATGAACAGTTTGCTGCAGAACTCGCATCTTTAGGCGACGTGTATATTAATGAAGCCTTTGGCGCAGCCCATCGTTCGCATGCCTCAACAGCGGGAATCACGAAATTTATCAAAACTTCTGCCGCCGGCTATCTGATGAAACGCGAGGTGGAATACCTCGAAGGAGCGGTGGAAAAACCCATCCGTCCCTTTGTCGCTATTCTAGGCGGCGCCAAGGTGTCAGGAAAAATTGGCGTCATCGAAAACTTAGGAAAGAAAGTCGACAAAGTGATTATCGGCGGCGGCATGGCCTTCACGTTTATCAAAGCCATGGGGTTGGAAATTGGTCGTTCCATGGTCGAAGACGATATGTTGGAATTTGCGAAAGGCATACACCAACATGCCCTCGAACGGGGGGTAAAATTTTATTTACCCGTCGATTGCGTAGTGGCCGCCAGTCTCGATCCCGGAGCCGAAACCAAAATTGTGCCAACCCAGGAAATTCCTGAAGGCTGGTATGGCATGGATATCGGCCCAGCTTCGGTGAAATTATTTTCCGAGGCCATTCAAAATGCCAAAACCATCTTATGGAACGGCCCCATGGGCATGTTTGAGCGAGATGCCTTTGCACGAGGCACGCAGGCCATTGCCCATGCCGTGGCCAATGCCTATGCCCTCACCATCGTCGGTGGAGGTGATACAGCTCTAGCCGTTCATCGGTCAGGAGAAACCGATAGCATGTCGTTTATTTCTACTGGTGGTGGAGCAGCGCTTCAACTTCTTGAAGGCGGGGAAATGCCCGGCCTCGCTGCACTCCCCGATCGCTAAGCTTCCCCAACACAGACAACCTCTAGCGAAAATATGATGAGAACGCGCCTTATTGCCGGAAATTGGAAAATGCACAAAACCGTCGCGGAAGCGGTGGAGTTCGTGAATGATTTCCGACAGGCCATGCCATCCTCTACGGCCATCGACATTCTCCTGGCGCCTCCGTTTGTCAGCCTCTTTGCCATTCATCAAACCATGACAGCCAATGACCGATTTACCCTGGCAGGCCAAAATCTTCATTGGGAGAAGGAGGGAGCATTCACGGGTGAAATCTCCGGACCGATGCTTAAAGCTTTGGGATGCACCTTTGTGCTGGTAGGACATTCTGAACGACGTCAGCTGTTTGGAGAATCCAATGCTGATGTCAACAATAAAGTAAACGCCGCATTAGAACATGGATTGGGTCCCATCGTATGTATTGGCGAGACCTTGGAGGAACGCGACGCAGGAAAGACCCAAGCCATTGTGAAGGATCAGTTACTCAAGGGACTCTCAGGACTCTCCGCTGAAAAAGTGTCCAAGATCACTATCGCATATGAACCCGTTTGGGCCATTGGCACAGGACGAGCCGCGACTATTGAACAAGCAGAAGAGGTGCATACCTTTATTCGCGCTACCCTCACATCCGAATGGGGACGCGAGGTTCAGGATGTTCGAATCTTGTACGGGGGAAGTGTTGGTCCACAAAATGCCGAGGCGTTGTTCGGCTGTGCGGAAATCGATGGGGCCTTGATAGGAAAAGCTTGTCTTGACCCCGCAACCTTTGCTAAGATTTGCAGCCTTGCAGTATCGGCCTCAACCTAAACATTCAACGAACCAAAAACTATGTACACTCTCACTGTCATTCTGCACCTCATTGTTTGCTTTCTCATGATTGCCGCCATCTTGCTTCAGTCAGGAAAAGGGGCAGAAATCGGTGCGGCATTTGGCGGATCGAGTCAAACGGTGTTTGGTAGTCGTGGGCCAGGAACCTTCCTGAGCAAAATCACAGTAGGAGCCGCGGTAATCTTTATGTTGACGTCGTTGAGCTTGGCCATACTTTCTAAAAAAGAACACTCTCTATCCTCGGTGATTCCTCTTACTTCGAGCGAACCGGCAACCGCTCCAGCTTCCGCACCCCCAGCCACAGCTACTGAATCCTCAACTCACGATTCAGAAGAACATTCAAAGTAACCCGTTCGGTCAGCCTTCAATTTCAAAAAGCCGAAATCCAAAATTTGAATTTGTTTCGGACTTCGATACTCGTGTTTCGAAATTACTTCTGCATCAAAGAAGTAAATTGTGATGGAAAAGGTGGATCGAAGGAAAAAAGGCAGGACTAGTGCGTTAAACTGGCGCCAGCCAATTCAGGTGCGTCGGGTCTTCACCCTTGACGATATCAAAGAAGGCTTGTTGCAAAAGTGTGGTCACGGGACCGCGTTTACCTTCACCAACGGTGCGGTCGTCAATCTCCCGGACAGGGGTCACTTCGGCAGCCGTTCCTGTAAGAAACACTTCGTCCGCTACGTACATGGCATCACGAGTGAAGCGTTCTTCCACCACAGGAATTTTTCGTTCTCTGGCCAGGGTCATGATGGCATCACGCGTGATGCCTTCGAGAATCGAGGTAAGCGGAGTGGTTTTGAGAACCCCTTTGCTCATGATAAACACATTCTCCCCGGTTCCTTCAGCCACATATCCCTCGGGATCGAGAAGAATAGCCTCATCATAGCCTGAGTTTTTGGCTTCACATTTGGCCAAGATAGAATTTACGTAATATCCAGAGACCTTGGCACGCGTCATCGACACATTCACATGGTGACGAGTAAAAGAAGATAACTTGGCCCGAATACCCTGAACCAACGCATCTTCCCCCAAATACGTTCCCCACGGCCAAGCCGCAATGCTTAATTTGATTGGGTTGTTTCCCGGATACAAACCCATTTCGCCGTAGCCTATGTACAATAGGGGACGTATGTAACACGATTCCAACCGGTTCATCCGAACTGTCTCAATAATCGCATCCGCCACTTCTTTTTTACTATAGGGAACTTTCATGGCCATGATATGGGCGGACTCAAACAATCGATCAACGTGCTCTTTCAACCGAAAAATGGCAGACCCTTTGGCGCCCTTATAGCACCGAATACCCTCAAAGGCGGCCAGCCCATAATGCAGGGAATGGGTCAGGACATGAACATTGGCCTCATTCCAATTGACGAATTGGCCATCCATCCAAATTTTTTCACTTGCGGTAACCATGTCCTGTGGTTATCCTCTATTTAATAACAGGTGTCGCTGCGACTTCTTCATCCAGCCGCGTATATAGCCCAGCGGATAAAACCCTGTCAATTAAGAGCGCAGAAGAGACCAATTCCCCCCCATGGGTTGACAGGATCTGAGCCTGCATGATATTCCTGCACGGCTCAGGAGGAAAGATTACACTATGTATGCAATTCTTGAAACAGGTGGAAAACAATATCGTGTGGAACCAGGTTCCACGCTACAGGTGGAAAACCTTGATGCCGAAGAAGGGCAAACGGTCGAATTAAAGCCGGTTCGGTTTATTTCCGGCGACAATGGGGGTACCCTGGGCCAACCAGAAGTTGACCAGGCCCATGTGAAAGCCACCGTCGTCCGAAATGGACGCACCCGCTCCATCACCGTCTTTAAGAAAAAGCGGCGAAAGGGGTTCAAGCGTACCAAAGGCCATCGGCAAGGGTTTACACAAATTCGCATTGACGAAATTGTCGCAAGCTGAAGACTTGATTGAAGACTGAGGAGATTTCATGGCACATAAAAAAGGTGGCGGATCATCACGAAACGGACGAGATAGCAATCCACAATATCTCGGCGTCAAGCGATACGAGGGGCAACTCGTCAAGGCGGGCAATATCCTCATCCGTCAACGCGGCACCAAATTCCATCCTGGCTTAAACGTCGGCATGGGCAAAGATCACACGCTATTTGCCAAATCTCCCGGCATCGTTAAATTTGAGGGTGGTGAAGCCCGCCGCAAGATCAGCATCTACCCATCAGCGTAAGTCCTTTCTGTTTCCCCCTAGGTTCCTCTATAATCTTCCATCTAAGTACTTCGGGTTTGGGGTGAAGTCCGCCCATCCGATTTGGGAAAACGTATGTTTATCGATCACGCAAAAATATATGTGAAGGCTGGAAACGGCGGGAGTGGGGTATCGAGCTTTCGGCGTGAGAAATACGTCCCGTTCGGCGGCCCCAATGGCGGGGACGGTGGCAACGGGGGAAATGTGGTGTTTCAAGCATCCCACCGGTCCACAACTCTTCTGGACTTAAAATATCTCAACCATTTTGAAGCTAAGAATGGACGTCCGGGAGCTACCTCCAATAAACATGGACGCAACGGTGCCGATGTCACCGTCACGGTTCCAGTGGGCACCATCATCAAAGATTTTGATACACAAGACGTCCTGGTCGATCTGGTCGAAGACGGACAGATTGCCGTCATTGCACGCGGCGGAAAAGGCGGGAGGGGCAATGCGCGATTTGCGACCTCGACCAATCGCGCCCCTACAAAATTCGAAACAGGCACACCGGGCGAAGAATTTACGTTACAACTCGAATTAAAATTGCTCGCCGACGTAGGGCTGGTTGGTTACCCCAATGCTGGGAAGTCTACGCTGATTTCCACGCTCTCCGCCGCGCGTCCGGAAATTGCGGATTATCCCTTCACCACCTTGAAACCCAATCTTGGCGTCGTCCAGTTGGGGGACTATCGCAGCTTTGTGATGGCCGACATTCCCGGGCTCATCGAAGGGGCGCACACGGGGAAAGGATTGGGCATTCAATTCTTAAAACATATTCAGCGCACCGCGTTTCTCCTTTATCTCATCGATATTTCGGAATGGGCCCCGGAAGATCCCGTGGAGGCATTAGAAGTCCTTCGACGCGAACTGGCGACGTTCGACGAACATTTGGGAGAGCGGCCCTATGCCATCATTGGAACGAAGCTTGATCTGAAAGGCGATGGCAGCCATGTGGTCAAACTTCAGGAATATTGCGAGAAACACCAATTGCCATTCTTCACTATCTCTTCCGCCACACGAGAAGGCATTGATGCGCTGGTCCCGTATATTGGGTCCCGGTTAGATGAGATCAAAGACACATGCAACGTCAGCTAATCACCGGCGCAAAACGCGTCGTCCTGAAAATCGGCAGCAGCTTGGTCGCGTCTCGCAACCTCGGCTTGCGACACGATTTCATTGCCCAACTGTCTAGGGCAATCGCCGAGCTGAAATCGCAACAACGCGAAATCGTCATGGTCTCTTCGGGAGCCATTGTCGCCGGCATTGAAAAATTAGGACTAAAAACCTATCCCCAAAGCATCCCGCTGAAACAAGCCGCCGCCGCCGCAGGACAAAGCTATTTAATTCATGCCTACGAAAAATGTTTTCAAGACATGGGGCAAAAAGTCGCGCAGGTTCTGCTCACGCATCAGGACCTTTCCGACCGCAAACGCTTTCTCAACGCTCGGCATACCTTGACCACGCTCATCGAGTTGGGGGTCATTCCCATCATTAACGAAAACGATACGGTCTCGGTGGAGGAAATTCGTTTTGGCGATAATGACACGCTCGCCGGGCAAGTGGCTCACCTGGTGGATGCGGATTTATTTGTGATTTTATCCGACGTCAACGGTCTCTACACCGAAGATCCCCGGCAAAATCCTCAGGCCGAACTCCTTTCGGTGGTAGAAGAAATCACCCCACAGATTGAACACGCCGCTGGAAAATCACGGGGGCAAGAAAGCCGAGGCGGCATGATCACCAAAATCCAAGCCGCCAAACATGTGGGGCAATTCGGGGTCTCCACCCTCATCATGAATGGCGAGCCTGCACAATGCTTGGCGCAGGCATTCGCGGGAGAAAACCAGGGCACGTTATTTCTTCCTCAAGGCCGACGCCTTCCCAGCCGGAAACATTGGATCGCCTTCACCCTGCGAACCAAAGGCCAATTGATTTTGGATGACGGGGCGGTTGAAGCCTTACGGCACCGAGGAAAAAGTTTGCTGGCCTCAGGCATCTTGGACATCAGAGGAGTATTTTCCTCCGGCGACTCGGTCTCCTGCCTCGATACGAACGGAAAAGAATTTGCCAAAGGACTTGTCAATGTGTCATCGGACTCCCTCGCCAGGATCAAGGGACTCAAGACAAAGGACGTGCAGCAAATCTTAGGGGGCAAGGAATACGAAGAGGTGATTCATCGCGACAACCTCGCACTGCTTTAAGGCTCTACGGTTGTCATCCTGAGCGCAGCGAAGAATCTCTCGTTCGAAAAAGCAGATTCTTCGCTTCACTTAGAATGACAACGATTGTGTTCAAAAATTTCATACTCTCCCTTATTCCATTGTAAGGCTCACCAGATTATTCTCGGCTCATGAAAATTGGTCTTCTCGGCGGAACATTCAATCCTATCCATAAGGGGCATCTCCATATTGCCGACCAAACCCGGACTCGGCTCGGATTCGACCAGATCCTGTTTATTCCCACGGGCGACCCGCCCCACAAATCCCTCACCTCTCTCGCCCCGGCCCATCATCGATTAGCCATGGTCAAATTGGCCACACAGCCATTTCCCTACTTTCAGGTCTCAGATATCGAAGCCACCTCCTCCGAAACCTGCTACACGATTGATACTCTCAATGCGCTCAAAGACCAAATTGAAGGGGAACTGTTTTTCCTGGTCGGCCTCGACGCCTTTCTGGATTTTCCCACGTGGAAAGCCGCCGACCAATTGTTCACCAATGCCAATTTCATTGTGCTTTCCCGGCCTGGCGTTCAGTTCGCTGAAACCACCGCGCTTCCCCTCCTCCCTCGAATTTCCGAAAAGGACGTAAATGCCCTGGACCAAGGGGTACGAGACCATGTGGAAATTCCAACCTCGCCCAGCACCACCATCACCTTCCTGGCCCTGCCTCCCTGCGATATTTCCGCCTCCGCCATTCGCGATCGCCTCCAAAAAGGCCTCAGCGTAACGGATTGGTTGCCCGCCCCTATTGAATCTTATATAATCGAGCATCATTTGTATGGGACGTAATAAGGAGTTTCGTTATTTCTGACAACATTAAAGCCAAAGCCCTGGCCATGGGCCGAGTGGCCCTGGAAAAGAAAGCCTCAGATGTCGTAATTCTTGAGGTCGGGCACCTGACCTCAGTCGCTGATTACTTTATATTCTGTTCCGGAAATTCAGCCCGTCAAACCAACGCCATTGCGGACGCCATCCAGGATGAGCTCAAAAAAGTGTTTAAGGTTCTGCCAACCGTGGAAGGCACGTCCTCGGGAACCTGGATCCTCTTAGACTATGGCGACATCATCGTCCATATCTTCCATGAAGATATTCGCGCCTTTTATGGCATTGAGAACATGTGGCGAGATGCGAAGGAAATTCCCCAATCAGAGTATGACTCGATCCCTTCGAAGCCTCTGGTCTCAACACGCAAACCCAACAGCGCGGCCCTTGTTCCCCAGGCCAGCTAACCCCTGCGTCTCTAACCGTTCACACACATTTCGGGAGCAACCCAGCAACGGAGCCCACTCATGACAGACTACATGCTCTTAGCCGATAAAGTGTTACACGATGAAGAAATCACCCGCGAAGAAGGCCTGGCCCTGCTCCACACTCCGGATGAAGAACTCCTGGGATTGATCAACGCCGCCTATCGAATTCGGCATCGGCACTTTGGGAACACCGTCACCTTGCAAATGCTCTTCAATGCCAAAAGCGGGGCCTGCATTGAAGACTGCCATTACTGCTCGCAATCATCCATTTCCAAGGCCCCGATCGAGCGCTATGCCCTCGTCGAGCCTGAGCAAATGCTCACGGCGGCACGACGCGCCGCCGAATCCAAAGCCCAACGCTACTGTGTGGTGATTAGCGGAAGAAGCCCATTAGATCGGGAAATTGACGTCGTCTCCAAAGCGGTTCGTCAAATCAAAGAAGAACTGCCTATTCAGGTATGTTGTTCTCTCGGCCTCCTCACCGAGCCACAAGCCAAATCACTCAAAGCCGCAGGGGTAGACCGCATCAATCACAACCTGAACACCAGCGAAGCCTATCACGCCTCCATTTGCACCACGCACACGTTTCAAGACCGGCTCACCACGCTCAACAACGCAAGAGCCGCCGGGCTCGAACTGTGTTCGGGTGGCATCGTGGGCATGGGAGAACAAGACGAAGACCTCGTGGACCTCGCCTTATCCTTAAAAGAACTCAACCCGGATTCCATCCCCCTCAACATGCTCCACCCCCAAGCCGGAACACCCTTGGAAGACTGCAATCATTTAACCCCACAACGTTGCCTCAAAATCATGAGCATGTTCCGCTTCATTCACCCCAAACGCGAGCTACGCGCCGCCGGAGGCCGCGAATTCAACTTACGCTCACTCCAACCCTTGGCCCTGTACGTCGCCGACTCCCTCTTCGTCAACGGCTACCTCACCACCCCCGGAGACCCCGCCCACGAAGTCCAAAAAATGATCGAGGACATGGGCTTCGAAGTGGCGGTGAATTCATCCGCTTGCTCGGCTTAATTCCGCTCTCGGTCAAAAACCATTACTTTTTCTGGTGATAAAAAAGCGAATTAACTTGGTAGGACGGTAATCTTAGCCGCCAGGCAGGCTTTGCGAAGTTTGTGATCGAGCGTTGCCAGAGGCACATCACGCCGCTGGGCTAATTCGACATATGAAGCATCGTAGGTGGTCAAGTCAAACTTCTGGGCTAGAGTAAGGGTCTCTTCAAAAGACCGTTCCGTGGAAGTCGCATCAATCTCTATTGGCAACGCCCAAAGTTCTTTGATCACACGCCCCATATCCTTCGCGTTAAGTCTTCCACGCTTCACGGCAATCCGAAGAACGTTTCCGATCTCTAAAGGCCAAACTGGAGGAACAACCGCAACATCGTCAGTCAGACGATCACACAAACGATCAATGCTAGGATCAGATTCATCAGGCAAGACCCAAGCTAATGCCACAGAACTATCCAACACAAAAGGCATCAGTAGCGGTGCCCCTGATGGGCCAACTCGCGTAGGCTTTCGCCCTTTTTAAGTAACCCTCGGATCTTGACACCTCGTTTGCGGAGAGTCTCTCGAAAAGAACGGATGTCAGCGATGGTTCGACGAACGGACTCGGGATCAGCCCGAGTGACAGGAACCAATTCCGCCACAGGCCGCCCATGCTTGGTAATAACAAATCGCTCACCCTTTTGAGTGCGTTCCAGTAATTTAGGCAAGTGGGTTTTCGCGTCGTAAGCACCAACTTCAGGCATATAAATCCTCTCTTCATTTAGACTAGTTATAGACCAGTTTAAGGCGAATCGTCTACCCTGTCAATGGAGAGAATGAGGGCATATTCTTCCCGGATAGAACATGTTCCGCTTCATCCATCCTAAACACGAACTCCGCGCCGCCGGAGGCCGCGAATTCAATTTACGCTCGCTTCAACCCCTGGCCCTCTATGTCGCCGACTCCCTCCTCGTCAACGGCGACCTCACCACCCCCGGAGACCCAGCCCATGAAGTCCAGAAAATGATCGAGGACATGGGGTTCGAAGTGGCAGTGAATTCTTCTGCCTGTACGGCGTAATCTTCAGATTTAGATGAGTAGTAACGGGATAGTTAAAACAAGCTAGCGGGATGCAAGCTCGCGAGCGTGCGTGATTTCACGTTTACCGATAGGACGAACCTTAGAAGATTCTAACGTAACCACTGCGGCTGTTTTGCCTTCCAGCGTGCTAAATTCGACTTCGTAGGCTTCACCATCACGATAGACATGAACCACCGTCCCAACATCTCCTGCCACCAAGCCTTCAGAAGAAACGTCATCGGCTAACACAATTCGGTCATGTTCTTTGATCATCGTAATGGCTCCTAGTCTTTCGGGTATGCGGTCACCAAACGAGGTACATCTTCCTGGGTGTCAAGAATCCAAATTGTTCGCACATTGGCTGTCTTCCCGGAGGGCGACTGTAAGGCACCATCTACAATATACTTCTTCCCGTGGATGGATGTCATGCTTTTTGTTGTAGGAGAATTGCGTAATAATTCCCGTAAGGCATCGGCCAATATCTCCCAATTCTCGCGTTTGAAACCCTGAGCAATAATAAACTCCGCCTTCCCAAATCCATCCGGATGACCGACATTAAGTAGATAATCCAGCACCTTTTCGCGTTCGACGATGGCATGTTCTTCATTGGGTATGTTCATTCAGGTTACACCAAGACCAGATGTCGACGAGTGTATTTCAAAAAGCCTTGGGCTTTAGCTTCATCCAAACGGCGAGTGATAGTGGTTAGCGCTTGGTCGAACACGAGCGCTGTAACTCAAGGCAAGTATCAGAAAGTTGAAGGGCAAGGAGTAAACGCTGTGCGGGAGACAAGGCTCGAGCCTCATCAAGTTTCTCCTGAGGCAAACGTTCACTCAAAGCACTGGGACGACGGGGGGACGGGTTGGCGATGACGACGGATTGGTAGACATGGACTCAATTGTACACCGGTTCTATCCGATCGAAAAGCCCTAACAACAGACCCCCGCCCCTTTTAGGGTTCCCCGAGAATAAAGATCTCACCCTTCGAAGACCGGCACCTGATCAAGCATTCGGGCATAGGAATCTGGAAAATTGTGGTCCACGCAGGCACGCTTGATGATCTCCATATAACTTTGAGAGGGCGCAATAAAATCAGACTTTTCTTGGACGGTGTACACCCACACGTTTTCCAATGTAGCATCTTTGGAGGCAATGGTGGTAAGGGAACGTCCGTAGCAACGAGGATACCCTTCATACCGATCAAGCGCCGCAAGATCACCATTCGTAATGGAATACACTAATCCCCAAACCTCGCCTTGCGCGTTCTCCACCACGTCAGCGACACCGCAAGACCATCCATTGGAATACCAAGTGAACGCAAGCTGAAATCCCCTAAGACAGCCAGGGGTAAGGACTTTGGCCTGAGGACACCGATCCTGCATAGCGGCAAGATCAAGATTGGACCCATAAGAAAAATAGAGCTTCATGATCATTCAAAAGAGGATGTGGGGTTTGTGGTGGTGGTAAAGTCTTTCGCCTGTACGGCTTAACTTTAAATCAAAATCATATGCGGGGTTTCGTTCCCGCGCGACGAAGCACTTTTTTTCGGCAAAAGTGACCAATACCTTTCTTGCTTGTGCGCGGAACTATGGTGAACTGGCCCGGAGCCAACTCAGGAGAATGATTTAAAAACGTACGTTTTCCTTCTTTGCCTGCTTCAATATCCCCAATTTTCATGCCGAACCGGGAGGCAATTGAGCATCTCTCGATAAAACTGCCACTTGGGCATGAACTGGTCCATGAGCCCAAGGAAACGCGCGTTGTGCGTCGGCTCAAGTATGTGAACCATTTCGTGAACTACGATGTATTCCAGACATTCCTGGGGTTTCTTGGCGAGGTCAGTGTTGAGGCGAATACTATGTGCGGCCGAGTTGCAACTGCCCCACTTGGTTTTCATACGCTGCACAAAAAACTGTTTCACCTTTACTCCGATAAGCGGTTCCCATTTTTCGATCAATGGGTGCACTGCTTGCTTAAGCTGGGCACGATACCAATCCTCTACCAAAGCCTGCTTCTTGTGCACATCAGTACCCGGACGAACGTGCAAAAGCATCTGTTGGTGTTTCAATTCAACGGAGGATAATTGGGCATCCTCAAAGACTGTGAGGAGATAGCGCTTTCCCCAAACATAATGGCTTTCGCGGTTGAGATACTCACGTGGAGTTTCACGGGCCTGTTCGCACAGCTTTTGTTGCTGGTTTTTGATCCAGTCGAGTTTGGTGATGGCAAACACACGGATGTTATCGATATCCATTCGGAGCGGCGCAGAAATCCGCACTTTTCCCGTTGGAGGGTGGACACTCAAGTGAATGTTCTTGATGTCCTTCTTCACCACATCCACGGCAATGTCACCAAGCTTGATTTGCGTGACCATCAATATTCCTTTTGCTGCTTGATGATGAGGAAGATGCGCTCGACTTCAGCCTCGTTCTTCAAGATTCCATACAAGGCAGCCTTGATGACGCGTTCGCGGGCCTGCACGCCGCGCCAGCCGTCGGGACGAGTGCTCTTGACGGTTTCATCAATCTTGACCGCGAGTTTCAGCACATCATCATTTGTTGCGTTCCCATAGGAAGCCATAGACTCAGCGCCCACACTTGCGCCGCCGTCAATGGTCTCTGGCTTGAGATTGTTATAGAGAGCCCGGCGTCCCGGCGTATTTAACTCGTCGGGCATATCCTCTGCCTGCCCGGCCTCTACTCTGTTCGCCAGTTCGGCAATACGTCTCAAGTATTCTTCATAGGCGATGGCTTTCGATCTGCGCGCTGCAATAATCTCGTTCAGCAATGCGGACATCTTGTCATAATACGCCGGATCGTTCAGATGCTCCTTGATGATTTTTCGGCGGACGTTGTTCTCAATGGTCTCGGCAACGGCATTCTTGTTGCCTTTCAACCCACCCAACTGCGTGGCGATGGCATTGGCAATGCCAGTCTTCACGATTAGCTCCAGCAAACCCATGTTGTCGAAGGGAGAAATCTTTCTTGGCTCGTCCGCCTCGATGTAGGTGTCGATGAGGTGTCGCATGTCGGCCTCGTAGGCTTTGAGGTCGAGGGTCTCTCCACTAGCCTTGCGGATAATGTCGCGGAGATCCAGGTAACGCTTGAGCTGCTCTTTAATCCGTGTAATGTCGGCTCCGCTATATCCGGCGGCCTCCAGTTCGTCGGAAATATTCGCATATGCGCGCACAAGTGCCACCGTCGCCTTGTAAAGCGCGGCGCGTTGCGGCTCCCGTTGCTTTAAGTCGGTAGCGATCTCGGTATTACCGCAAAAGTATCTGATGTGCTCGAACTCGCCCTTGGGTGGCTCCACTGGTTCGCACAGGAGGGGAAGAGCCTCCAGCGCATTGTCGAGCCGTTCCTTCCCCTTCTTGAGGCGGTCCTGCAACAGCACCTCAGGATCAACACCTCCCGCGCTGTGATCCAGCTCAGAAGTATAGACGGCGATGGCATTCTCGACCTTCTTAAACAGGTCCTTATAATCCACGATGTAACCGAAATCCTTGTCCTCACCGTCGAGCCGGTTTACACGACAGATGGCCTGAAACAAGCCGTGGTCTTGCATGGACTTGTCGATATAGAGATAGGTGCAAGGAGGAGCGTCGAAACCAGTGAGCAGCTTATCCACCACGACGAGCAATTTCATATTCGACGGTTCCTTGGTGAACAGATTCTTCGCCCATTCCTCGTAAGTCTCCGTCTTAGTCATTCCTGGTTTGGCTTCAACATCTTTCAGCAGCGCGGTGTAGGTGTTGAAAATGAACTGCTTGTCGGTCTCGGTGTTCGCGCCGGTCTCCTCAAGCGTCACGTCCCTCGTCTGGGGGTTGTAGGAGGTCACCACTGCGCACTTGCCCTTGAAGGGCGTCTTCTGGAACAGGCTGAAATACTTGCATGCCTCATAAATACTCGAGGCCACCAGAATGGCGTTGCCGCGTTCACTGGACAGGCGGGGCTTCACGCTAAAGTCAAACACGATGTCGCTTAGCACCCGATCCATACGCGACTTGGAACTGAGCACGTTCTGCATCGTACCCCATTGTGTTTTTAACTCCGCCTTCTGCCAATCGTTGAGCCCCTTAGTCTTAGCCTCGAACCAGGCATCGATCTTGTCTACAGAGCCAAGGCGCTGATCGATGTCTCGCGCCTCATAGACGAGATCCAGCACAACCCCGTCCTCGACCCCTTCGCTAAACTTATAGGTGTGGATGTAGCCGCCAAAGACTTCAAGACTGGTCTGTTTGTCCTTCTTCAGCAGCGGCGTGCCGGTGAAGCCGATAAAAACGGCATTGGGCATCATCGCCTTCATGACGCGGTGCAGCCTGCCGCTCTGCGTACGGTGGCACTCGTCCACAAAGACAAACACCTCGCCCACCGTCTGGCTGGGCTGGGCCTCCAACTCCTTGATGAAGGCGTCGAAATCATTCACATCCTTCTGCCCGAACTTGTGGATGAGAGAGCAGAGCAATCGCGGCGTAGCCTGGCCGAGTTGGTTCATCAGGTCGCGCCCACTGCTAGTGCGCTCGATGACTACGCCAGCATCAGTGAAGACCCGCTCGATCTGTTTATCCAGTTCGTCCCGGTCAGTGAGGATAGCCACGCGAGCATTGGGCTTGTTTTCAAGAATCCATTTGGCCAGCAACACCATCACAATACTTTTTCCGCTGCCCTGCGTATGCCAGATGATGCCGCCCTTTCTTTGGTGCGCATGCTGCTGCGCAGCCTTGACGCCAAAATACTGGTGCGCACGCGGCAGCTTCTTCACGCCGCCATCAAAGAGCACGAAGTCGTGCATCACCTCGATCAGTCGCTCTTTCGCGCACATCTTGAGCAAATACTTGTCCAGCTTGAAGCGTGTGTTGTCCTCTTCGTCTTCCTTCCACTTGAGGAAATACTTTTCCGGGGTTCCGATGGTGCCGTATTGCAGGCCCTCGGAATCGTTACCCGCGAAGATGAACTGTATGGTGCTAAAAAACCATTCATTGAACTCAGGGAGTTGGTTGGACAGGCTTTGCCGAATGCCGTCACCAATCGACACGCGACTGTTTTTCAACTCCAATAAGCCGACAGCTATTCCGTTGATATACAGTACAATGTCAGGCCGCCGCTCATGGTTGCCCTTGAGCGTCACTTCCTCGGCGATAGCAAAGTCGTTTTTCGTAGGTTCGTCCCAATTAATGAGATGAACTTTATCTGTCACCTTTCCCGCCTCAATCTTCACGTCCACCCCGTACCGCAGTAGGCTATAAACCTTCTGATTGTTACCATAGAGACCCCGACTATGGTTATCCGCTTCGGTGCGTAAATCATAGATGGCCTTGCTGATCTGTGCAGGGGTATAGCCGCTTTTGGTCAGGTAGTCGGTGAGCAACCCTTCTTCAATATTGCTGTTATCGTCGCGGTCGGTCCAATCGCCAAGATAGCGGTAGCCTAACTCCTCGCGAAACAAGGCAATGACCCTGTTCTGCGTGGCACGCTCCGGTTGGCCAACATCGTTCATTAGTCAGCTTCCCGTTTTGAGTTGGTTTCGTAGAGTGTTTCCGTAATGGGGCCACGGTAGAGCTCTTCATTCAGGAACTGAAGCAGGCGCTTGGCGGCTGTTTTATCTGCGGGAAATATGATCTTGTTGCCCTTGAGCTGGACATCGACTTCGTAACCTTGTGAAAGAGACTTAATCTTTTTCGCAGAATACTTATCCAGAATCTTGGAATCTTTGAGCATGGCAAAACGTTTGCGAAACCACTGATTGGCATCCGCGACCACCGCATCTGGATTGTCTGGTGCTAAACGATGGTGCTCCAGGACCTCTCGAATCTCATGTTCAGACGCCTCTTGGTAAAAGTCAGCAAGTGGGAGAAAGGTGTTGGCAATACGAAAGTTATGAAACAATAATTTATGTTGACTGGAAAGATACAAGGCACTTAATTTCCCACCAAGGGTAAGTCCCGGCCGTTCCGCACTTTCGTAGGTGTTGTTTTGCAGAAACAGAGAGCGACCGGGCTTGATCACATGCGAGCGGCTGAAGTTCTGGAATAGCATTAGTTCTTCACCCTTGTCATTACGCGCGAATGCTACTATGCCCTTGATGGACTCGATGAGGTCTTCATGTTTACTGATTGAATCAAGGTCGGGGGCAGTCAGGCTGTTCTCACCGCTGAGCCAATCAGGCAGCTCGTACTCCTCCAAACGGAAGCGCTCATGCTCCTCGGGGTCATATCCTGCGTCGAAATCAATTTCGTGAATATTGTTCGTGAAGGATTCGTATTGCGTCTGCCAGTTTTTCGCGAGTGTTTTCTGTAAAGCCTGGTGAAGGGGTATTTGGTATAACCCCATCTGTCCGCCTGCTTTTACAATGGCCGCAAGTTGGAAATTCTCAAGCATCCCCGCCTCCCGTGTGCAGGTAGATATTATGAGCAAGCCGGACGGTCTCCACCTCTTTTCCGGTTCGACGAAGTTCTGCCTTGCTGATGAGTAGCTGAGAGACGCCATCACTGTTCTTTACACCATAGAAGTGATAGCCCAAAAGCCCCATGACCGGGTTGAAATGAAATGCACCGGCGTGCGCAATCACCAGGCAAATGATTAAAAAGATATAGGCGCCGGTCATCAATTGGCCTTCAAAAGCCATATCCTTGGCGGATATAAAAGGAAGCAGGTATGCCAATAAGAAGGCGAGCACTTCCTTGTCGTTACTTTCAAATTGTTCTATCCGGAATTGGTGTTTTTGCGCATTGCCTGCCGCGTATTGAAGCAACAGCCAACAAATGAACACCAACAGCAGTGCCCCTACTAGCCAGGGGAACCAGTTCGTCCACGGTCTCCCGAGCCCAAATTGATTGACGGCAACCGCACCCAGCACCGGCGACAGCGATGTGGCCACGAGCAGAAACTTCGCAAATTTATTCAGCATTTTTTTTACTCACTTCCTGGTCCCTTTGGACCAGCCGTATCCTTCCGGTAAGGAGTTCCTGCATCATGCCCTGCTTGAGCTGGCGGGCTTTGGCGAGCTTCGCTTCCAGCGCGGCGATCTCCGCGTCCATGTCGCTCAGGATGGCAGCGATGGCGGTTTGTTCTTCAGGTGGTGGAACAGGCAAAAAGAGATTTCTTAGTGCCGTTTTAGAAACCCCGAATACCTTCATGCCGGTAGCTACCCGAAGAAGCTGCTGTTGGAGTGAATGGAGATTTCGCAAATGACCTTTAAAACCTAAGGCAAATATCGGCACTTTCTCTCGAAGTAAAAAAGTGTGTAGACCAGAAACTGCCGCAGTCCCCGCGTTCAAACCGGTGACCTCAACTGCTTTAGCGATGCCGTCGAAATCTTCGGAGGCATCTACCATGATCCAGTCTCCATTCCGTAGCAAGGCCGCGTTCTTGCAGCATTGGCGCTCGATTTTTGGAGGGAGATCACGACTAAAGTCCAAGTGATTGTGAAACCGTGTGTGAATATCTCCATAGTGAATGTAGAACGTATCGCCTTCCGGATTGAGATCATTGCGGGAATTGGTGGCGGTGGGGTAGAAATCGAATATTTCATCAAAGGTTTTCTCTCCCCATTTTTCCTTAAAGCCCGGCAGGCGCTTTTTGCCGGTGAGGAGTTCCTGCATGGCGCCTTGTTTAAGGTGGCATTTTTTGTTGAGGAGTTGCTCCAGGGATTCGATGAGGGCATCCGCATCGCTCAACGCCTCGGCAATGGCTTCTTGTTCGTCTTTGGTGGGGGGAAGGGGGATGTTTAGTTCAGTAATATCGCGTGTATTTACATAAATTTGTGTGCCTGGCTTGGCAAGACTCACTATTCTCTTATGAGTTAAATCACTATTAATTTGAAAATATAAATAAGCCGGGGTTGCTGCCCCTTTACTTGCTAACCTCATTGTGCGCTGATTAAAAATATAGGTGTCATCCTGGTCTATTAGAAGCACTCTGCCGATAATTGTTCCAACCGATGTTTTATCGTTCAATAACATCGCCAATTCATTTTTCCTTAGAAGGAATTTCTTCAGTTTTATTGAATGAATTTTGTAGATATAATTTCCTGTCTCCACAAATTTCCCAGATGAGGAATAGTTCCCAATGGAAATTACGAGGTGGCCATCGCTATTATTAAAATAGTGCTCTAGAGCAGTTCCATTTTGATAGAAGCATATTTCGTCAATAGTTTTTACGTCCCAATCTTCCGGAATCACCCCCACCTCGGTCTGCTTGTAGCCGGATTTCACTTCCATGCAAACCCCATCTTCTCCAGGTGGCCCTTCACCCTTCCCTCCAATTCCACAACTCGATCGACCATTTGCGGCATCGGGGTTTCATACCATTCGGCCAGTTCCTTCACACGCTGGGTGAGGACCTGGCTGATTCGGTCCATCTCGCCGTGGATGTCTTTCTCCAGGGTCGCCAGCCATTTATCATCCACGACCAGGGTTTTGATTTCATCTTCGGTGAGCTTGGGATACTGCGCGTAGGCTTTGGCATCCAGCGCAGTCTCGGCGTCTTTAATTTTTCGTTTGAGATCCGACTCTTGGCTATTGAGGGTGAGCCATTCGTTTAAAATATCAGCCTCGGATTTTTCCTCGTTTCCATAGAGGGGGGAATCTTCCGCGGCTTTCAAGACGGCGGTTTTGCCTTCAATGGTTTTGCGCTGAGACTCGACATGCTCGGATTCGGCCCGGAGTTCTTTGAGGCGAGCCGTGACTGTGGCTTTGTTGATTTTCTCCAGCTCGGCAAACACTCCTTCTTCGCCGCCGTGCTCCTCTTCCAGTTCGGTGATTTGAGCGGTCGTGTTTTCCAATTCGACCGTGAGTTGGTCGATGGCTTTCTGTTCTTTGGGGAAGTACCGTGCGACGATGAGTGGCTTTGGGATGAGATCGCAGGCCCAACCCTTGTCCACCTGCTTGCCGGGTTTGCCATCCTTCCCTTTCTTGGTCTCGATGATGCGGGAGGTCTCGGCCTTCCAGCCCTCGGCGGCGATGAGGTAGCAGTCGTCCTGCATGGTATCAGACCAATAGTCCATGAGATGTTGATACACATCGTAATGGTTCATGAGCGGCTTGCCCCTGTAATGCGCGAGTAAGTCCTCGGAGAGTCCAAAGATGATTTCCTTGGGATGGCATCCGGCCTGCAAAGCCTTTAGCCTTTTGGCGCTCTTCTTGCGCCAGGTGGCGAAGTGGCGGTTCATGTCCGTGATGAAAGTGGCGAACTCCGGGTGCTCGTAGATGGTGGGCTTGATGGCGGCCTTGTCTACAGTGAGATCGAGATAGCCGGGACGGTTGGCCTTGAAGAGCACTTGTTGAAGATTGGGGCAGACTTCCCAGTAACGCTGAAGGGCGTCGACATCGGCGACGGGAATGCCGCCTTTCAGGTGGCCCTCGATGTCTTGAAGATCCTCGGGCGTCTGACTATCGATATAGCGGGGAAGGTTGAGGTTGAACTCATTTTTTTCGATCTCTTCCACACTAACCATGCGAGAGTATTTAGGCACTTCTTGACGCTTGTTGAAGACATCCACAATTTTATGAATGTCTTGGGCGCGGAGGCGGTTTTTGGGGCCGTCCTTCATGAAGCCTGCGCTGGCATCGATCATAAAGATTCCCTTGCGGGTGTGGGCATCTTGTTTGTTTACGACAACGATGCAAGCGGGGATGCCTGTGCCGAAGAACAGGTTGGCTGGCAGGCCGATGATGCCTTGAATGTACCCCTTGCGAATCAGATTGCGTCGGATGTCCGCCTCGGCATGGCCGCGGAAGAGGACGCCATGCGGCAGGATACACGCGCCTTTGCCTTGGCTCTTGAGCGAGCGGACGATGTGGAGCAGATACGCGTAATCGCCCTGCTTGCCAGGTGGCGTGCCGAAGGGCTGGAAGCGGTTGTACGGGTCATTGAGCGGGTCGATGCCAGTGCTCCAGCGTTTGTCGGAAAATGGCGGATTGGCGATGACGTAGTCGAAAGTCTTGAGTGTATCGCCCTCCTTAAACTTTGGATCGGCCAATGTGTTGCCCTGCACAATGAGGGCCGTGGGGTTGTTGTGCAGGATCATGTTCATCCGCGCGAGGCCACTGGTGGCAGCGTCCTTTTCCTGTCCGTACAGGGTAACCGACGTGCCGGCCTCGTCTCCCACCTTCAGGAGCAGTGAACCCGAACCACAGGCGGGGTCATAGACGGTGGTGGCACTGGTCGTCTTTGCCTCATGGATGCCGATGATTTGCGCGATGATTCGGCTGACTTCCGCCGGGGTGTAAAACTGCCCTTTGCTCTTGCCACTCTGCGTAGCGAAGTGGCGCATGAGGTATTCATAGGCATCGCCCAGAATGTCGTCGCCCTCGGCGCGGTTCTTCGAGAAATCGAGCGCCTTGTTCTCAAAGATGGCGATGAGATTGGTGAGTTTCTTGACCATCTCATCGCCGCTGCCCAGCTTGTTGGGGTCATTGAAGTCCGGCATGTCCGACAGTTTGTTGGCGTTGGCCAGCGGAGCGATGATTTTCTTGTTGATCTGATCACCGATGTCGGGCTTGCCTTTGAGCGCAACCATGTCCTTGAAAGATGCGCCATTGGGGATGGTAATCGGGGCATAGGGGATGCCAGCGTACTTGTCGCTGACGTATTTGATGAAGAGCAGAACAAGGACGTAATCCTTGTATTGGCTAGCATCCATCCCACCACGCAGTTCATCGCAGCTTTGCCAGAGAGATGAATAAAGTTCGGATTTTTTTAGAGCCATGGGCGAAATGTACCTAAACTATAGGGAATAGTATAGGTCTGCTTGGTTGGTGAAAACAATCTTATAATTTGAAGAAAAGCAATATTATTAGGAGATTATTTCCCGTTCAAATTTCCGACTAGACAAGCCAGAAAATATAGAAAAAAGTTACAAAGATGGTTTCCCGATTAACACATCGGGAATGACGGACTCTTTGTTCACTCATACCTCAACCCTTCAGCAATCATCCCCTTCGTCACCCAGCGGGCGGGGAGGTAGGCGGCTATTTCACATGGCTTTCGAACCATCCATATCAAGACAGATTGCTGAGGAAATCCGATGGTGAGATCGTTTGATTCTGAAACTTTTTGCGCAGTTTTGTGTCGTAGGTGATGAGGCCGGTATTTTCCCTCTCAGCCAATGCTACACATAGGGTGTCATAGGCTGGATGATTGGCTTCGACAGACAATTCCAATGCACGCTCCCATAGTTCGTCTGCAGGCGCCGCATAGGTGATGAGGGCATCCGCATCCGTCAACACATCCATTCCCACTTCAAGGGTTTGCTGATGTTCTCGAATCCATTGCCATACAACATTTACGAGTTCGGCTCGGAAGCTGTCAGGAACAAGAACACTGTCAACTTGGGTGAGCACTGCAAGAGATTCATCACGAAAGCGTGGGACACCAAGCAGCGCGTAGGCAAAGACCATTGTGTCCACAACCATCGATTAGCCTTCCCTAGGGCCGACCGACTTGTCGCCAGGTTTTGACTTTTGCAGGGGTGGTCTTAGGCAGGTCCTTCCACCGCTTCCGAATCCGCGCGGCTATCTCTGGAGTGGTGGCATACTTTTTTTTGAGCAGTTCACGCACTTCCTGCTCCATGGAATGATCCTTTCGACTGGCAGCAGCTTTGAGTCGTTCAAGGATGGCTTCTGGAATTTTTCGAATTGTGAGCGTGCTCATGGCTTTACCTCATCGCTTTAAAACTATTTGAGTTATGCTAGCAAAAGGGCAAGATGCTTTGACCTCTACACATTACTCATATCGCAAACCTTCAGCAATCACCCCCTTCGTCACCCAGCGGGCGGGGAGGTAGGCGGCGGCGATGGCGGCTAGGCCTGCGACGGTGACGGCTCCGAGCAAGGTGCTTGGAGACACGACGAATTGGATGGTCCAGCCGAAGGATTGTTTGTTGATCACGAAGATGAGCAAGGCAGCCAACAGCAGTCCTGCCAGTAAGCCCAGGACGGCGCCGATGGCACCGAGGATCAAGGATTCCCAGAACACCATGCCTTGAATCTGTCGCACGCCTGCGCCCATTCCAACTATACGTCACAATTTGTGATTTCAAGTTGGCCAACTTCTCGTCACGCAACTGGAACATACAATCGATGGGGAATTGATCAAGAAAAAGGGGAAAAATTGAATAGATAGATTCCCGATTATGAATGTCGGAAACGTTTTTTGAGGAAAGGATGCACGCCTCTGATGGTCGCTTACATCAGTCTGAATACAGACGTTATTAGGCTATGGCATGAACTGAGGCGGGGAGTTTGTTTAATGTTAATTCCTCGAGTTTGACTTTTCGGCTGACATTGTCGATGTCAATGCCTACCAGATTACCCTCGGCGTCATAATCCAAGATTATCCCTTCAGACACTTCCCGGCTTTCTACGCCTTGGTTTTCGGTCAGATCGATGTAGAGAGAGTCCGTCTCAGCATAATAGTTCAGTTTCATGGTTTATATCCACGATGGAAGAAGGCGAAAGTAATGGGAATTTTATCGGTTCTTATCGCGTAGGGCTTTTTGACTTCGATGGGTTTTCTTGCCGACCCCACCGTTAGCGCTCACCTTTTTTGATGTTCGAGTTTTTCGGTGTTCTGCCACAATATCGATAATTTTCCCGTTTCGATACACATACACTGGCGTGTTTGTAGCAAAGCCTAATTTTCTGGCTTTTAACGCGGCACGTTTTAAGGCTATACCCACTTTGGCAAGATCTGGATCTTTGATGGATACCTGTTTCCCTGCCATTATCGGGTTCCTCCTGAGTCGACATATCGTGGAACATCTCCGGCATTATCATACAGAATCCATGAATCGACAAGGGGTTGATAGGTGCCTTGGAAATTTCGCCAACCTGCCTTAAACCTTCTTCGAATCACGTTTTCCGCCACATTGTGTCCGCCTTGGGCCACCCGGGCGGCTACCCGCGCGATGGCCATTTCCGGGTTTGGAAGTTTCAGGAATATCAGTTTAATGAAATACCCTTTCTTTCTCCATTGGGGGATGAGTCGAGCATATCGCAATCCACTGAGGGTGGTCTCAAACGCAAAACTTTCGCGACGCCTGACGAGTGTTACCATCTCTTGAACCATGAGGCGTCCTGCTTGGAAGGCTGCAACGTCTGGGTTAAATGGGGAAAGACCTTCTGCAATAAGATCGACGTTCATGAACCTTAGGCATTCAGCTTCTTGAGGCAGAAACTCCCGCGCGAAGGTGGTTTTGCCTGCACCGTTTGGTCCAGCAAGGATCAGGATTTTTTTCTTCTGGGATTTTGCCATTGGTGACTTTGTGTCCACTTGGACAACTGCATGCTAACCAACCATTGAACAAAAAGAAAGATCAGAACATAAGGAATGGATGGATTCCCGATTAATAATGTCGGGAATGACTACTTTCTCATTTTATTCATACCTCAATCCCTCAGCGATGACCCCTTTGGTGACCCAGCGGGCTGGGAGGTAGGCGGCGGCAATGGCGGCTAGGGCTGCAACGGTCACGGCTCCGAGCAGGATGCTGGGGGAGACGACGAATTGGATGGTCCAGCCGAAGGATTGTTTGTTGATGACGAAGATGAGCAAAGCAGCCAACAGCAGTCCTGCCAGCAAACCCAGGATGGCGCCGATGGCGCCGAGGATGAGTGACTCCCAAAATACCATGCCTTGAATCTGTCGCACGCCTGCGCCGAGCGCACGGAACGTAGCGAACTCTCGTTGGCGTTCTACGATGGCGGTAAGCAAGGTATTGGCGATACCCAGCAACCCCACGAGCACGGCGATCAATTCCAAGCCATGCGTCACTCGAAACGTACGATCAAAAATTTCGAGAATCTCTTCGCGAAGCTCTTGATTGCCGATAATGGTGATGGGCATGAGCGGAGTCAGGGCGGAGTTCAGTTGCGTTCGAAGTTCATTAGATGTTGTCTGCGGATCTTTGTAGATGGCTAATACCGACGCCGAGGCATCTCCCCAATGCTCTTCGTACAGCGCCCGATCCATGACGACTTTTCCGCCATCCGTGGCATAGTCGTAGAAGATCCCCACAACCGGAAAGCCGTGGGACCCTTGGCTCGTCGGTAACTGTAACGACTCGCCGACTTCGACGTTTAATCGTCTCGCCAACACCTCGGACACGATGACGCCATTCTGTTTTAGGGCTTCTTGCAGGCGCGTATCCGAGTCGCCACCAACAAACAAATACTGGCTCCGATCGGCATGAACCCGGAAATCTCTGGCCACGAGAATGACGGTGGTCTCTCCTACTTGAATGCGGACCTGGCGATACGGGTCGACGGCCACCACTCCCGGCAGGGCTGATGCGGCTTTGAGAATTTCTTCCGGAAAATGCGCCTCCTTTCCCGCCTGACTGGCTTCCAACACATCTAATTGGGGCGTGATTAATAAGTCGGCCATCATCGTTTGATCGATCCAGGTTTCCACGGTGGTGCGAAAGCTTTGGACCATCACACCCACGCCTACCATGATGGCAATGCCCACCATGAGGGCGGAGAGGGTCATGCTATTTCGTCCCGGCGTGCGAATAATCTGATCCGCGGCCAGATGCGCGGACAAGCCCAGTGCAGATTTGAATGGAAGGCTCATGATTCCCCGAAGGGCCTGAATGCATAGCGGCGCTAAACAGGTACAGGCGAGCAACAGGCAAAAGGCCGCGGCATATCCATACACCGGAATGCCATCGACGGGGGGCAACATCGACAGCCCGAACGCCACCAGAAACAGCGCCACCGCGAGACTCGTAAAGAGTCCATAACGGTTTTGCCGTGTGTCTTCATACTGGCCCGGGGCCAGAGCCCGAGCCGGCTCGGTGTGGCTGGCTTCCCAACAAGGGCCAAGGGCTCCCAGGATTGCGAGCCCTAATCCCAGGACACAACCGCCCGCCATCAAGGCAGGCGTCATCTCAACCGCCCCTACCGGTACTGAGGTATACAATTCCGACACGGTTTCGCTTTCTAACACCACCAAGAGTTTGGCGAACACCACACCCAAGGCGGTTCCCCCGGCTCCACCCAACAGACCAACGACTGCGGCCTCGCCTAAAAACAACCATGCAATCTGTCGGCGGTACATGCCCAATGCCCGCAGGATGCCGATTTCCCGCCGATATTGGACCACCGAAAAGCCCACGGCGTTGTAAACGAGGAACACTCCCACGAATAGCCCGACCATGCTGAGGGTGGTGAGATTGAGCTGAAACGATCTGAGCATGCGCTCGACTTGTTGATTGCGCTGGGCGGGGCGGCCGACGGAGATGGTGGGGCCCAGGGTGCGCTGTAAATCTTGGATGATCTCTTGGACGGGCGCATGGTGTTGGGTTTTGAGGTCGTACCTGTCTACAAATCCCACCAGGTCAAACAACATTTGCGCGGCAGCAATGTCCATGATGGCAAAGGAGTCCCAGGTTTGCCCGGGATTGGTCGCCACAAACACTCCTCCTAATGTCACTTCGTAGCGACGGCTCCCTACTTCCAAATTGAGCGAATCTCCGACGTTCAGATTGAGTCGCTCGGCTGTGTCTTGATGAAGAAAGAGCACATCGGGATTCAGCAAATAATCCAGTGACGAATCCTCGGCGTCTGTGGAAGAAAATTCTAGCGTGTCGGCGCTGAGCCATTCGAGAACATCGACGGCTTGAATTCGAAATGATTGCGGATTGTTTTCAGACAGCAACACTTTTGCTGAAAGATTGATCACCGGACTCGCTGACTCTACGGCCTGATGTTTTCGAACCGGGATCACGACCAGTTCGTCGAGTAATCCTTCTGTGGCGGTGATGTGAATGGTCGCTGTCCCTACTACACTAGTGACGGTTGTTTCGAATGACCGGAAGACTTCCTCATTCGCCACCGACATCGCGATCGCCGCTGAGACCCCGATTCCCACCCCGAACACGGTCAACCCCGTTCGCAGGGGACGGCTCCACAAATGGTGAATTGCCAATGTCAGGATGGAATAAAACATGCATGAATAGTGAGGGTTGAGTGGGGGGGTCTAATTTTGGTACATATGATCTTTCTTATTTGCGCATTCATTCTTCCAGGCTTCATTCATGGCGAAAGCAAAATTGAAAACCCAAGATGTGAAGGGTGCGGTACGTGAAAAGAAGGATGACGCGTTTTCGTTAACGGCTCGTCAAAAAGAAATCCTCAGACTCGTTGCCTTAGGGCATACCAATCGAGAAATCGGTGAACAACTCGATATCAGTGTGCGGACGGTGGAAGTACATCGCTTTAATTTAATGCGTCGCCTGCGGGTACGCAATGTCGCTCAACTGCTTCGTCAAGGTTTGCTCTTACGCCTCATTCCCAAAAATTCTGTTCCCAGTAAATCCTAATTTCTCCGATTATTTCCGCCTCGTCTTTTGAGTCCACCCGAAACTGACTCACAACTCTTTCAGCTTCCCTCGACAGGCTTCCACCGACGCATACCCTTTTTTATTTAGGACCTCCGACAACTCTTTCTCAATACGGTCGAACGCCGTGAGTCCTTCATCCACCAGCGTGGTGCCGATTTGAACCGCAGACGCGCCACACAACAGATGCTCGAAGACATCCGTGCCCGTCACGACCCCGCCTGTCCCAATTATGGGCATTTGACCCTGAAAGAGTTTCCAAAAGGCACGCACGTTGGCCAGTGCCACGGGTTTAATAATGGTGCCACCCATCCCGCCAAACCCGCCTTTGGGCTTGATCACCACAGTTTCCGACTCGGGGTCTACGACCAGCCCGTTGCCTACTGAGTTGATGAGGGAGAGAAATGATACCTTCACTTTTTCCAGCACACGCGCCATGGCTTCATGATGGATGGGGTCGAAATAGGGTGGCAGTTTCACGCCCATGGGAATGGTGAATATATCCTGGAGTTCGAGCAACAACTGCCGCGACGCCTCCATATCATATCCAATCTGGGGTTTCCCTGGGATATTAGGACAGGACAGGTTCACTTCGACAAGGTCGGGTTTCGCCAATTCGATAGCCTTGGCCGCCTCGATAAAATCTTGAGGACTTAAACCCGCCACACTCGCCACGACGGGTTTCTTGAACCGGCGTAGTTCTGGAATTAATTTGGCGTAGGCCGGATACCCTAAATTCGGCAGGCCCATGGAGTTGATCGAACCACCGGGAAAGCTGACATACCGCGGTCCGGGATTGCCTTCACGCGGTTGCGGGGTCATGGACTTGGTCACGATCGCGCCGGCATGCGATTCGCCCAACGCCTCCAATTCCTCTTGGGTCACGCAACAGGCCCCCGCGGCATTCATTAAACATGTGGGGAACGTCACTCCGGCAATGGTGGTCGAAAGGTTCATGAGGACTCCATCCTTGATCCACCAATGGTGGCGAGTTGCGGTAAACTTTTAGGTTTGAGTTGCCCATCTTGTAACGCATACAGGGTATCTCCGACCCGTGCGGCGGCTTCCGAATGCGTCACGAGAATGACCGTCTGTCCGGCAGCTTTGGCAATGCGATGCAGCAATTCCACGATTTCCGCTCCCTGGTGAGAGTCGAGATTGCCCGTTGGCTCGTCGGCCAAAAGCACCCGAGGCCGATGCACCACGGCTCGGGCAATGGCCACCCGTTGCTGTTCTCCACCTGATAATTCGCTTGGTCGATGGTTCTGCCGATGCCCAAGACCCACCATCTCCAAGACTTCCTTTACTCGTTGACGAATGAATGTCGAGGATTGTCCGTTGAACTGAAGGGGCAGCCCCACATTTTCCGAAGCGGTCAATCCCGGTACTAAATGAAAGGACTGAAACACCATGCCCATCCATTCCCGCCGTCGCCTCGTCCATTCTGCATCTGAACTTCCCCGGACCGGCTGGCCATCCAGAAAAATTTCTCCGGATGAGATGGTATCCAACCCGGCTATCACGTTTAATAGAGTGCTTTTTCCGCTTCCGCTGGGTCCCATCACAGCACAGAACTCGCCGTCGCCAATGTTAATCGTGGCCTCGTCGAGAGCCCGGATGACCACGGTTCCCCGCCGGTATTCCTTACACACGCGTTCTAATTTAATCACGCTCGCTCAATCCCAATGGTGGTGATTTCCTGGAAACCTTCATCGATGGGTAGACAATCCTTCCTATATCATACCGTTAGTACAGGGTCCAAATGTTGGGCCCTTTGGCCTTCGTGTTTCTTGGGATACTGCCACCCTGATGTCCTGGACTTGACGGCCTGAAGGCCTTTTCCTAGAGTCGTGTACATCCTTTCCTCGAGGCTCGAATCCGCATGACGGTGACTTCTGCTCGACTGTTGCATCGTGTGCTTCATACGCTTTTTCCCACTCCTTGTCTCAGTTGTGGCGAAGCGCTGTTGGATAATGCGATTCCCTATTTTTGCGAGCCTTGCTGGGGAACTATTTCTGTTTTACCTGAGCCCAAATGCCCCCGCTGCCATCTTCCGTTTTCCTCGGCATCCACACTCACTCACAGCCCTCAGCACCTTTGTGGGCGATGTCGGCAACGCCCACCCGCTTTTACCAAGGCGTGCACGCCCTACGCCTATCAGGGTGTTCTGAAGGATGCCATCAGTCAATTCAAATATCACGGCAAAGTTCGACTCGCGAAACCACTCGCGCAACTCATGGCTTCCGCTTGGGATTTGCCGCAAAGTATTGATGGGATTATCGCCGTGCCCCTCCACCCGACACGACTGAGAGAGCGGGAATACAATCAATCCCTCTTATTGGCCGAACGCTTGAGTCATTGTCTCGGCCTACCGGTGATGTGGAATATTTTGGTCCGCACGCACCCTACCGTTCCGCAAACCACATTGAAGCGAGCCGCAAGACTCAAGAACTTGCGAAAGTCTTTTGCCGTCACTCGCCCAGAGGTCGTGTCCGGGAAACAGGTATTGCTGGTGGATGATGTTTATACGACGGGGACAACGATCAATGAATGCGCGAAAACCCTTCGCAAAGCTGGAGCAGCCGACGTGTTCGTGGAAACATTGGCGCGAATGGTCTAGCAGTGAAACTAAAAGTATTACTTGACATTACTAGGTAATTTTCCTAACCTGGTTTTGACTATTGCGCAGTCGCGAATCATTTTCACATCGGGATTGACTACTCCATGTTTGCTGGCCAGTACCATTGCAAGTTAGACGAGAAGGGTCGCTTCATCCTTCCTAGCCCGCTTCGCGAACAGTTGGAAGCCGAAGGCGAGCGCATTATTTTTGTGAAAGGCCAGGAACAACCCTTATCCGCCTATTCCGTCAAACAATGGGAAACGGTTCTGGCCAAAGCCAAAGAGACGTTTGACGAAAACCAAAGTCGCCTGTTCATGCACTTTGTGGTGTCGGAAGCAGCATCCTCGGATATCGACAAAACCGGGCGCATTCTCATCCCGGGCCGACTCCGAAAAACCATTCCCATTGAAGACGATCTCGAAGTGGTTTTGGTGGGGATGTATCACAAATTGGAGATTTGGAATCCCTCGGAATGGCGACGGTATCTCATCCAGCATGATGAGGAATTTGAAAACAATCTCGGCAAAATGCTGAACATGCTTTGATTCAATAGCCCGTGGCGGCCCCCTCCTTCCGATCCTCACGTCAGCGCACACGTTCTTCGCTTCTCACGTCAGCCCTTTCAGGTATCCCGAATACTTCGGTGAAGGTCACACCAACTCGGTTTGTTTTTTCCTTGCCGCTGCCTCCTAGCATTAACACTCAATATGCCACCGTGAATGGCCGACGCGTGCTGTCTTCCACCGGGCGTCGATATAAATCTTCCATCGCACAACTGTTGCTCAGCGCCCTAGCGCAATCGCCACATCGTGCCACTTTTCTTCACTCTGCCCAATCCCACTACCTCGCGCTGTCGCTCCAATTTTATTTTCCCTCGTTGTTGAGACGAGACTTGGACGGCGGGCTGAAAATCGCCCAGGATGCCGTGTGCGAAGCCATGGGCATCAACGACAATCGCATCGCGGAAATTCACTTATTCAAATTGTTGGATCGAGAAGCCCCTCGACTTGATTGTTCATTGTCGACCACTACCCCCGCGCCCCCCATGTCCTCACGCAAACGGCAGGCCCACCGCCCGACTTCCAATCGGCGAACTCGATCGTAAATCGACCAGGGCCGTAATCTTCCTCAGAAACACCCAAGCAGATAATTCACCTAGCCTTGTCGTAGATTTTCATTTGTGGTCAATTGCCACACTATGGCAACACAGAAAGGGAAATTGCAGGAAACTCAAAAAGATTGAGTGCCTGAGAATGGCGAGAATTGAAACGCGAGACTATAACGCTTGAAGAATTTCTTGGGGTGCGCGACGGTGGGTTGCCAACTGACTGGCTTTGCGAGAAATATGAGTGGGACTGTTCAGTGCCTTTCCTACTCCGGCAGGGAAAAATACTCCGAGCCTTGAGCCATAACAATGGCGAACGATTCCTGCCACCCACACGACGTCTTGCGGAAGACGGAGCTTCACTGACACTTGCTCATCAACACGAAAACGGACTGTTCCACGACGATCTAATTCCAAAAGGGCCCCATGACGGCTAAGGTTGAGGCATTTGGCCACGATGGACTGATTATGGCTCGCTCGAACTTCTGCGGAAGGAAACTTCTCGGAAAGAGTCTCAACGCGTGGAGTTTTTCGTCGTTCACTTTTCATGATTTCTCCCACTTAGCCTTGAGGGCTTCTTGTTGGGTGCGAAAGACAGGGATCCAATCCCCCACCTCCGTAATATTCAGAATATCCCGCACAATCCCGTCCTGCACAATCAGACTCATTCTTCCCTGTACCCGATTTAATTTTCGTTGAGAGAGCACCAGCCATCCCAGGGCCGCACTATCAATAAAGGTCACCTCCGTGACATCCAAAATGACATGGCGATATCCGGCGTTGATGGCTAAATCCATTCGCCACTTATATTCTTGTCGAGCATTCTGATCGAACCGTCCGACGATCGTCTCAATGATGACTTCATTGTTCACCTGTTGTTCAGAAATCACCATACATGGTATCCCTCTGAGAATCTTATTTGTCTGCTTTCTCCATTGTTTCGGTGCTTTCTTTCAAACACTTGACACTTGTTGGTCCTCACACCTCGAGGACTCATGGCCTGACGCGGGCTGCGTAAAAACATTCAACTATGGTACATTGAATTTAGAGCATATTTTCATGCTCCCCAAATCATGAAGATCTTGCCTATTATCATCATCCAAAGGGAGTACATTACACATGAGGATTGTGTTGCCGTATCTTTTGCTCGTTTTCACCTTGTTATCGGCGGTGAACCCCCCGGAACCCTTCGCGCGACGCAACGCGCACACACCTGAACAAATAGAACGCTTAAAAACCGCTCAAACGATTCACATCCACACTCTCGCCCTTACTGAAAAAGGGCGAGCAAATAGCGAGACGATTCATCGTGCAATCTCTGATCGCGTGAAATCCTTTGGACTCACGGTGGTCGATTCACCAACCCAACCGCATGATGCCGTGCTCAAGGTGAAATGCGAGGAGCGCCGGTCCATCGTGGCTATGACCAAAATCGGTGGGGATGCGGATCAACCCGGCAGCCCCTCTCGGCATTGGAAAGGGCCGGCTTGTCAGTTTTCCTACAGCATTGAAGGTCAGGTCGGACCCTGGCGGCAGGAGGTTCGCACCACATTTGAAGATTCGTGGGAAGCTGCCCAAACCAATGGACACAAGGACTCCGGGCTCTATGCATTGGAACAACTCACCGATGTGCTCAAAGACGACGATTTTGCCCTCGAACTTTTGTCCGAGTGGAAACAGGCTGATCGTTTGGCCTCATTGTTGACTTCACCTGACAGTAGTCTGGCCACCAAACACACGATTCTCAAGCTTGCAAAAAAAGCGCCTGGTCCCCCGATGCTGCAGGCGTTGCAAACCACCATGGCACAAAAAGATCTCGCACCGGATGCCACGCAAGCGATGGGCTTTATGGGAACCGCCGCCACTCCGATTCTTTTGGACCTCCTCCAACATTCGGATTCCGATGAAATCAAAGCCCTCGCCGCGCATGCTTTAGGTGAGATTGGCACTCGAAGCGGTGACATGACCATTCTCCCACCCTTGCTTGCGATGGTGGATTCCCCAACGATCGATCTTCAGGTTCAGACTGAAATTGTCAAAACCCTTGGGAAAATACCTGATCAACGATCAGTTGGTCCTCTGAAAACGCTTGGCGTCAAGACGTGGACCTCTCGATCGAATGATCCACGCATGCAAGAACTTCGGGAAGCGATTGATATGAGTTTATGGCAAATCAGCCCCAATCCCCATTCCGAGTGATTGAGTGCCCTGAAGTCAATTGGTGGGTAAAATTGTCAATGGTGGAGAGTAATTGTCCGGGACAACAATAATATCTTTATGTGGCGCCAGAAGGTCTCAAGGAAAGAGGCCGGGATGGAGAACGAGATTCATTCATCGTTTGGAAATCCTGGATAAACATGCTGACGAGCAATCGAATGCGGTCCTGAAACTTTTGAATATCTCCGGTCGATAACGTTCCCTCACTCCAGGTCACGACCAAAGGACGACTGGCGTTGCGCATCAGAAAAACTTCTTGATGCAACTCCATGACAATCGTGTAGGCATAATAATTCGCCGCAATCTGTGTGACTGCTCCTTGAATTTCCAAATACGGCCGCTCGGTTGACCCATCCGACACCTGTTCGTCGAGAAGCATTCCCGATTTTCGGAATTGACTTTCTATTTCTCTCGTCAGATCAGACAAGGGCAATTCTTCATGGACGTTGGTTGGAGTCGAAACGAACACCATCGGCTTCAACACAATCCCCGACAATCCTCGGAGCGACTCCCTTTCACTCACTGTAGCGGCCGATGTATTGCTCAATGGCAACAACATTCCGACTAGGGCCATGACGATGACATAACGTCCAACATTCAACACTTTACTGACCTTTCAAATGCCGTGAACGGGGGACCTCACCTAGGGCCAACTTCCAATGTCAACGGTATCGAAAACACCAAGTCCATTGCAATTCCTCATACGAGGGATACGTATTCAAATCGGCAAGAACCCCTTTTACCGAACCAATCGAAGTTTAATATTTGTCGCGATCTGCTGAAAAATCTGGGTGAGCCCAGTTGGATCTGAAGTATAAAATTCGAAATCTTTTCCGCTGGCGACCTCAGACAAAAAAGCTTGATCGATTGCCCCCAATCCAACAATATAAATCCTCACCCCTCGATCTTTCAGCGCTTGCGCGCGATCTATAGCCATTTGCCGAGCGGTATGTTGCACATAGCTCCCCAACATTACAGGGATGACACCTGCACAAGCTTCAGGATCGACGTTGGCTATGGGTTCGTAGCTGTGAATCCCATACACCGGATCTTCCAACACGCCCCATTTCGTGGTCAGATAGGCGACAGCTGGGCTCCCGGTTGCACATTGGGTCATTCCAAGAGTCTCGCCATCTCCCATTTGGTACTGATAGATTCCGAGTGGTTCCCCAGTGTCGGCATCGAACAAGGTCGTGGTATTGCTCGACCTCGTTGTCACAACCGCATCATCGATCGTCTGTCCTTCTCTCATAAAGGGGTAAGCCTCTGGTGCACGAAACGCCGTCGGGGACCCATCGGAAAACAACACCACATATTGCTGTGCTCGGTGCTCGGCTGGAGTCGTGAGATATTCTGAAAACCCTGCAGGGCCGGAGGCTTGATGCAATGCATCCTCTGTATTCGTCGAGCCATTCGCTTCCAATTCATAAATGACATCCGACATCGGCCCGACAAAATCAGACCCCATGGAAACATCCACCTTCACATTCGTTCCAAAGGTGATCAAGGCCATTTGATCAGTCTCTTGAGTGGCGGTAAAAAATTCTAAAAAGTTGATGGCTGCTATTTTCAGATCTTCGATAGGGGGTTGAGAAAATCGAGACGCGGGATTTAGGGGATTAAATGTTGAACTCATGGAAGCCGAGCGATCTAGGATTAGGACAATTTCCACAGGCTGCTGTTGTGCCACTCCTAATGATCCAACCGTTTGCCTTTTGTACGCGCCTTTGTTTTTTGGAGTTTCAAGCACTGAGGCCATCATGTTGATGACCGAGGTGTAGCCTGTGACCTGAATCGTTCCATCAGATTGAACCTCTTCGGCAAACACCGCTGGGCCATCTGTGCCCAAAAACCCTGGCTGAAAATTTGCCCTCCCCATTTCTTGCACAAGTACTGGTAGGCTCAAATGAGGGTTGGACAAATGTTGAGCCCCCAACAACGCAATCGCATCCACTGATTTTGAGAGTTCGGCCCGTACCACATACCAACGCCCCACTTCGACTCCTAACACGACAAACCCAATGACCATGGTCAGAGTCAGAGACGCCATCACAAGAAAATTTCCTCGTTGGTTCGTGAGAGCTGACTGAGTAAAGGGAATTCGGCTAGACATAGAGGAAACCTACCGACTAAAAAATAGCCTGACTCTGGATAAGGATAGAATCCTTCACTGAATCTTGGTCGAGATCCACAGTTAACAGACCACCATTTTCTTTCAGCGAGAGGAACCCATCGAGAGGCGTCAAGGGCTGATGCGCATAATACACACTGACGACGGTTAACTGAGGAACCGCGGAAGCCTGTGCCTGCTCTTTAAATTGCAACCACTCATATAATGCCGGAGTGAGACCGCAATGCGGGTGAGTCGCTGGGGACACGACGTTAGGACTGTTTAAAGCTCCGTGCTCATACACGGTACATGTGGGATCTGGAGATTCTGATGAAATACCCGCTTGGACACGTGCGAGGAACATTTTGAATTGATGAGGATGTTGTTCAAACTCCAATGGGGAACTTGACCGTTCGAGCAACAAAAACAATTCAGGCCCAGTCTTCAGATCCCTTGATGCCAGAGAGCCCCCTTCCCTGGTCACGTTTGTCACCACCGCCTGAGCCTGAAGCAAAGAACCAAATTCGATTACCGCCCAGGCCAAGGTCAGCAACACGGTGGCCATCATGGAAAACTCCAAAGTGGCCAATCCTTCCTGTTGCTGTAGTCGAGAAATTTTCATGACACTGGATCGAACAATTCATTGCGAAAGGTACCCTCAGCCCACATCGGGAAGGTGGACTTATTGGGGAAAAATCCGGCAATCAATTCGGTCACAAAACGATGTTCATGCCGCACTTTGACTCGCATATATTGTCCAGGTTCCCCAGCCACTGGCGCCTGTGTCTCCCACCCATGGGGATCATCGTAGGTACTCGTCACCTGAAAGATCCACACCTGAAGGTGTTCACCTTCCATCACTCCTGATGCGTAATCCTTCACGGTCTGAATGATGGATGCCTCTCGAGTCAGCAGTTTCCCTTGGCTGTCTTGGAGCTGCTCACCGACCAGCGCCAGCCTCATCCCCTCTCGTGTGGCAAACTGCAGGGTATGTTGATGCAGAAAGTACCAACCAAACTCAATCACGGCTAACACCATGAGCAAAAACGGCAAGAGCAACAAAGCCATCTCTATGGTGGATTGACCACCATCGAACCTACTGTTTCCTTGACGACCCATTAAGCTTTCGCTCCACTTCTCGATAAAAGATAGGAAATTTTATTCCCGCTCCTGACTTCGGGCACCCTACCGAAATTCGCGACACCAAACCCGAAACCGTCTAATCTTCGGTTTTTTCATTCCTGACGTGTTCCTCGCTCAAGCAACCATTTCACACTACGAAGTAGGAGTAGTGGGGGGAGCAGGAGCAGGAGTGGTTGCAGAAGTCATCGAATCAACAACACCTTGAAAGGTGGTCGAAAGTCCAGGGCCAAGAATTCCCACTGCGGCTGTCACCGCAGCTGCCATCAATGCGACTAATAGACCATATTCCACGGCCGAGGCTCCCTCTTCGTCTTCAATGAATTGTTTTACGAAATTCAACATGATTCTCTCCTTTGTTAATTATTTTTTTAACGTTACATCCCTGCCTGCTGTTCGACTTCCAACATTCATGCAGTCTTCCAATGGCTCACACGGTGGAAATATGATTTGGATTAAAGAGACCCATTGGCTCATCCATCCCAATTATTTTCAATTGATCCATGAATCGTGGTCGCACTCCTGTGGACACAAACCGTCCTTGTGTGCGATGGGCCGAATCAAGACCAGTTTGTTCAAATCTGAAAATTTCCTGCATGGTCACGGTTTCACCTTCCATCCCAGTAATCTCCTGGAGACTGGTCACCCGCCGCGTACCATCTGAAAATCTTGTCATTTGAACCACGACATCCAACGCCGAGCTGATATATTGCCGAAGGGCTTTCGTCGAGATATTCAACCCGGCTAAGGACACTAACGTTTCCACACGGGCCAAGGCATCTCGTGGCGAATTCGCATGAATCGTAGTCAATGACCCATCATGACCTGTGTTCATCGCCTGCAACATGTCCAGGGTTTCATTCCCTCTGACTTCACCAAGCACGATCCGATCTGGTCTCATGCGCAAACAATTTTTCACTAATTCACGCTGGGTGACTTCTCCCTTTCCTTCAATATTTCCTGGCCGAGTCTCCAATCGAACCACGTGTTTTTGTCGTAACTGAAGTTCCGCCGAGTCCTCGATCGTGACGATGCGTTCCTCTGCGGGAATATAGCCCGATAGCACATTCAACAACGTCGTCTTTCCCGAACCCGTGCCCCCTGAGACCAGAATATTCAGTCGAGCCTTCACCGCTCCTTCCAACACATGGACCATTTCTGGAGTTAGGGCTCGATGCGCAATCAGGTCTTCCACTTGCAACTTGTCTTTCATGAATCGCCGAATGGACAGACAGGCACCATCCAACGCCAAGGGCGGGATAATGGCGTTGATACGTGACCCATCTGCCAACCGGGCATCGACCATCGGGGAGGACTCATCGATACGTCGCCCTACCGCCGACACAATCCGTTCGATAATTTTTCGTAGATGCGCTTCGCTTCGAAACTGGACGTCGCTCAATTCCAACCTTCCCCGCCGCTCCACATACACCTGGTGAGCCCCATTCACCAAAATGTCATTGACCGTGGGGTCATGGAGAAGCGGCTCCAATGGACCTAGACCCATGACTTCGTGGTGAATATCCACGATGAGTTGCTCTCGCTCTTTACGATTCAACGGAATTCGTTCGCGGTCGAGAATCCTCTCGACCACCTGACTCACTTCAAATTTGGCCAATGTGGCATCCATTCGAGAAATGACTGACAGATCCAATGTTTCCACGACTTGTCGATGGAGCCGGGTTTTGAGATTCCCTAATGCCACACCGAGAGGAGGCAGTCCTTCATCGTGGCCATTGTGGTCTGAAAGGAGTGAAAACATAGTCAAGACGCCTTCGCTAAATTCAATTTGGCCCGTCCAAATTGAAGAAGTTTTTGGAAATGTCCGTAAGACGGGCCTTGCGCCGGTAGATTCGAAATAGCTCGGCCAGCTATTCGGCTTGCTAATTCAGCATAGCTTTTGGCGATCGGTGTCTTTGGAAACAAAGAAACGCAGGGAGTCCCCTGATTAATCGAATGACGAGAAGGCATGCTATTTTCTGGAATACGCCAATCTATGCCATGCCCAAGGACGGACTCTGTCTCTTCAATCAGGTCCTCTTCCTCATTGCAGTACCGACTCATCACCAATTCCACGGCCCCTTCAATTCCTTGGCGTACAAATTCTTGGAGAAGTCCTTGAGTGCGATGAACCACGGGAACTTGAAGTGTAGAAACGAGCAGGATGAGATTTGACAAGGACAAGGCTTCTCGAGCTGGAGCATCCAGCGTATGACCGATATCCACGATCACGTAATCAAACAACAGCGCAAGCAATTCCATGGTGTGTTTGACTCCAACAGGATTAAGCTGGCCACTGCGAAGATTGTTGTACCCGGAGGGAAGCACTTGAATTCCTGATGAATGATCCAAGAGGAATTTCCGCACCAATGCATCATCCAAGCGAAGAAGGTCACTATTAATATCTTGAAAGCTGTAGGATGGTGTAAGATCTAAGTAGGCTGGAAGGTTACCGTTCTGCTGGTCCACTTCGACCAACACTACGGATTTTCCTGTTTCGCGAGCTTTTAAAGACACCGCTAGATTGACAGCCAAACTTGTGGTGCCAAGCCCTCCACTGCTGCCCATCACACTCACCAATTGCCCAGAACGTTGCAGGTCATGACACGGCGCGGAAGCCCTGGCCTCGCCATATCGTTTCAAGGCCTGACGCACTGCATCACGATCAACTGGTAATGGGAAAAATTCTTTGACTCCAACCCGAAGGGCCTCTAATAACACTGCCGAATCTGGGGACTCTCCAGTTAAAAAATATTCGCTCGCATGTGGGCTCTGGTCCAAAGATTGAATTGTAGCGAGAGCTCGTTGAGGATCGGAATTCACTTCTAAGATCGTCACCTGAGGAGCTACTTGTTCTGACAATTTTAAAATTCGAAAGTCCGTGCATTCCTTGATCACGGACTCAAAGGCTGCCCTGGCTACAGTATTGCTCACCGCCAAGTCAACGAAGATGGATGAAGATTGAAGATTCGCCCGTTCGTCTTCCAAGACCGATGCCAATGCTGGAGAAAATCGTTTCATTTGATGATGACCATCTCTTGTGCAGGGGGTAGAATTTTTTCCTTTTCCAATAAAGTGGGATTCCCGAGGACAAACCCGCGGGTTCGTCGCACTTACAATTGTTCACAAGGGACTTTTCCTGCGCAGGAACGAAAAGGAAATACTCCCTAACGGTAGTTAACTGGGAACAACCATTTTGGACAATACGTCATTTAGCTGAGGCTATCTGGCAGTCAACATTTGGTTGAAGGTTGTGGAGGGATGTTCCACGCAGGCGTAGAGGCGTTGTAATTAGAAGACTTAAATCTTTTATAGGACAAAATATTTAAAGGTGGAAAACTGCCTGCACTTTCTACGAAGGAAGACAGCAGATAAAGTCCAAGGAAAACAACACGGGGAATGCAACATTATATTTGGGGCAATCTCTGGAGAAAAGGAGTCAGCGTTTTTGCAAAAGGTTTTTGACTGGATTAGAGAAAACACATTCTTTGGCAAGAATAAAAGTCAGAAGGAAAACAGTCCATAGAGAACCGCTCGATAGGTAAAATTGATATTCCAAAGTGACAAGACGTCAAGGAATCTGTTACCCACGATCTCCCAACAATAAAATACCCCTCTCAAGAGGTATGTCAGAAAATTGATCGTACTGGAGTTTATCTTTTATGCAGTGCAAAACGGGTTATTTTACTGTGCGTTTTTCACCGTACGTCTCCGAAACTTCATATCAGTCATCTCACGAATGTCGGAAAGTTTTACGTTTCCACCTCGATCTCCAACAGTGTGAATTCATTACAGTTTTCACAAAGACATGTTGGATTCACTCAGGCCTCGTAAAAAGATTTTACGATCCCTTGTGTCAGAAAAACCTTCAGCGTTACGACTTCCCTCTCTGATGACCTAGATATAATCAATAAAAACAACGGGTTTCGTACCTTACATCCACCGATTTCCCTCTCCTCCCGTTTTGGCCCGCAAGTTGCCATATACCTTCATCAGAACGGCAACCACGAGAGATTCACGCAATCATCTGGGAATCCCCAGGGAGAGGAAGGATTTATCATGGATATCATGGAGTCAAATGGATCATCAATTGAAACAGATGCTCTCGTCGCCCTTGAAGAAAAAGGATTGACTCGGCGCGAGGTAGAAGTACTTGAATGGGTCGCTCGTGGAAAAACCAACAACGAAATTGGTCTCATCCTTTCAATTAGTCCACGAACTGCGTCAAAACACTTAGAGCATATTTATACAAAACTCGGAGTCGAATCACGGACTGCCGCCGTCGTACAGTTTCTGGAAATGATTCAGCACAGTCGAGAAGTAAGAACGGCAAGAGTAAATCACCACTTGTCCAACCCTATCTCCCATCATTCCTAATATCCCCGTTTGCCAGTCAATACCAAAAGACTGGTCCTGTATCCAAAATCTATTCACCACGAATAGATTTTGGGTTCCCACCTTTTTATCTCACTTACAATACCCAGCTCGAATCTCACACAGTTAATTTCCTTTGGCATTGTACACATCCCCTTCTTTCATGTTTCCCAATCTTTCGATGCGGTAGAACACGTATTTTGATATTGCTGCGAATCTGTCATTAATTTGTCATATTATGTCGCCATTGTAAGGAGGTGTTACTGTGCTACAAATCATGACAAAAAAAATTTCACTTTGGTGGAAATTTAAACAATTGGACCGAACCTACCAGCCACTGTTGGAAAAAGCCGTCGCTTTCGAAAATCGTGACGCGCTTTTAAAACTTGAGGAACAGTACTGGTATCAAACAGCCTGCTTACTGGAGGAACGACGAGAACTGCGGAAGGCTCAAATGGCAGGCACTGCGGTAATGAACCGTCGCACACAGCCAAGCAACGGGAATTCTGTATTCTCCGGCCCGGAACGTCGTGGGCAGTTTGGATCTGAACGAGAGATCACGTATCAACAACAAACTGGAGCGTGGAAACTCATTGCCCTTGTGTTATCGGGCGTGGCCATGGTCAGTTTTCTGTTTTGGCTCTTTGCGGTAAATGAAGGCACGAGATTGATACCTTTCACCTTGGCGTTTTGATACATTGACGATTTCACAAGAGTTTCTAGCCAGCTAAGAAGGCCAAACACATTCCTACTAGTCCCTTGAAGATAAAGGCTCATGAAGACCAACTTGGACTGGCAGGGGCAACAAAGCGAAACCTGCTATCGAAGAACAAAATGCGCTCGCCGATTCTTCTGCCAACACCGCTCGTGTTGCTCTGAGCACACCGGACGTTCTTTCCCATAACTCACAATACGAATCCGTGATTGTGGAATTCCTAAGTCTCTCAAATATGTCTGTACCGCCTGGGCCCGCCTGACTCCCAACACCAAATTATATTCCACCGACCCTCGTTCATCACAATGTCCTTCAATGAGAATATTCAAATGTTGGAAATGCGTTTGCAGAAGCCTAGCATTGGTCTGGAGAACAATCTTGGCCGAACTCAAGATCGTCGCCTGATCAAAATCAAAATAGACATCCTGAAGAGTTTTGGGTTGAATAGGTTCGGAGGGAGGAGCCACAGTAGATTCTAAAGATTCTGGAGTGTGAGGAGTTGCCAATGGGAGGTCTTTAGGAGGACTCAAAGGCTTGACAGGCGCCGTTTCCATGGCCTCTGGTAACTGCTCTGGAGAAGCCGCCTCAATGAGCTCTTGTTGTATAGTTTCTGATGGAGTGACGGATTCGGCTAATGTAGGAAGATCCTTAGGTTCATCAACCACATTTTCGAGAACAGGTTCTTCTTTCACAACCGGAGGGATAATCCTCGTTGCAGGAATGTCTTCGTCAGTTATGCTTCTGACTTGTCCTGTTGTTTCACAGCCGGTCAAGAGGCCAAACAAGAAGAGCAGCGGCAAACACCAGTTCCCCACAACGATACCTCTCCCACCATTTTGCACACCTGAGTGGCACACGCCGTTTTCTGGAAATTCTCTTTGCATGTATCCCAATCCCCTTCGTTCCAAGAACCTCGCCTTTTCACCACAATCAGCCAAGAGCTCACTCTGGTCAAAAGACTACCATAAAAACCCCACTTCCAGAAAATGTAAAGTGCCAGTCTTTTTTTGAATCGACTACTTCTTTCTGAAACTAGTCTGGGAAATTCCGAGAAACGCTATGTTGTGGATAGGAAAATAAGAAACCGAAAACTCATAAGGACATGTCCAGAGAAAATCTAATGAAATTCTGAAATATACCATTCTGGCTGGCATGTATCACTTTCGCATTCCAACTCAATCACGGTCACATCGGAGCACATCGCAGATGCTTCTTGGGATTGAACGGTAAACGCGCCTGCCAAAGAACGCTTATGAAAAAGATGTACTAAAATCTCACCACCTCCATAATTCACCACGGTGACACACACATTTTTGGCGTCATCGCTTCGAAAAGCCGACCATGATCGATGAGGTGGGGGAGCACCGTGTCGTTCTCCAACAATCTGCCCATCAGCAAGAGAGGGTGGCACTCGGCTATGCACACCAGATGGAAACATTCCCATCAACATATTCAGTACCAGTAGGACTCCAAAAACGTGCCATTGATTCAGGCACCACCTTTTTTTCCTTGTCAGCAACGACATGCTCCCTTCATCAGACACTTAAGATACTTCCTTCCATATCCTTTAATACACAATGGCTCTCCTGACGGAGATTGTGTTCTACCGTAAACGTTGTGAAGGAAAAAAGTAAATTCCTCGAAGGAGGGGGCAACCCAAGGAAAGAGTCTAACAGAAAAATAAATACGCTTGGGAAAAGGAGAAAGAGAGCCTAGGTACCGAAATGACGTATAGGATCCAAAACAATGGTTCGGGCATCACGACAATTCCCAGGGCCTTGCCATCCTCCAGGAGAAGGATCGCAATTGTGGCAGACACCCAATCCAGAGCTAGCGTAATAAAAAGGCATATTGAGAAGTTTTCGGTCGTTGTTGTCGTCGTTTCATCCACACCATGGAAAAGGCCGTGGCACTCCACACACTCAACCCAACCATGAGTGATTGAGGATGATTGGAAGAATCTTGGACCAGAGTCATCATGTTATGCATAATGAGATCAGCTACTGCAGCCCCACCAGCGGCGTAGATGGTGATGAGGGATCCTACAATCATTCCTAGGAAAAGTTTCATCATGGCATCCTCCTTGGCTTAAAGTATCAGTCACTTATTCCCTGTCACCAGTATGCTTCTACAAAGATCATGCCATGAGCATGCTCCTATCCAACTTCCCGATAACAAAGACAAAAAAGAATCCAGGGGCTCCCCAGGTTTAGCCTTTTTCTTCTTCCTGTAAAAATTCAAGACAGTGGTCCCCTGATAAAATCGTGACATCCCATCAATTTACTCAACAACAGGAACAAAGACACAGGAAGGAGGACAGAGGAGTACCGGAAAATTTTCCGACGGGTAAATTCTGAACAACAATAAATAGAAATGTGGATCAACTGGCGGGATCAGCACCTAGAAAGAACGAGGGCATGAAATGAAGAAACATCCAAATGCTGAGGGCGTTCTTACTATATTTAAGTCACATCACATTTTATTTTCCTTCTGCAGCTTGGGCAAGTTCATGATCCAGAACTCCCCGAACCTTCTCAAACTCTGATTGAAGACCAACAATGCCAATTGTCGAGACATCACACGATGGTTGGCGACACATCTCTTCTATTTCTCTGGCCGCATGTGCCAACCGTTTCGCCCCAACATTTCCGGAGATACCCTTCAAACCATGAGCCGCTTCTCGCAGGGCATCCAGATTTCCATCCCCCACGGCTTTTTTAACGTTTTCAATACAGATCCCGGCATCCCGCACAAATTGGTGAACCATTCGGCCAAGAAATTTCGGGTACCCAACTCCGGTCATGTCTTGCCATTCGGCTAAGACCGCGGCATCAAGAGAGGAATCACCACTTGATTGAGTTTTACCCTCTTGATTTTCTTTATAGGGTGGTCGGATGTAGTTCGTTTGATCATCCATCAGGGTCCTCTCTTTCTCTTTTTTCAAAAGCCACCGCTGCAAAACCATTTTCAATTCTTCGATCTTGATAGGTTTGGACAGATAATCATCCATCCCTACTGCGAGGCACTTGTCTTGATCTCCATCCATGGCATTCGCTGTCAGGGCAATGATGGGAATGTGGGTCGTATCTCGTCGTTCGTTTTGCGTATCTTGTGGATGGGAAGGTAGGTCACCTACCTCTTTATTTTTCCCTTCACGTTTCACACTTAACGCTTCCCGTCTTCGAATATGCTGTGTCGCTTCATAACCATCCATTTCCGGCATCTGGCAATCCATGAACACCAGGTCGTAGGTTTTATGTTCCAACACCTCCACGGCTTCTAGGCCATTGCCCACAACGTCCACCCGATGGCCCAATCGTTCGAGCATCAGCACGGCAAGCTGCTGATTGACCGTGTGGTCATCTGCCACCAAGATTCGAGCACTCTCCAGGGATTCCATTTCGCGAAGGGTATGCTGTGTAATCAATACCGATGGAGACTCTTTGGAATTGAAGTCGGCCCTGCCTAACACCATTTCGATACATTGACGCAATTGGGCCTTCCGAATTGGTTTGTTTAAATAGGCCTCGAATCCGACTTCCCTCGCCGAAGCTCCATCTCCTCGACGTCCCAGGGACGTCAGCAATATCAATTTCACACTCGCCGTCATGGGATCGGCTTTGAGGGTTTGGGCTAACGTCAGACCATTCATCTCGGGCATTTCCATATCTAAAATCGCCACATCATAGGAATCCCCTCGCAACGCCGCTCCCTGCATAACGCGTAACGCTTCTCCAGGAGTAGCGACGTTCACGCTTTCCATACCCCAGTCCTCGCAATATTGAGCAAGTAAAACTCGATTGGTCGGGTGATCATCGACTCCACAGACACGAATCCCTGATAAATCCTTAAGCGCACGAGACAAGCTCTGATGTTCTTTCGATTGTTTAGTAAAGCGGGCCGTGAACCAAAACAGACTCCCCTCTCCGGGCGTACTTTCTACGCCAATCTCCCCCCCCATGCGCTCGACTAATTGCTTGCATATGGCCAACCCCAATCCAGTGCCACCAAATTTCCTCGTCGTGGAACTGTCGGCTTGACTAAAGGCTTGAAATAGACGGCTCTGGGCTTCCGACGAAATTCCCACACCCGTATCGGCAATTTGAATGCGCACCAGCACATCCTGGTCGTTATCTTCCAGGCATAACACTTGGATGGTTACATCGCCGGCTTCCGTAAATTTGATGGCATTGCCAATCAAATTGAGTAACACCTGGCGAAGTCTTCCAGGATCGCCCTGAACCGCCGTGGGCACATCCGCAAAGACCAACGCCACCAACTCGAGTTTCTTTTTGGAAGCCTTCTCTGCAATGAGTTCTAACGTTTCTTCCACCGCCACACGGAGATCGAAATCAATACATTCAAAATCCATTTTGCCAGCTTCAATTTTGGAGAAGTCTAAAATGTCATTGATGACAGCCAAAAGGCCTTCGCCTGATTGGCGAACCGTCTCGGCAAACCGCCGTTGTTCTACGGTGAGCTCAGTTTCCAACAACAGCCCCGTCATGCCAATGACGCCATTCATGGGGGTCCGAATCTCATGACTCATGGTCGCAAGAAATTCGGATTTGAGCCTGGCTAACTCCAAAGCCCGATCTCGCGCCTCGACCAATTCTTTGTTTTGCTCTTCGAGTCGTTCGGCAGCTTCGGTTAACAAGGCCCATGTATTGATTCGGTCTGAAATGTCTCGCACCATGGCAATGACACATTGACGGCCATCCACCACCATTTTTGAAGCAGAAATCTCCGTGGGAATTTTCTCGCCAGACTTGGTGGTGAATTTCAGTTTATCCGTCCAGCCCCGACCTTCGACTTTGATATCTCGAAGGAAAGCTCGAAAGCTTTCCAGTTCATTGGCAAAAATCGTGGAAGGTCGCTGTTCCGAAAGATCAACCTCTGAATACCCCAATATATCTGCGGCTTTGACATTGGCTTCCACGATTTGGTCTGCCAATAAATCAAACACAAAAATGCCATCGTTGGAATTGACAAAAATATTGCGGAACCGCTCCTCTCCTTTTTTTCGCTCGATCACACGACCAAGTTGGGTGCCAATCGCAACCATGACTTCCAACAATCGACTGTTGGGTTTCTCTGCTCGTTCTGAAAAAAATTCCAATACTGCCATAACCGTATTCCCTACAATAATGGGAAAGGCAAAGGCTCCCTTAACTCCGATGCCCTTGGCCATGATGGCTCGAGGAAAATTCGAATCCTGAGTCACGTCAGCAATCCAGGTCGCTTGAAAGGTCGACAACACACGACCTGGTAATCCCACGCCCGGAAGAAACTGTGTCTGTTCGGTCACCTCCCGAAAGGTCTCAAAGGTGTCCCGATGATCAAAATGCCAGATCGTGGTGGGGATTAATATGTCTGACAAATCATCCGGTCGCAGATACACATGCCCCACCGGCCATTGCGTAAAGTTGCATACTAAATCAAGGGTGGTCTGCAGAGATTCCTCTACCGATTTCGCTTCATTCGCGGCCACCGCAACCCCTTGCAACAATTCCACATATCCGGTTTCGATTCGTAACAATTCCAGCGCAGATTCTCGCTTTCTCGTTTCATCATTGACGCTGATTAAGACCCGATTATATTCGGTGGCGATTTGTCCAACCTCAGTATGGGGCTCAATCGTCACGGGTTCGGAAAAATCCCCCCTCTGACGTTGGGCTTCCATTTCGCTCACCAAATCGTGCAAGGCCGTGGTTGCTCCATGCTCGATCATATTTAATCCGATACGTTCTTCCTCAGCCGTCACTCGAAACGGCAGGATACGATTGGCACACCACAGCAACCCCCCGCCAAGCCCAAATGACCAAACAAAGCAACTCCCAACACCAATCAATTGAATGCCAAATTGTTCCCATCGCCCTAGTCCAGTTCCCCAGGCTTGGGGATCGCCAAATATGGCGACCGCTATAGTGCCCCACACCCCAGCACAGGCGTGGGCTGGAACCGCACCAATCACATCATCAATCTTCCGACGCTCCATCCATTGGTGAGCCACAACACAAATCGCCCCAGCGATCGCGCCTATGGCAAGGGATGAAAGCGGACCCATGAAATTGGCAGACGCGGTAATCCCCACAAGACCCGCAATGACCCCGTTCAACACAAAGGGAACCACTGGTCTCCCCAATAAATGCCAACTGGCTCCCAACGCGGCCAAGCCGCCTGACACACCAGCCAATATCGTATTGAGAAATATCAAGGGGACTTCCCCGGTCATCCGCAAAGCACTTCCGCCATTGAATCCAAACCATCCAAACCACAATAAAAACATTCCAAGGGTCGCCAAGGGAAGGTTATGGCCATGAATAGGAATGGAGTGTTCATCAAACCGTCCAAGCCGTGGACCAATCAGAAGGACCGCGGCCAGCGCCACCCATCCACCAGTGGAATGCACTACTGTAGACCCTGCAAAATCGATGAACCCAATTTGTTGTAACCATCCGACGTTGGGCCCCGTTGCCCAAGCCCAATGACCAAAAATGGGATAAATCAGGGTGGCAATTATGAAAACGACGACGAGATATCCAGAAAACCGCATTCGTTCGGCGATCGCTCCAGACACAATCGTGGTTGCCGTGCCGCAGAAAACGAGTTGAAAAATAAAAAAAGCGGTCAACCAGTGGTTCGTGACATCCTGAAATACAAAGCCATCGGTGCCAACCACACCCGCCCAACTCGCTCCAAACATCAGCCCAAATCCCACACCCCAAAACATGATCGAGGCGATACAAAAATCCACCACGTTTTTGATGGCCACATTGATGCTGTTTTTGGCACGGACCAACCCGCTTTCCAGACAGACAAATCCTGCCTGCATTAACAGGACGAAAGCCGTGCAAATCAACAGCCAGGTTGCATCGTTTGGCAAAACCTCTTCCATCAATGAAACTCTCACTCCTACATGACAACGGTAGGGCAATTACACCCTCAATGACTTTTGACTATATAGTCCAAGTCGTATCTCTTTTTTCGGACAACTTTGAAGGGAAATGAAGAAAAAGTGAGAGGAAGCAAAAAGAAGATGCAGAATGGAAGTGAAACGCCGAAGACGCCCAGTTCAGGGAGCTTAGGGGGATGTGCAAATTCAAACGTCCGATAGGGTCTGCCCGAATCGACAGGCACGGAACTAAGACACACAGGACTTTCCGAGAATACCCATCCTACTGCTGGTAATTATACTTATTATTATATTGGGGAGAATTTCCCAAAAAGGAGAAATTTGTAAAGGAGAGGCTTTCCATGAAAAACTAGAAAGCCCAGTATTGGCGCGCCCGACAGGAGTCGAACCTGTAACCTCTTGATCCGTAGTCAAGTGCTCTATCCATTGAGCTACGGGCGCCAAAGATTTAAAACGGAAATAGGAAGGGAACCCACGGTTTCGTGAAAACTAATCGCGGTCGTTATACCGGTCTTCGCGTGGAATCGTCAACTGAGAGGCGTCTTTTGCGAGGTCCCTTAGAATTCCCCTACCTTTGCCTGGAAAAACGACAGTGCCGTCATCCAAAACCCCCTTTTTTTACCAGAATACCATTCAACGTGTCCCAACGGACTTCATTTTTAAGTGCCCTACAGAGGGTTTTAGCCAGAGCGCCATTCGACCGATACACACTTATTCATTTAATCATGAATTGACAGGGAGGTGGGTATATGGCGGTATCGGTAAGAAACCTTGAGGATGCGGTGGTATTAGATCTATCTGGCCGTTTTGACGCGACAGCGAAGCAAGACGTTCAGCGCGCCATCGATCAAGCGATTGATACCGGCACTCTTCACCTTATCCTCAATTTGGCAGGAGTCCCCATTGTCGACAGCGCGGGACTTGGGCTTCTCGCGGTCAACCATCATAAGTTTAAGGAAAAAGGCGGCCGGTTGAGTTTGATTAATCCTCAACCCGAAGTTCGTCTTATCCTGGATATGGTGGCGATTCCAAAACTTATCCCCAGTTACAACTCCATTGAAGAAGCTCTGGCCCCTTCAATCGCTTAATGCCCTAGGACATAAGACTCCATTTTCCCTCAGGTTAATTCATTTTCAGTGGTGATTTTCGCTTTTTGCCCTCCACCGAGAGACCTCATTACCTCAAATCTCCACCTTTCGCAAACAGTTCCTGCGCCAGTTCTTTTCCTCAGGGAAAAACGAAAGACGTTATAACCCTTGGCACCAAAGTGCAAAAATTTTTGGTTTCCTGCTGATTAAGGAAAAACGGCCTATGATGATTGAGGATGGTGGACGTGCTGAAAAGTCCTGGGGTGCAAATTTAGTACAGGGAAAGTAAGGGATTAGGATACCCCGGCGGGTTGTGGAGCTTCGGCTGAAAGATTGCGAAGCGTCTCTTTCGCTTTTTCCAAAATTTCGGCTATTTCTTGAGGATTGCCTAAATCAATTTGGAAAATGCCGGACATTTCCAAAAACCCATTAGCAATGCTGTCGAGACAAGTTTCTAACTCTTGATACTCCATGCCAAGCATGGCTTGGGCTGCGAGAGCCGCCTGCTGCGTGGCTTGTTCAGTTTCGGGATCGCACCAAATATCTGCTAATCTTCCTGAAAATGCGACGGTCTTTACAACCGGTAAAAATTCTTCGGGGATATCCATTTGCAAAGGATCATGACTACACCGCACTGCTGCTTGTAACAACTCGGGCAATTGCCAGTTTTCTGCCAACCATGCGCCAACCTCGCTATGATCCGCTCCTAATTTTTCCCTTTCTAATTCCTGCAAGCGAATGTGATTCCTCTCCGCCTGAGTGATGATCGAACCATATAAATCGGTATGCGTTTCGCTCAGCACCAACACCCCAATGTCCTGTAGAAGCGCGGCAAGGAAAATTTCTTCGCAATCTATGATTTTAGCCCAGGTTCCAATCACCCGGCCTGCCACACTAGAGAGCAGGGAACGTCGCCAATATTGATTATGATCAAACCCCGAGGCCCCATGTCGACGAAGGTCCCGATATAACGAAAAACAAAAGGCTAGGGTCGCAATGGAATTCATACCTAACAGAGTTATCGCCTGCGTTACCGTGGTGACTTTATGGCGTGAGCCTCCGTAAAAACTGGAATTGGCCACATTTAAGACTTTAGCGACAAAAGTAGGATCATTGCTGATTAAATCACCCATTTTTTTGATATCCGCATCTTCACTGCGGCACATCTGCAATACTTGCAACGGTAAGGCCGGAATCGCCGGAAGGGTTTTGCAATTTTTGATTCGTTGAATAAGTTCTGGTGTCATCCCGTCCTCACCCTTTCTGTCGCTTGCGCTTGGATTATTTGGTATTGGGGAACCCAGCATTGGTACTTGCCTAGAACCCTAACCGCTATGATTCTTCTTAAATTGTCGGCCCAAATCCAACACGACTTAAGCATAATGAACAGAGACTGTCATGGGTGCTCCCTCAGGAGGAATTACGTACATCCACCAAAATTTGGGGAGGATGCCTTTCCCACCCAAGAACGCTATGATCCTAGGGGATACCTATTCAGAACACACAAGAGAGGGAGGAGTAGGGACTCGTTGACCAAAGAGGGTAGAGGCCGAAGCTTCGGCTACCGTGACCGGCACCAAGTCCCCGGGTTTTGTGGGAAAATCCGGCTTTTGCCACACAACCGTGACATTGCTTTCCGTATGGCCCATCCATTGTCCTGCTGATTTCTTGGCGGGTCCTTCAATGAGCACCTCAACGGTCTTTCCAATGAGACATTGATTTAGTTTAGTGGAAACGGACTTCTGAAACTCGATGAGTTCCTTGACTCTGTCGGTTTTGACTTGATCGGGGACATCATCCGGGTATTTGCGGCTGGCAATCGTGTGTTTTCGCTCGGAATACTTAAATATATAGGCGGCCTGAAACTCTACTTCTTTCACCAAGTCATACGTTTCCTGATACTCAGCATCGGTTTCCGAACAAAACCCACAAATCACATCGGTACTCAAGGAAATATCCCCATGCCGTCGGATATCATCGACAAGGGCCAGAAAGTCTTTTCGCGTGTAGCATCGTCCCATTAATTCAAGAATTCGATCATTCCCGGCTTGTAGCGGCAAATGAATATGTCGACACACGCGTGGGTGTTGCGCCACGGCCTCCAATAGAGACGGAGGAAAATCTTTGGGATGAGGTGACGTAAAACGAACACGTTCAATGCCTGGAATATCCGCCACCGCCGTGAGCAACCTGGCAAAATCCCAGCCAGCAGAGGCATACGAATTCACGTTCTGCCCAAGAAGGGTAATTTGTTTATACCCCTGTGAGACTAGCCCTCGGGCTTCTTCGAGAATACCCTCTGGGATTCGAGACCGTTCACGGCCGCGAGTATAGGGCACCACACAAAACGAACAAAAATTATCGCAACCCCGCATCACCGCAATCCAGCCATTCACCCCCGGCCGGCGTTCTGGCAGGATATATTCATATGTTTCATATTCGGAAAGATCGACCGCTAGACTTTTTTCCTGTTGCACCAGGGCCCGAGTCAACAACTCTGGCAATTGTCGATAGGCATCAGGCCCCACCAGAACATCAATCACCGGATCCGTCTCCATCAATTCTTTTTTTAAATTCTGCGCCATACACCCAAGGACTCCCACAACCACCTTGCGCTCTCGCTTCATCACCCGGCAGTCACCCAAATGCCCATACACTCGATTGTGGGCATTTTCTCGAATGGCGCAGGTATTCATGAGAACCACGTCTGCCTGATTTTGATCTCCCGTGAACGTGAATCCGGTTTTCGTGAGAAGCGACCGGACCAATTCCGTATCATATTCGTTCATCTGGCAACCGAAGGTTTCAATATAGACTTGATAAGGCATGCTCACAAACCCTCAAATACTGCGAAATAACCTTTTTACTGCCCAACTTGGATTGACTTCCGGGGAACAGAAACTGAGGCCAAGCCTTTATTGTGAACCATGGGGATGACATCCTTGGAAATTATGTGATTTTGATCCCGCACTATATGTCCCAACGCGGCTTCCCCTATCGTTCCGGTGAGATGAACGGCATGAATCTCATTCGCGGATACTGTGGTACTGGGTACACGAACGCGAATAAAGTTATCCGTAAGACCCGACCACCAGCCTGGTCCTTCAGCAGATTCGAATAACACAGATACCCGTTGATCAACAAACCGATGATAAAATTCGGCTCGCTTTTCCCGAGAAAGTTCGGAAAGATTTTTACTCCGCGACTTTATCGTTTTGGAAGCCACTGTGTTCTCCAAACGAGTAGCAGCCGTTCCAGGGCGAGCTGAATAACTGAAGACATGAAAATAGGCCAAAGGAAGATCAACCACAACCGCACGAGTATTGGCAAATTGCTCTTCACTCTCCCCTGGAAATCCCACCATAAGGTCCGTACCAATGCATACATCAGGTATTTTTTGGGCGGCATGGTGAACCCAATCGCTATAATCTTTCACCGTGTACCGACGATTCATGGCTTGTAAAATCCCATTATCTCCACTTTGAAGAGGCACGTGTAAAAATCGACATAGCTTGGAGGAGGATGCCATGTACTCGAGCAACGCCTCAGGAATCGTCGTCGGCTCGATGGAGGAAATGCGAATTCGAGCCAAACCCTGAATCAATTCCAATCGTTGGAGAAGGTCAATAATTCCCGAGCTTCCACTAGCAAATTGCCCAACATTGACCCCTGTTAACACAACTTCCTTATGGCCACGAGCTACAAGTTGTTCCGCCTCCCGAATGGCATCATCAATCTGCCGGCTTCGTTCCCGACCACGTGCAAAGGGAATGAGGCAAAACGAGCACATGAAATTACATCCGTCCTGAATCTTAAGATTCGCGCGCGTGGTCGAATACTCACCCACCCCTTCCTGTTCAAAGTCATCTCGATCAATCGTCCCAGAATGCACCACAGCCGGAGAAGCGGACTTTCCGGTGAGTGCCTCAGGCCTTACGTAATCCGGCAAGTTCATTTTAAACTGATTCCCCAACACCAAATCGACTCCTGGTATGGCTTGCAACGCTTGCACGCCAGTCTGGGCATAACACCCGGTGACCGCGACAAATGCTTGCGGAGATTGGCGTAAGGTCCGTCGCACGGCCCGTCGGCAATCCACCTCCGCACCCTCCGTAACGGAACAGGTGTTGAGTACGAGCAAATCTGTCGGCTCTCCAAACTTTACCTGCTCGTAACCGAGGCGTTGAAAGCGGTCCACAAGAACAGCGGTTTCCGATTGGTTCAACCGACATCCAATAGTATGAAAGGTCACTTTTTTCATGGGACGAACCAAAACAAATAATCGGAAGCCATTATAGAAAACCCCCTAAGGAATGGACAACCTTGATTGTCAATACCCTCAAAAATAATTGCCGGAAGAACGTCCATAGGTTACACTGGGTGAAATGACCTCAATAGGTTCCTCGTGACTCCATCTTGAGATTTGGGAGAACGATTATGAAGAAAACCTGGAGCATCTCCGTTGCCTTCTTGACCTTCATTCTGAGCCTTTCCTCACTCGCCTTGTCCCAACCGCGCCTTCCGAGTGAACCCGACGAAGAGACCCGCCTCGAAGAAATCTACGATCATGAGGCACGCATGGTCCTATTCCTTTATTCCTTGGAAGGCACAGATAAGGTGGATTATGTGGTCGGACGGAAGGTCTGGGATCATCAGCGCAGCGTCTATGGAAATCCGGTTTATTACCTTGAAAACTATCCGTTATTTTATTGGTGGAATCATACCATGTATAACGACCCAGAACAGGACGGGGTCAATGGAAATGAGCTGGTGTATAAAGAAGAAGTAGATTTTGATTCCAGTCGATACAAACCTTGCCTATTCAACGGTCAGCCTTGTTAGGCCAACACAATTCGATAGTGTTCCCTCACCCTAGACACATTCCCAAATTGCCATTTTGTTTCTTGATTTTTTACCTTAGAAACCCTGCGGTCCCACGTAAGGCATTTCGAATTTCCTCAGGATTTTTCATCAACACACTAAGGAAAAGGTGACATGAGTTTGTAATCCGTGTTTAATAACCTCCAACCTTTTATGCTCCACTAAAACCCTTATCAGCCCCAGAGCCCTGTCACTCCATTATGGCCTTGATTGACCAAACGGGAAAACAGACCCCCTCCATCCTGACCCGCTTGTTGACCCTGAGACTGCTTCCGGGTCAAATCGTGGCACTGGCCGCTGCGGCTCTTATTCTTCTTGGATCTCTCCTATTAATGCTTCCGGCAGCAACCCCACCTACCGTGAATATTCGATTTATTGATGCATTATTTACTGCAACCTCGGCCGTATGTGTCACCGGACTCGTCGTTTTGGATACACCCACGGAGTTTACCGTTTTCGGGCAGTTAGTCATTCTGATGCTAATTCAAATTGGAGGGTTGGGCTATGCCCTTATGGCTACCATGATCCTCCTAGCTCTGGGGCATCGGATTGGGCTTCGGGATCGGATGATGCTTGCAGAAACCTTAAGCGTCACTGACATTGGAGAATCCGTGAGATACGTCAAAATCGTGGCCATTGTCACGGTATTTCTTGAGGGATTTGGAGCCATTCTCCTCACATTACGGTTTTCTCAGGATATGAGCTGGGGCCAAGCGTTATATGCTGGAATCTTTCATTCCATTTCGGCCTTTAATAATGCTGGATTTGCCTTATTTTCCAATAGTCTTATTTCCTATCAATCCGACTTTTCTATCAATATGATTGTTACCATTTTAGTGATTTTCGGAAGTATTGGATTTATAGTTTTTCAAGATCTTTGGGATAATTTCACAGCCAGACGATTCCGCTTTCAAACGCATACCAAACTCGTCGTCGTAGTTACGCTCGTCCTACTCGTATCCGGCACCTTAGGGATAATGATTCTGGAATGGAATAATCCTCGGACCTTTGGCCCCTTGAGCCTGGGTGAACGGTTCGCGGTCGCTCATTTCCATACGGTTTCTCGCACGGCAGGATTTACTACGATAAATATTGGGGATATGGAAGATGCGACCCTTTATTTCCTCATATTACTCATGACGGTTGGTGGGTCACCCGGCAGTATGTCCGGTGGCATCAAAACCACCACATTTGCCATTATTTGGTTGACGATATGGGCGGTACTCTGGAGAAAAGTTGACGTGGAAGTATTTCACCGTCGAATTCCCCCGGACTTGATCATTAGAGCTTTTGTTCTGTGCATTCTTGCCTTTACGGCCATTACCCTGTTCACGCTCCTTTTAGATTTTTCCGAAGAACGGCCGTTTTTAAGGATTATGTTTGAAGTGACCTCCGCGATGGGGATTGTCGGCATGTCCTTTGGTGATGGAGGTAGCCGGAGTCTCTCGGCACTACTGACAGATTTTGGAAAAGTCGTAATTATCATGTCTATGCTGCTTGGCCGATTTGGCCCCTTGCTTATTGGACTGTTCGCCGTCAAAACATCCACTCCTGTCCGTTACCGCTATCCCGAGTCCAAAGTCCTGATTGGTTAACCCATCCCCCCACTCTTCAGGAAATTCAGGTATTCTAGTAACACGCCCTCCCTACTTCGCCCGGCGCTGCAGCACTAAAACAAAGGCCATCAAGGTGGGCAAGGGGGCCACAAAAAATGGAACCATCCACACCCAGATATTTTTCCCGCGAACCCGCGCTTGATCAAACATCCACACAAACACCCACACGAGCAACAAAAAATAGTTCAACGCCATCCAGTGTGTGGTTCGGGTTGCCAACAGGCTGGCTTCTCCACCAGAGGAGGTCACCCAAAAGACCACCTCTAATATTCCAAATAACACCAATAATGAAATAACGATGCGCTTACTCCAAACATACATGGTTTCTCTCCTTACAATGTTTTATCGCGAGCCCGCCCCACCAAGATAGAGGAATAGGACTTCCCCTTTATTATTCCACTAGCATAGTCTGAACTGGTGAAAAAAATCGAGAACGGCTCCCCACGGTTCTTGTCCAACAAATGGTGGTCTAGTCCTTCCAACTCCTAATAAAGTTACAAGCACATCTAAAACCGTCATTTTTGGTGATGAGGGGTGTCAGCCACGAACTCAAAACCTCATGGGTTTGCCTTAACACTCCTGTTTTGGGGAACGTGGGTTTTTGCCCACAAAAAGGTTTTGGGATTTAGGGTTCCCTTTAGAGATTAAATTGGATTTCCCCACATTTTTCCTTACGGAAAAGTCCACTCGAAAAAATAATTTTTCATTCATAAGATCACAGCTGTGGATAGAAAAAATCACCCACCTTATTCCTGTGGATAACTGTAAATTTTCATTCACAACGCATTGAGATTTTTTGTGTTTTTTTGTTCACAGCCTATTCACCGTTATCCCCACCATAGTTCCAAAAAACACAATATTTAGTATTGACAATTTATTTTAGCCGCTATAGATTGTGCCTCCTCATCGTTAGCTTCCTTCCGGATTCAATCAGAAGGTATACTCGAATGTTATTGAAATCCAAGGCCTTCCATCAGTTACGGTTTGACCGTTTTTTCACCACGGAACAAGGAGGATTGGCTTGAAAATCGAGCGCCGTTTTACTCAGCGGGGTCACAGCCCTTATCAAAACATTCCTTTTTCGACCCGGTCCTCAGAAATTCGCAACCCCGATGGCTCTGTGGTGTTTCAGCTTGAGGATATCCAGGCCCCGGAACAATGGTCTCAGTTAGCCGTAGATATTTTAGCGCAAAAGTATTTCAGGAAGGCTGGGATTCCCCAGGTTGACGAAGATGGAGCACCGCAACTGGATACAGCTGGAAAGCCGGTGACGGGTTGTGAACGGGATGCTCGTCAGGTATTCCATCGACTGGCCGGCTGCTGGACCCAATGGGGGAAAACCCATGGCTATTTCGATACCGAGGAGGACGGCCAAGCGTTTTATGATGAGTTATGCTTTATGTTAGCCAAGCAAATGGCCGCTCCCAATTCGCCGCAATGGTTTAATACCGGCCTTCATTTCGCTTATGGACTTTCGGGACCTTCCCAGGGGCATTTTTATGTCGATCCTCACACCAAACGGGTGAACCGTTCGAAAAACGCCTATGAACGTCCTCAAGTCCATGCGTGCTTTATCCAATCCGTATCCGACGATCTCGTCAATGAAGGCGGCATTATGGACTTATGGGTTCGGGAAGCCAGGCTCTTCAAATACGGTTCGGGAACCGGCACCAATTTCTCTAAACTCAGAGGGGATGCCGAACCTTTATCCGGCGGTGGAAAGTCCTCTGGACTGATGTCCTTCCTTCGTATTGGGGACCGTGCTGCTGGCGCAATCAAATCCGGGGGCACGACTCGCCGTGCCGCCAAAATGGTCTGCCTGGATCTTGATCATCCTGACATTGAAGAATTCATCAACTGGAAGGTCATCGAAGAGCAGAAGGTCGCGGCCATGGTCACCGGATCAAAGGTCTGCGCTCAGCGGCTTAATGCCGTGCTTCAAGCCTGCCACATTCGACCCGGGGATTCGGTCTCGTCGCTGGAACTTGACCCCCAACGTAATCCCGGTCTCAAGCAAGCTATCAAAGCAGCTCGTGAATCGACGGTCCCCGAACCCTATATTCAACGGATGTTTGCTTACGCCCAAGAAGGGTTTACCCATTTTGTCTTTCACGAATACAACACAAATTGGGATAGCAAAGCCTACCAGACCGTATCCGGACAAAACTCCAATAACAGCATTCGTGTGCCCAATGCGTTTTTTGACGCATTGGATCAGGATGCCGACTGGATTTTAACGCAACGAACGGATGGCAAACCCATCAAAACGATCAAAGCCAAAGAATTGTGGAAACAAATTTCTTGGGCCGCCTGGATTTGTGCCGATCCCGGGATTCAATACGACACCACCATCAACGAATGGCATACCTGTCCGGAAGATGGACGCATCAATGCCTCTAACCCTTGCAGCGAGTACATGTTTCTGGATGACACGGCCTGCAATTTAGCGTCGCTCAATCTGGGAACCTTCATGACTCCCCAAGGGGAATTTGACATTCCGGCCTACCAGCATGCGATTCGATTGTGGACGATCGTGTTAGAAATTAGCGTGCTCATGGCTGGATTCCCGAGCAAGGCCATTGCGGAAAAAAGTTTTATCTTTCGAACCTTGGGGTTGGGCTATGCCAACTTAGGTTCGCTCCTCATGCGTCAAGGCATTCCCTATGGCTCACCCAAAGCCTTGGCCATTTGTGGTGCACTCACAGCTATTCTCACCGGAGAATCTTATGCGACCTCCGCGGAAATGGCTGCAGAGCTTGGACCATTCCCAGGCTATGCCAAAAACCGTGAATCCATGTTGCGGGTCATGCGAAATCATAGACGAGCCGCCTATGCCGCCCCAAAAGAAGATTACGAAGGGTTAACGATCACCCCCATGAGTATCGATGAAATCGAAGCGCCTGCCGATCTACTAGCCGCCGCTCGAGAAACATGGGATCGAGCCGTGACTTTGGGAGAGGCACATGGATATCGAAATGCTCAATCCACTGTCATTGCTCCCACTGGCACCATCGGATTAGTTATGGATTGCGATACCACGGGTATTGAACCCGACTTTGCCTTAGTCAAGTTCAAGAAACTTGCGGGCGGTGGATACTTTAAGATCATCAACCAAAGTCTTCCGCCCGCCTTAAAAAAGCTCGGGTACACTCAAGAACAGATTCACGACATCATTACCTATGCCACAGGCACTCGCACATTAAAACAATCTCCGTTTATCAATCATGAATCCCTGATGGCCAAAGGGTTTAACCCAGAAGCCTTGGAGCGCATCGAAGCGACCCTTGATGGAGCCTTCGAAATTCAGTTTGCCTTCAATAAATGGACATTAGGCGAAGATTTTTGCCGAAACCGGCTCGGGCTGACCGATGACCAACTCAACGACCCGAAGTTCAATATGCTCAAAGAACTTGGGTTTACTCAAGAAGAGATTCTTGCAGCCAATGACTTTTGTTGTGGAACCATGACCGTGGAAGGTGCGCCACATCTTCAACCAGAGCACTTGCCTGTGTTCGATTGCGCAAATCGCTGTGGACGAATCGGCAAACGAAGCATCTCCACAGATGCCCATATTTATACCATGGCTGCGGCGCAACCATTTATTAGCGGCGCCATTAGCAAAACCATCAATATGCCTGGAGAATCCACCGTCCATGATGTTGAAAACGCCTATTATGTAGGCTGGAAAAACATGCTGAAAGCGGTGGCCCTCTATCGTGACGGGTCTAAACTGAGCCAGCCGCTGAATGCCTCAAGTGATGCCGGGGAAACTGAAGAATATTCCGACGACATCTTAAATAAAGCCCAACAGGTGACGGAGCGGATAATGGTTCGCTATCTGGCCAAACGTCGGCCACTACCGACTCGGCGAGGCGGTTATACGCAAAAAGCAAATCTTGGGGGACACAAGATCTATCTTCGGACCGGGGAATATGAAGATGGCACGTTGGGAGAGATTTTCCTCGACATGCACAAGGAAGGAGCAGCCTTCCGTAGCTTAATGAATTGCTTTGCCATTGCCATTTCCTTGGGACTCCAACATGGGGTTCCCCTCGAAGAATTTGTCGAAGCCTTCCTGTTCACGCGGTTTGAACCCAATGGACCAGTCAAGCTCAATGACCGCATCAAAATGTCGACCTCAATCATCGATTATATTTTCCGCGAACTCGCCATCACCTATCTCGATCGGACCGACCTGCAACAGGTAAGACCCGAAGACCTTCGGGGAGACTCCGTCAAAAAAGATCCCGAATGCACGGATGACGAACCTGCGGACCCAAGAACCATTACTTCGGCTACCATCAGCCCCGAACTGTTTCCATCAAGACGTGGAAATAAAAATGGCCAACATGGCAATGGCAAAGGGCATGGCAAGGTTTCTCAAAAAATCGAAATGAAACGAGAATCTGTCACATACACAGCAGAGATGAATACGGCTTATCAAACCGGATATGAAGGGGATCCTTGTCTGGAGTGCAAGCAATTTAAATTGGTACGAAACGGAATGTGTTTAGTCTGTAGAAATTGTGGCGCAACTACCGGGTGCTCATAAATATTGTGCCTGCATAACTAGCTGCGAAAGGACCGAAGAGTGAACACAGCACGAGTCGAGAAATCAGACATCGAACGCGAGTGGCATGCTCGCGGATTCAGTTGCGGCATTTGGATTGATCATGCTGGCCGGGTCTGGCAAGACGATAGGCACGATTCCGATGAATTATTCATGGCCATCGCGGGGGAATTGGAAATTGAAATGGAAGGCCAATGTATTCGACCTCAGATTGGGGAAGAAGTGTTGATTCCAGCCCGCGTCCCTCATACGGTCAAAAACGTCGGAAAGAAAACTGCACGCTGGCTCTATGGTCTCAAGACAGCAATCTAGTTTTTCTTTATTGAACCTGGGACCATATCAGCTTTCACTTTCTCCACAACTTCTCCATCTTTTTTTTCACTAGTTCCATCCTGCACACATCGAAACCCTATGGTCAGATCATTCGCCTCAATGGGAAATTTGGGTTCGGCACTCGCCCGAGATGTCACCCGAAGACGCGCCGGGGGATCTTCCCACGAACCTCCACGATAGACTTTCCGGTCCCCTTCTGCTGGCCCCTGAGGATTTTTCTTGGGGCTCTCTTCGTAATAGCTTCGGTCATACCAATCAGCAACCCATTCAGAGGCATTTCCCGCCATATGATACAACCCGTAAGGACTTTTGGTGCCCTGTTTCAATCCATGGCGAATACTCATCCCGGACGTTCCGCTCGTCACCGAGGCAAGCGTCGTTTTATAACTTACCCACCCTGTCGTACCTAGATTGTACCGTGCAATATCCACAAAAGGCTGCATGTGCCCCCAGGGATAGCGACGCCCATCAGTTCCTCGAGCAGCTTTTTCCCATTCAGCTTCCGTTGGTAAGCGCTTGCCAGCCCATTCGCAATAGGCCTTGGCACTGGACCACGCCATGCCCACTGCAGGTCGATCCTTGGCTTCCTCTAACGCGGCGCCATCATCCCAGAGAGGAGGCAGGTCATGATACGTTTCATCTAAAAACGCTTGATATCGTTCCATCGTCACTTCAAATTGATCGATAAAATAGCTATCTAAATACACCATATGTTCCGGCCGTTCATTTCTTGGGCCATCATTCGCGCCCATCAAAAATTCACCTTCGGGAATTTTAATCATGGGTGCACCATCTTTTCCATTGATCATTTCAAATTGAGATTCGATCGGCGGTTCATCGGACTCATACTTCCATTCAGCCGCAACCGGCAATCCTCCAAACGCCAAAATCAAACTTCCCATGGTCAGGGTTACCCACACCCCTGTTTTTATTGATGATACCCTCTGCATGGATTCCTCCTTACCTCACAAAACCCAGGGAAATGATGAATGTTTAGAACGGTTATTGAACGGGGACTTCTCGGCTTACCCTCAAAATCAGGATCTTCCCCATTGTACAAATCAAAATTTTGGATCACAACCAAGCGGGCCATCCCAGCCCTCCAATTCTATGGCTCAAAACCCATTAGACAAAAAAAGAGCCGCTGAAACTCAGTCCAGCGGCTTTGTATAGTGGCGTCCCCAGCGGGATTTGAACCCGCGTTGCCGCCTTGAAAGGGCGGCGTCCTAGGCCAGACTAGACGATGGGGACAGTATGGACTTCCTCAGAAATGAAGGGGTCATGGTAACAAAGGGGTCTTTCCTCGTCAAACAAACGATAAAGTTTTTGGCCTCAGACAGCTTATTTGAGCCAATCTCTCAATGTTCACAAAAAAAGGCATGGAGTGGGTCGATAAGCCGGATTCTGTCCCATGTATCAATACATGAGGGTGATCATGTCTCTGGAACCCACGTTACCGTAGGCTTCTAGCAACCTACCCGGGAACTTCGGCCGGGCCGACCTCTCTCGAACATGATGGTAAATTCTTCACCCAGAAGGGCCTCAAGCATGAGGATGAAGAATACCCCGTTCGGTTCGTTCCCCTATTTGGTCTTGCTCCGGGTGATGCTTGCCCTGCCATTCATGTCGCCATGAATGCGGTGGGCTCTTACCCCACCATTTCACCCTTACCTGAGAGGATCTCGAAAGACCCAGTCACTGGCGGTATGTTTTCTGTGGCGCTCATGTCGGATTGCTCCGCCTGGGCGTTACCCAGCACCCTGCCCTGTGGAGTCCGGACTTTCCTCCCATTCCCTGGCCCACGCAGGAATAAGCGATCACCTAACCCACTCCATGGATCCTTTAAATTTATCCTATGCCGATTGAGAGGAAACAAGCAATATCATTTAATGGAGAGCAAAAGGGGCAGGAACTGTGGGGCTAGGTATCGGCGCCTCCCTGAGCATTGGAAAACTCTGGCACTTCTTCTAGGAGGTCTTCGGAATACAGAATCCTAAAACAATAGGGGCAAGTCAACAATTGGTCGGCTCGTTTGACATCGGCCACCAATTGAGGAGGAACCTGTAATTGACACCCGCCACAAGTCCCCCCACGAATGGGTGCCACCACGCGAATTTTGAGCGTGGTTTTGAGAGCGGTATATCGTTTGTACACAGGTTTTTCCAAAAGGGGCAACACTTTTTCTTTTTCTGTCTTTAACTCGCCGAGTTCCTTATCGAGTTCAAGAGCTTTGGCTTCCAATTGTGCATTTTCCTGGTGATACGATTGGGATGCTTCCTCCACCAGTTGTTGCACTTCCTGTAGTTCCTTTTGTTTTTCTTCGATTCGCTCCATAGCCATCAGAACCCTCTCTTCAAGAGAATCCTTCTTTTTTTTGGCCAAGTCGATTTCAAATAAATGTGCCTGGTATTCCTTATTCGACTTGAGCTCCATGAGTCGAGTACGAAGTTTTTGCACATGGCTTTCATGCTCTTCCAGATCTTGCTCTCCACTCCGACGGTCAGCCGTCGCTTTGGCAATCACGGCATTAAGTTCCTCCAAACGTGAATTGGCTTGGTCCAAGGGGAGACGCGCCTCAGTCAGGAGGACTGGAATCTGTTGCCGTTCTACATCTAATTGATGAATTTTCAAATCGAACTGTTGAAGCTGGACAAGGAGGGACAGTTGCGGGTTCAAGAACACCTCTATTGGGTCGAGAGAAGGCCTATTTCAATTAAAGTCTACCTTACCGAATCTCACTATAAAAGATCAAAGATGGTGGGCCCACCAGGACTTGAACCTGGGACCAACGGATTATGAGTCCGCCGCTCTAACCAACTGAGCTATGGGCCCGGCAAAAACCCATGCAGAATAAAGTGTGGTGGGCCACTGGTCAAGGAAAGAATCTGGTCAATGCCAAGCGTCCCCTGCCCATGATCGTATTCACGTCAGGCAACACAATTTGCGGATTAAAAACCTTCGGCAAAACTCCGTAATTTTTTGCTCCGTGTAGGATGGCGCAGCTTGCGCAACGCCTTGGCTTCAATCTGCCGAATCCGTTCACGCGTGACATCAAAGTCCTGCCCCACTTCCTCGAGCGTATGGTCCGTGGCCTCGCCGATCCCAAACCGCTTGCGAAGTACTTTTTCCTCTCGTGGAGTCAATGTGCTGAGAGATGTTGAAATTTGTCGCTGCAAATCATAGCGGGTCGCCGCCTCTAAGGGAGAGACGGCCTTCTTATCTTCGATGAAATCTCCCAAATGACTATCCTCTTCCTCTCCAATCGGCGTCTCCAGTGAGATCGGCTCCTTCGCAATCTTTAAGATCTTCCGCACCTTCTCCAGCGGCATTTCCATCCGCTCCCCAATCTCCTCTGGCGTCGGCTCCCGCCCTAACTGCTGCACCAGGTGCCGTGAGGTTCGGACGAGCTTATTGATTGTCTCGATCATGTGCACTGGTACACGAATTGTTCTGGCTTGATCGGCAATCGCACGCGTGATCGCCTGCCGAATCCACCACGTCGCATACGTACTGAATTTATATCCCCGCTGATACTCAAACTTATCCACCGCCTTCATCAACCCGACATTGCCTTCTTGAATCAAGTCCAAAAATTGGAGCCCCCGATTCGTGTATTTCTTGGCAATACTCACCACCAGCCGCAGATTGGCTTCAATCAATTCCGCCTTTCCCCGCTTCATCTTCTCTTCCGCACGCTCAAGGATCAGAAACGCACCTTTGAATTCCACGGCAGGCAGTAAGACTTCTTCTTGTTCGATTCGCCGCATCGTTCCGAGGGCTTCCTGAAAAGCCACCCTCAACTTTTCTAAGGCTTCATCACTGTAACCAGTCTTACGTCGTACAGTGGCGTAGACCGAACGCTCTCGTCCCATCCGTCGGATAATTTTTATGGCTTCAGGCCTAGGCTTTCCAATCCGCCGGCAACAATCCTCCACGACCCGCTCGGCACTCCGTAGCGAAATCCCCTTCTCTTTAATCCGACGCAACAACTCTTCCCGCACTTCAGGTTGCAAGTTCAATGCTTCCAGCCGTTCGACAATCTGTAATTGAATGCTCTGGAGCTGCTTAGCCAGACGGGCCTGCTGAGCTTGGGGCGCTTTCCGTCGCTTGGCATAGAGGGTCAGCAAGCTTTTACCCAACCGTCGGGTTTTTTCAAGCTCTGCCAAGGTACGCACCTTTAATTCTTCTTCATCTTGATCGTCTTCAACCTCTTCTTCGTCAAGCTCTTCCTCTTCCGTCGCCTCTTGGACAAAGACCAAGTCCCGAACGCGCAATTCGCCTTTCTTCATGGCCAGTCGCAGCGCATCCAGATAGGTCAGGGTCATGGGCATCCCGGCCACAGCCAAGGCTAATTCATGCTTGCCCTCTTCGATCCGTTTGGCTAACTCGATTTCCCCTTCGCGACTCAACAACGAAACACTGCCCATTTCGCGCAAATAGAGTCGCACCGGATCATCGGTCCGACTTAAATCACCAGGGGTAAGATCGATCTCTCGTTCGTTGTCATCCGAAGACCCTTCTCGCTCATCAGGACGTTCGTCATCTCTTGCCAAATCATTAGAGGGAGAGGATTGAGACGAAGCCTTCCGAGAGCCAACTTCAGGACTCTCTTGATCCTGTGCTTCCATCGCCATGACCAAATTCGTAAAATGGGTAGCGGATGATACAATGGCCTGAACTGCGGACTTCATCGGCTTCGATGGAGTCCGTTTTTTCTTTTTCTCAAAAGCTAGAACCACTTTCGATGTCCTCGACAGTTTGGTTTTCGCCATAAACCGTCCTCTCGTTAGGTTAGGCTTGAGGAGAAATAGCGAGCCCGGCCTTTTGCTCGCGCAAGGAATCTATCTCTGCATTAATTTCAGCAATTTGTTCGACATGATGTTCACGTTCCGCGATGCGGAGCCGCGCAATCAATTCATCCAAGGTGGTTTTAAGACGTCGTCGTTCCAAGACGTTCAGGCAACCTTTTACGTAATCCCGACAATCATCGAAATGTTGTTCAGACACCGATAATTGAGCCACCAAGGCCGAAAAGTCTTGATTCATTGCGGCTTCGGCCAGAAGGGCTTCCGAGTCAAAAACTCCATCCTGATTGACATGGGCCAAACTCATGGTCACAAGACGGCGATACTCAGGATTGAGAAAATCCTCAGGGCGCAACGCCAAAATTTGATCAGGCTCAATCATGCCTTGTATCAATAGCGTGACTAAGTCACGTTCTTCCCTGCTTCCTTTTTGGTCTTGAACCCGGCCCCTGGCCGGAAGATTCGGCGACGATTGTTGCCGAGAGTCACGAGAGACCTGCCGCGCTAGCAGCACAGGAGAACGTTGCATGAGAAGGGACTGTGAGATCCCTAATCGCTCGGCCACCTGTTTAAAATATTCTTCTTTTTCTATCGGGTGAGATACTTTGGCCAAAATACGGAGCACGTCATCAACCCGTCTCGTCCGTTCTTCCACCGAAGCTTTCGTCGCCCCTTCGAGGCATTGTTCCACGGCAAATTCGACTAAAGGGCGGGCTTGCTGTTGGAGGGCCAACACCTGATCACCCCCATGCGCTCTCACATACGAATCTGGATCTTCTCCTGCCGGCAAACGGACGACTTTGACCGTGACGCCGGTATTGATGAACACATCCATGGTTCGCAAAGTCGCCCCGAGTCCAGCGGCATCGCCATCAAACATTAAGACCACATTTTTCACAAAGCGACGGAGCAACGACACATGCTCCGCGGTCAGTGCTGTCCCCAACGGAGCCACCGCATGACGAATGCCATGCTGATGCAGCACCATCACGTCAAAGTATCCTTCGACAATTAACAAGTTATTGAGTTGGCTTGCCGCCTCACGCGCGCGATCCATACCGAACAAATTTCGCCCTTTGTTAAAAAGTGGCGTTTCCGGGGAATTCAAATATTTCGGGGTTCCCTCTTCGAGAATCCTCCCGCCAAAGGCTATCACGTTTCCGCGTAAATCCATAATTGGAACCATCACGCGTGAACGAAACCGATCATAATATCCATCTCGTTTTGATTCTCCTGATGTACTTGGCTGTTTAGCCACGACCAAACCAGCCTGAAGCAGATCGGCGGCCTTTGCTCCATTTTTACAAAGGTAGTGCAACAATCCATCCCAGGAAGGGAGTGCATACCCAACTCCAAAATCCTTTACCGTGTCCAATGCCAAACCACGGTCTTGGAGATACGTTAATGCTCCTTGCCCTTGAGTGGATTCATGAAGATTTTGTTGAAACCAGGCATGGGCAAGACGATGGAGATGCTCTAGGGTTTTTCGTTGATCACGGTCGAATCCCGAGGTGCGCTGGATGGAAGTCGTAGGGAGTTCGATGCCTGCTTGTTGAGCCAGCTCATTCACAGCTTCCACAAAACTGAATCGCTCTCTATTCATGAGGAAGGAAAAGACATCGCCCCCTGTACCGCAACCAAAGCAGTAAAACATCTGCTTTCCAGGGTTCACATTAAAGGAGGGGGTCTTTTCGTTGTGAAAGGGGCAAAGGCCCCGATGGTTCTGGCCGACTTTGGACAAGGTGACATAGCGGGATACGACATCCACGATATCAACCGTGTCACGGATTTGTTGGAGCGTGGTAGGTGGAATTCCACCCCGATCGGTTGCCAAGGCTCTTCCCTAAGGCCTCTCCGCTAACCAGCTTTGTGAAGGGCAGATTCTTTGTAAGTGATTGTAAAATAAAGACAATTTATCGAACTATAACAAGGGGCGAAAAACAAGTCAACTGCTCGCTTGAAGGAAAAATGATTTGGAATCATCCACAGGGGCATCACGCCCAAACTTAGCCATCATGGATTTCATGCCACTGCCTATGACTCTGACTTCTTCTTGAAGCCAGACCGACCAAACCGCCGGCCCAACTCGGCCTGAACATCTGTAAATGGTACACCGCAATGCCCGAGAGTCACCATGGTATGAAACAAAAGATCTGCCACTTCATAGACAATTTCTTCTTGGTTATGATTTTTAACTGCCAACAAGACTTCGCCTGCCTCTTCGGTAACTTTTTTCAATACCCGATCGTCACCCCCTTGCAATAGCGACGCGACATAAGACTCAGCTTTTGGGTCGAGTTTTCTGGTCAACACCATCTCATACAGCAAGTCGAGTATCGTCCCATTGGCATCTTCGGTTTTTGGCTCCGTGCGTATACCTGTTTCCGATATTTCAGAAAAAAAGCAAGACCGGCTTCCTGTATGACAAGTCGGTCCCATGGGTTCGGCTTTCACTAGCAAAGTATCACCATCGCAATCAACAAAAAGTCGTTTCAACTGCAGATGATTCCCGGACTCCTCTCCCTTTTGCCATAACCGTTCACGCTTGCGACTCCAAAAATGGACAAATTTGGTTTCCAGGGTACGATCCAATGCTTCCTGATTCATAAACCCCATCATGAGAACCGTTCCCGTTCTCCAATCTTGAACCACGGCAGGAATGAGTCCCTGGCTATCAAACTTGAGCTGGTCCACGATTTGCTTTTTTGCCTCACTGGAAATGCTAGGCATTACCACTCACTTGTCGAATGGGAACCCCCCGATGCCTAAGATAGATTTTTGCTTCAGACACGGTATACGTTCGGAAATGAAAAATTGAGGCAGCAAGCACCGCATCAGCCTTCCCAATGGCAAGGGCATCATAGAGATGCTCCAATGTCCCTGCGCCACCAGAAGCAATCACGGGAATTGACACTGCATCGGACACCGTCGCCGTGAGCGGAAGATCATACCCACCCTGCTGACCGTCTTGATCCATACTTGTGAGCAAAATTTCTCCCGCACCTTTAGCTTCCATTTGCCTGGCCCATTCAATCGCATCGAGACCAGTTGGATTTCGTCCGCCATGGGTAAAGATTTCCCATCGCGGTTGGGACGCTGTTGCAGAAGAAACCTGTTTGGCATCTACGGCCACGACAATACATTGGGTCCCGAATCGATTGGCTGCCTCGGTGACAAACTCGGGACTTCGAACTGCCGCGGTATTGATACTGACTTTATCTGCTCCGGCATTGAGCAATTGCCGAATGTCATCGATGGTTCGAACGCCTCCACCTACCGTCAAAGGCATGAACGCTTGTTCGGCAGTGCGAGATACAACATCAAGGAGAATCCCTCGATCTTCATGCGAGGCCGTAATATCCAAGAAACAGAGTTCGTCAGCCCCCGCTTGATCATACAGTTTTGCGACTTCAACGGGATCGCCCGCGTCACGAAGATTGACAAAAGACACGCCTTTGACGACTCGACCATCTTTGACATCCAGACATGGAATGATTCGCTTGGTCAACATGGAACTGAGGACGCAGCTTCCATGGCGGCCGACAAGGTCAATGTTCCCTCGTAAAGCGCTTTCCCAACGATCACACCGCAAATATTTGGACCTAATTTTTTCACGGCGTGAATATCTTCCACCCTCGTCACTCCACCTGACGCAATTACGGGAAATGGCGAATTCCGCGCCGCATGCTCCAACGCCGGTAAATTGGGACCGTCGAGCATACCATCTCGACTGATCTCCGTAAAAATCACCCCGGACAGCGCATAGGGTTTCAGAGATTGAAACACATCTTCAGGGGTAGAGTCAGACACGTTCGTCCAACCATGGACGGCCACCATCCCATCTTTCACATCCACACCAATCAAAATACGGTCGGGAAATTCTCGACTCGCCTCTTCTAGTAACGATGGATCTTCTAAGACCGCGGTTCCCAGCACAACCTTGCTGACGCCATGTGACAAATACTCCCGAATGGTATCTAAGGAACGGATTCCACCGCCTACTTGCACCGGGATGGAAATGGCTTGAGTAATAGCCAAAACATGATCAAAATTTTTTGGTTTGCCATCCACCGCGCCATTCAAATCTACCACATGAAGTCGTTGCGCACCCAAACCTTCCCAGTGTTGGGCCATTGCCGGAGGGTCTTGAGAATAGGAGGTCTCCTGATTCATATCACCTTGTCGCAAACGAACACACCGTCCGTCTTTTAAGTCGATAGCTGGAATGACAACCATACTCATGAGGCTCTTTAGGACTTCCCTATCGGCAGACGTTGCATGACTCGCTTGACTCCTGACCGGGCTAATTCTTCAGCGGTGACCCATTTTCCGCCACGCTCCACCATTCCTTGAAAATCTTCGGTGAAGGGTTTTTGTTCTTCGAAGTAATCGCCCATCCAGACCACGGTCCCATCTTTGGCATTGATCACTTGCACATCGAAGCCGACCGCTGCGGGAATAGCTGCAAATGTCTTCCCGGCACGCTCACGATAGACCCGCACTTGACCAACCAGGACCACGTCCAGGGATAAAGCTTTCCCTAATTCCTGTGCCAGCTGTTGGGCCTTCATTCGTGAATACTTCAGGTTGGATCTTTGAAAGAACTGAGTTATTTCATTGGGAGAAATAACTTTTACCCCAGGTCGAAGTCTCAAATTGGCGAATACCATGTCGGTCACTTTTTCTTCGGCTCCAGAAGGAACGGAAATTTTCGAGACCTCGGACCGATGAGGAATGGGACCAGGTGACGTAGAAAATGAAGGTTGAATATCGGAATTTCCCACATCCGGTGGCGGAAGTTTCCCCACCGCTTGAGAAACGCCTGGAGCCCCTTCTGCCGCCGTAAAGGGAACCACCCCGATAACGGTTATGGAGGTTGGAGAAAACGTGGGATGGGTTTTTACCGAAACCGTATCAGGCGCACAGCCGATGAGGCCTAGCACCATAACCCATGCCACCTGTCGGCCTAAACCGACTCCTCTCTTCCGTTCATCTCTTGTAATTTTTGAGAACACCTTCATCAATTCCATGCTCCAAAGTTACGAAGAAGTTGAAGCCCAATACGTTGGCTTTTTTCCGGATGGAATTGGCAAGCGAAAATATTATCTCTGGCAATGCTAGAAACAAAGGGAATGCCATAAGTTGTTTCTGTACAGATAATTTCAGCCTCGACCGGTTCGACATAATACGAATGCACGAAATATACAAACGAATCTTGAGGAATTTCCTTTAAGAGGGGACTAGGAATACGAGCCTGGACAGTGTTCCATCCCATATGAGGAATTTTCAGCCCTTTCCCTTGGCCTTCCGAAAAGTAAAAACGTTTCACCCTTCCCTTCAAAATATCCAATCCCTGGTGTGAGCCAAACTCATCACTTTCTGTAAATAACACTTGAAGTCCCAAACAAATTCCCAAAAATGGTTTTCCTTGGGAAATGGAACGACGGATCGGCTCTACAAGTCCGAACCGTTTCAAATTATTCACGCAATCACCAAACGCCCCGACCCCAGGTAAGACCATATGCGAAGCCCGATCTAAGACGGTGGGGTCTCGTGTCACCACAGCATCACACCCAACGGCTTCGAAGGCCTTATGCACACTCCGGAGGTTTCCCATTTCATAATCAACGATGGCAATCATAAGTCAGAACTCGTGAAACGAATCTCGTATCTCGTTAAAGAAAGAATCTCAGGAATAATCTTGCCTAACGTATAGTATCTATGGGGATTTCTTATTGTTTCACGAGACTCAAGAGACGAAATACGAGATACTTTCTTCTACAACGAGCCTTTCGTGGACAGAACACCTGATACCCTATCATCTATCATGGTCGCTTGGTCGAGGGCCTTAGCAAACGCCTTAAACACCGCCTCGATAATATGGTGCGAGTTGCGTCCATATTTCACGTTCACATGAAGATTTAAGGCTCCGGTGCTAACCAAGGCTTGGAAAAAATCTTCAAATAATCCCAAATCAAAGTCTTTTACCTGTCGGTGGGGAAATTCTACGTTGTAGACGAGAAACGGCCGACCACTCAGATCAACCACCACTTCCGCCAGCGTCTCATCAAGCGGGACAATAGCCCAACCAAAACGACGGATTTTTGTTTTTTCCCCTAAAGCCTCTTTGAGGGCCGAACCTAACACGATCCCGATATCCTCCACCGTATGATGATGATCGATCTCGGTATCGCCCTTGGCTTCCACGACCAAATCGAACAACCCATGCTTGGCCAACAGGTTCAGCATGTGATCCACAAAGGGAATGGTGGTATTGACCTTCCCTGTCCCCGTCCCATCCAAACTCCATTCCACATGCACAGACGATTCGGAAGTCGTTCGATTAACTTTGGCACTCCGAGAATTTTTTGACATGGTCACTCACTCCGACTTTCAATGGAACGGGCATGGGCTTGCAGACCTTCCATGCCTGCCAGGCAAGTCACATGCGCCTGAACCTCTTTGAGCTGCTTTTGGTTATACATCACAATATTGGTCTTCTTCACGAAATCATCCAAGGACAACGCGGAGAAAAATCGGGCTGACCCTCCTGTTGGAAGCACGTGGTTGGGACCGGCCACATAATCCGCCACGGCAGGAGGAGTATGAGGACCAACAAAAATTGCCCCGGCATGTCGGACTTTTTTTACAGCCTCCAAGGGACGCTTCACCAACAACTCGAGATGTTCGGCGGCAATGGCATTGGCCACGTCGAATGCCTGCTCCATGGTTGAGGTCACAAACGCTATAGCATACTGCCTTACGGAATGGGTGGCAATCTGTTTACGACTGAGCTTGGGTAATTGCTTGGCGACCTCCCTGACCACAGCTTTGGCAACTCTCAGCGAAGTCGTCACAAGATAGACGCGTGCCTCTTCATCATGTTCGGCTTCGCAGAGCAAATCAGCGGCACAATGCAACGGGTTGGCGGTTTCATCCGCAACCACCAATAATTCGCTAGGCCCCGCGATCATGTCGATATCGACTGTTCCATAAACCACCCGTTTGGCGGCAGCCACATACATATTGCCTGGCCCAACAATTTTGTCGGTTTTGGGGATTGTCCGAGTTCCATAGGCCATCGCCCCTACAGCCTGGACACCACCGATACGATAAATTTCATCAACCCCAGCGATATCGGCGGCAGCGAGAAGATAAGGATGAATTTCACCACTGGTCGTCGGCGTACACATGATCACTCGACCAACACCCGCAACCTTGGCGGGAATGGCATTCATCAAGACGGTCGATGGATACAGGGCCTTTCCTCCTGGCACATAGAGCCCGACCACATCCAGTGGGGTGATCATTTGCCCAAGTTTGACGCCTTTGTCCGTATGCACCCAAGTTTTCGTGCGCTGACGTTCGTGAAACGACCGAATACGTTTCGCGGCGAATCGAAGTGAGTTTCTCTCGGATATAGAAAGGTATTTATAGGCATGCACGATCTCCTCTCTGCGTACCTTAATTCCACGAGGGGTGAGGCGAAGACCGTCAAACTGCTTTACATATCGACAGACTGCGGCATCGCCTCCACGCTCGACCGCCTGAAGAATCTGCTTGACCCGCCCCTCAATCTTGGCATTTTGTTGGGAGCCACGACGGCATACCTGATCGAGGGTTTTTTTAAACTCACGATCTTTAGAGGAAATAATTTTCATCAACTGCCTAACATTGCATGGTTTTGGGACGGCATTTCTTCAACCGTTCAATCATTTGAGAAATTACTCGATGTTTCATCTTGAGGCTGGCCCGATTCACAATCAACCGTGCGGTAGACCATTCAATTACCTCAGTCTCCTTCAAGTTATTTGCTTTCAATGTTTGACCGCTGGAGACCAAATCTACGATGCGATCAGCTAACCCCACGAGCGGCGCCAATTCCATTGACCCGTACAATTTAATGATTTCTACAGGGATACCCTTTTGGTTAAAATACCGTTCGGTAATATTGGGATATTTAGTAGCCACACGCAGCTTGGACGATAAGCGAGTCGAACCTTCACAATCCTGAAGCCCCGCCACGGCAATACGGCATCCACCAATCCGTAGGTCCAACGGTTCATGGACGTCGCTCCGCTGTTCCAGGAGCAAATCTTTTCCGGCAATCCCAACATCGGCTGCCCCATACTCCACGTATGTCGGCACATCCGTTGGACGAACGATGAGAAAGGTGAGACCCGATTGCGGGACTTCAAAAATCAACCGCCTGGGATCTGCATCCAAATCAGGGCCAGCATATCCCGCTTGGCGAAAAAGTTCGATCGTTGGATCAAGCAACTTTCCTTTGGATAGCGCCACAATGACCGTTTCACTCATACGGATGAGGGCTCCCGTTTCACCAGGGCGCCTAACCCTTGCAGCTTATCTTCCATGCGTTCATACCCACGTTCGAGGTGATACACTCTCGTAATATGAGTGTCACCCTCCGCAGCCAACCCGGCCAAGATCAAGCCAGCACTAGCCCGAAGATCTGAAGCCATGACTGGTGCGCCGGTTAATTGTGACACGCCTTTCACCACCGCTCTGGACCCATCCACGGTAATAGACGCGCCCATTCGTTGAAGTTCGGACACATGAAGGAATCGCCCCTCGAACACATTTTCCGTTATCACACTCGTCCCATCAGCCACGCACATCATGGCCATCATCTGGGCTTGCAAATCCGTGGGGAACCCAGGATAGGGAAAGGTTTGCACATCCAACGCCTGGATCCTTTTTGGAGCTTTGACTCTCACGGAATTTGGCGTCTCCAACACTTCGGCTCCCGACTCTCGCAGCTTGGAAGTCAGTAAATCCAAATGTCCGGGAATACAATCACTCACCTCGACATCACCGCCCGTCACCATTCCTGCGATCAAATAGGTTCCCGTTTCTATGCGATCAGGCATCACGGAATATTCCGTTTCCTGGAGCTTCGTGACCCCTTCGATGACAATATGGCTCGAGCCAGCACCTGAAACATTCGCTCCTCGTCTATTCAGAAATTTGGCCAAATCTTCGATTTCCGGTTCCATCGCCGCATTATTAATAATTGTCGTTCCCTTTGCCAAACAGGCTGCCATCATGAGGTTTTCCGTTCCAGTCACTGTCGGGGTTTCCAAATCGATCCGTTCACCTTTAAGCCCCGAGGCATGCGCACGGATATATCCGTGTTCAAGTTCAATCGTCGCACCGAGTTTTTTGAGTCCATCCAAATGTAGATTCACCGGTCTTTGACCAATAGCACATCCTCCTGGAAGGGAAACCACGGCCTCCCCAAAACGTGCCAACAAGGGTCCCAAAACCAGCACGGAGGCACGCATGGTTTTGACAAGATCATACGGTGCTTCGAGGGACTGAACCGTATCCGTATTAATCACCACCTGGTTTCTATCTTGCTTAACCGTCGCTCCCAATAGCCCAAGCAAGGTGTTCATGGTGGCAACATCACGAACCAAGGGGAGGTTGGTCACCTGACAATCACCACCCCCAAGAAGCGTGGATGCCAAAATTGGCAAGGCCGCGTTTTTCGCTCCGGCCGCTCGGACCTGACCCCGTAAAGGGCGCCTTCCTGTGATGGTGATTTGCGTCAAGACGTTCGAGAAGGGTTAACCCTTCCGCTCCAGAGAAATGACCCGTTCAATACCCGCATTGTCGGGACGAATGTTTCGGATGTTCCAAGTCGATAGATGTTTGACATCTTCACAGATAGACGAGGCCTGCCCTTCCCCAAATTCCAACACCAACCATCCTCCAGGTGGTAACATGAGCAACGCTTCACGGAGGAGTCGTCGGTAAAACATCAACCCATCGGACCCTCCATCAAGAGCCAAGTGGGGCTCATAGTCTCGAACCTCACTGGGCAGGCAGTCTAGTTGTCCAGTCGGGATATACGGAGGATTTGCCACTAAAACGGAAATTTCCGCGGCACGCTCCGGCATGGCATTAAAAGGTTCAAGCAAATCCCCATGTAGAAACGTGATACGATCTTGAACCTTGTGGCGACTGGCATTGTGTTTTGCCAATTCCAACGCCACTTCGGAACAATCCGTAGCGTAAATCATCGCTCCAGGAATCTCTTTGGCCAGAGCAACAGCAAGGCAGCCAGATCCTGTCCCAATATCAGCTATTTGAAGATGATCCCGATTCAACGGAAGGGAATGAACCTCGTCTAGAATAAGTTCCGTTTCTGGCCGTGGAATGAGTCCCCCCGGTCGCACAGACATATCCAACCCTCGAAATTCTTGAGTGCCGAGTATGTATTGAAGGGGCTCTCCCTCCGCCCTCCTGCTTAATACGTGCGTGGCCTCCGTCCAGGACGAATCATTCAACAAGGTATGAGGTTTGACGTGAATATCTAATCTCGAAATTCCCAAGGTGGCTTCCAGCAACCACACCGTTTCATTTGCGGCATTGGCCACTCCAGCCGTGGATAAACAGGCCACACCTTCTCGAAATGCAGAGGCATAGGTCATTGGGCTTTCCTTAGAAATGACTGGAGGCCTTGAAATGTTCATGGTATTGGAAGTGATCATGCGCTTAGGATTTTGTCACGCTGTCTGCGCGAAGTGATTCCACTTCGCTTGCCGCTTTTAAGGCTTCGACCAATTCATCAAGGTCGCCATCAAGAATCGCTTCTAATTTATGAAGGCTTACACCGATTCGATGATCAGTGATTCGATTTTGCGGATAGTTATAGGTGCGTATTTTTTCACTCCGCTCTCCGGTGCCCACTTGAGACCGTCGATGTTCGGCGATCGAGGCTTCCTGTTTTGCGCGTTCAGCATCCGCGATTCTAGAACGTAACGTGCGCATGGCTTTTTCCCGGTTCTTTAATTGTGATCGCTCATCTTGGCAAGAGACCACGACGCCCGTAGGAATGTGCGTAATTCGCACTGCCGAATACGTAGTATTGACACTCTGACCACCAGCGCCCGATGAGCAAAAGGTATCGATGCGCAAATCTTTGGGATCAATGTGGACATCGACTTCTTCGACTTCAGGCATAACGGCCACTGTCGCTGTGGAGGTATGAATACGCCCGCTGGCTTCGGTTGTCGGAACACGTTGCACCCGATGCACGCCGCTTTCATACCGAAAACATCCGTAGGCACCTTTTCCCTCAACAAGGAAGACCGCTTCCTTAAATCCGCCGATCCCCGTCTCGCTGGAATCAACCATTTCGATGCGCAGCCCTTTTTTCTCCGCATACCTCGTATACATCCGCAACAACGCCCCTGCAAACAACGCCGCCTCTTCTCCTCCAGTCCCCGCACGAATTTCGATAAATGAGTTTTTATCATCTTCCGCATTTTTAGGATGGAGTAATTCTAACGCTTGCTGCTCTAACTGCTGGCATTGAGTTTGGAGGGAAAGAAGCTCCTCCTCTCCCATCTTTCGAAGTTCGGGGTCGAGTTGGGGATCGCCCAACATGCGAGTGGTATTCTGAACCTCTTTGAGCAAGGCTTGGTGTCGAAAGAATAGTTCGCTCGTCTCTTCGAGCTCGGCCCGCTCTTTATTGACCGCCACTAAGACCGTCGGTTGACTCAATACGACCGGATCGGCCAATTGATGGGTGAGGTTTTCATAGCGATTAGCCACAGCCTCCCATTGGGACAGCCATCCCTCGACACGAACATCATCCTTCTGATTTCCGGACATAGGATTAGTTGAGTGGAAATACGATGCGGTTGCGCAAACGTTGGACGAGAGGCCAAAGCCTCGAAGTACCTGAGGGAATTACGCCTTGGCCTTTTTCGCGTACTTCTTCTTGAATCGCTCCACCCGTCCTTCTGTATCCATAAGCTTTTGGGTCCCGGTAAAGAAGGGATGGCAACTGGAGCAAATATCGACTTTCAAATCTCCGACCGTGGAACGGGTCTGAAATTTTGATCCACATGCACAACTCACTGTCGCCTCACGATAATCCGGATGAATACCTGCTTTCATGACAATAGGTCTCCCTTACACGAATGTCCGAACCTGGGGGTTTACCCAGTATGTGTACCATGAATGACGAGTGGTTGGCAAAACCTATAGAGGGGGGCAACTAACGATTCATGGACTGCAAAAATTCCTGATTGTTTTTGGTCCCGGCGATTTTATCCATGAGAAACTCCATCGCCTCCATCGTCCCGAGAGGACTCAACACCTTTCGGAGAATCCACATTTTATTTAACCGGTCACGATCCACCAGCAGCTCTTCTTTCCGAGTCCCTGATTGACTAATATCAATGGCTGGGAAAATGCGTTTGTCAGCCAATCGACGATCCAAATGGACTTCCATATTGCCAGTCCCTTTGAATTCTTCAAAAATGACATCATCCATCCGGCTACCGGTGTCCACCAAGGCAGTGGCCAATATGGTTAGACTGCCACCATGCTCAATATTCCGAGCTGCCCCAAAAAACCGTTTGGGACGCTGCAACGCGTTAGAATCTAGACCTCCAGACAAAACCTTTCCACTTGGCGGGGCAATCGTGTTATAGGCCCTGGCGAGTCGGGTAATACTGTCCAAAAGAATCACCACGTCTCGTTTATGCTCAACCAATCGCTTGGCTTTTTCCATGACGATTTCCGCTACCTGCGCATGGCGTTGGGGCGGCTCATCAAATGTGGAACTAATGACTTCAGCACTTTTCACCTGGCGCTGCCAATCCGTCACCTCTTCAGGACGCTCATCAATGAGCAGAACAATCAATATGGTTTCCGGATGATTGACCAAAATTGACCGCGCGATGGCTTGCAACAACATGGTTTTCCCAGTTCGTGGGGCTGCGACAATAAGTCCCCGTTGGCCCTTGCCTATCGGCGTCGTAAGATCCATGACCCGCGTGCAGTACTCTTCTTGATCGAACTCCAACTCAATCCGTTCCTCGGGATACAGTGGAGTAAGATTATCAAAGAGTATTTTATCGCGTTGAATTTCCGGTTCGTCAAAATTGATTTTCTCCACCTTGAGTAAAGCAAAATATCGCTCCCCGTCTTTTGGAGGGCGAATTTGTCCAGACACGATGTCCCCGGTCCGAAGGCTAAACCGGCGAATTTGGGAAGGGGAGATGTAAATATCGTCGGGCCCTGGTAAGTAATTTGAATCGGGGGCTCGCAGAAACCCAAACCCATCGGACAATGTTTCCAAGACACCCTCTCCAAAAATCACACCGTTTTTCTCAGACTGTCCTTGGAGTATGGCAAAAATAAGTTCTTGCTTTCGCAGATTGGCCGCGCCTTCAATTTTGAGGGTGCGCGCCAGGTCGGCCAGGTCACTAATTGATTTTTGTTTTAATTCGGCGAGGTGCATATCCGTCTCCTAGGGTGGGGGTTACGTGGGATGGTTGTTATTGTCACGGCCGTCCCGGTTGGAATTTTATTAAATGATTCTTCGGTCTATGTTTAATTTTTGTCATAAAAAGGCATCCATGTGTTGTCAATGAAAATTCCCATTCATGCTGTTACTTCAGGATTACGAACAAAATTCGTCGTCTTCTCATGACGACTGATTCAAGGGATTATGAAGTCGTTTCCAGATGTGTCGTAAACTAAAACCAGATTAAATAGGGGGGAAATCCCACATTGAGATGCGGGAACACTTGCCCCGGGCATTCAACAATTCACCAAAACAACGAGTATAAGAATTAAACGGTAACGCAATAGTCATTGATCAAGAAGTGTAGGTGGCGATAAAAAATTAGATCTAAAATTTAGATTTAGAAGAAACGGAAAGTCATGTAGGGAGAAGTGGATTCCTTTAAGCTCGTGGAAGGTATAAATATTTTGTATACCATGACTCTCCTTAATGTCAATAGTTTCTTTCGGACAATTGTTTTTTGAACTTTAGGAAAGATGGTGGAGATTGGTGCAGAAAAATCTTATCCGGCATTTGACCAAAGCCCTTGCCAAGTTTCCCTAGCAAAACTAAGGACATGAATCACTCCATGCGGCCCCCCACAACATTTCCCTTCATGCCACCCCCTTATTTGCGGGAGCGAACCCTTTATGATAAAGGAAGAAAATAAAGTCCCCCTCTTCAAACAACTCTTGAGATAGATTTTAAAATTTCTCATGGCCTCACACGACGAAGACATTTCTCATGATCGTCTCTTTACCATCGCCGAAGCGACGGCCCTCCTTCCTCAACTCGAAACCTTTCTGACTAAAGCCAAAAATGGGCGCACCGTTCTTCTGCACACCAAAGAGGAAATCACCAAAGCCTGCGCAAAGGCCCAATTCGGCGGAGGCAGTGTGGTGGGGCCTCGATATATTTCGGCGTTGGAGGACCTGCACGAAAACCTTCAAAAGATTCAAGAGTTGGGAGTTATCGTCAAAGACCTAGAAATGGGGCTTTGTGATTTTCCCTACCTGCTCGACGGTCGTATTGTCTATTTGTGCTGGAAATTAGGCGAAGACAAAATTGAGTGGTGGCACGAAATTACCACAGGCTTTTCGGGACGCCAGGCGATCCCCAAAGATGCCCGTTAGCCCATGTTCATTATATCAGTATTTTTCAGGGCCAACCCTTGACCATGAGAGAACTTAATTTTCATGAAATTTGTCATCATTGGATGGGATGGGCCTGAAGGCCAGTCCAAACGACCGTTGCATAGACCAGCACATCTGGAACGTCTCAAAGCACTCCAGGAAAAAGGGCAACTCATTTGCGCCGGTCCTTTTTCGGACCAGGCAGGCAGCCTGATTATTATCGAAGCCGAGTCCTTAGACGAAGCTGAAGCCTTTTCTCAGGGTGATCCATACGTGAAGGAGGGAATTTTTAAACGAGTGGAGGTCCATCCATTTACACAAGTGCTTCCTGAAGAACCCGGTTGATAACAGGCGTGTTGCTGCTACCTCCCTCCTGAACCCCACCCCACGATGGGTTGTCCATTCCGAAGGATCAAATTTCATCAACCTTTTTCTCATGTTGTCTTTTTTTCTACTGGTCCCGATTGAGCTAGTTTCAAAATCGCTTTCCATTCACGTTCTCGAACCGGCTGGACCGATAGGCGCGTTCCCTTGCGCAACAACTCCATATGCTCCAAAGCTTTGATGCTTCTTAGCCTCTCAAGGGATAACGGGGTGGAAAATTTTTCCAAAAATTTGACATCAATCATGGACCAGGATGGATTCTCGGGAGAACTTTTCTTGTCGAAATATTTGCTTTTAGCGTCCCAGGCAAAATGATCCGGATACGCCGCCTTCACAATTTCGACGATGCCAATAATCGAAGGAGGGTCTGCATTGCTATGATAAAAAAACGCAAGATCCCCAACGGCCATGGTTCGCAGAAAATTTCTGGCCTGATAATTTCGCACGCCTTCCCAACAGGTCGTCTGTCGCGGAGATTGAGACAAGTCGTCAATGGAAAAAACCGAGGGTTCGGATTTTAGGAGCCAATAATTGGGCATGAATTTCCAACCTCCGTTTACCTAATGCAGAGAGGTCATAATCCTACTCTTTCATCTCTCCGACCTTCAATGGCTGTCTTCCTTTGGCAGCAATACACTACGAACCTCCCCTCTAAGATTCTTCCCCAGCGCCCAAGAATATTTGTGCCCCATGATATGAACATGGTATCTCTCCCACCACATTTATGGATTCGTTGATTGCCACCCTCCAAAGTTCCTACGCCAGCCTGACGGCGGTGATTTCAGAAGAAACCCTCATTGTAATTGGGATCTTGTCCACCATCATGTTTGTGGGGACCCTCGTGGCCATTCCAATCATTTTAAGCCGATTGCCGACCAATTATTTTCAACATGACCTCGAACATCTTTGGATGGAAGGATACCCTCCCCTCTTGAGAACTATGGGACTGATTGTAAAAAACACTGTAGGTATAATTTTTCTTATGGCCGGTCTCGCCATGCTGCTGCTTCCTGGTCAAGGAATTTTAACGATGGTCATTGGCCTTTCCCTCTTAGATTTCCCGGGTAAACGGAAGTTGGAACATAAACTGCTGACTCAGCCAACAGTGTTCCAAGCAATGAATGCAATTCGCGCCAAATGCGGCAAGCCCCCGTTTGATCCTCCAACCGCCCCTGCCTCCACAAGCTCAAATTGAACCAGCCACGAACCTTGGCTTTGGCGTTTCTCATGATCAAACGTCCCGGCACTATTCGTTTGGCCAAATACTTTACATCAGACATGACGCCCGTTAGCATAGGCACCCTATGGCCCTGTTTGCCCCAATAGTATGGATTGCCATTTCATTGCTTTGTGCGGTGGCAATGGCCTTCGTCACGGGAATCCTCCGCCCCGAGGAAAAAGTCAACGGATTATGGTTGGTTACAGCCGCGGGATGTTCTTACATATTGGCCTACCGATTTTATGGAAGGTTTCTCAGAGACCGGGTCATGGAACTGAATGACCAACGGACCACCCCCGCTTTTCGATTGAACGACGGCACCAATTATTATCCTGCCAATAAATACGTGCTTTTTGGACATCATTTCGCCGCGATTGCCGGCGCCGGACCGCTGCTCGGCCCGGTCCTCGCCGCACAATTCGGATTCTTACCCGGTTTTCTCTGGATTGTGATCGGTGCTGTCCTGGCAGGTGCCGTGCAGGATTTTGTCATTCTTGTAGGTTCTCTTCGTCGGAATGGTCAGTCGTTGCCAGAAATTGCTCGTGCAGAAATCGGATGGATCACCGGCACAGCCACGGCCGTCGCAGTACTCTTCATCGTCGTAGTGGCCTTGGCTGGACTCGGCCTCGCCGTCGTGAATGCCATTTTCCACAACCCATGGGGGACCTTTACCATTGCCATGACCATCCCCATCGCCTTTTTGATGGGATTTTATCATCACAACATTCGCCCAGGACAAGTGGGAGAAATGTCGATGATCGGCCTGGTATTGCTGATCATCACCATCGTGGCTGGAAAGAGTATTGTTCAATCATCGATCGGCGACTGGTTTAGTTTTGATCGAACTACGTTAGTCTGGCTCCTAGCGGGATACGGGTTTTTGGCATCGGTACTCCCCGTGTGGATGCTTCTCGTTCCCAGAGATTATCTTTCTACCTTTATGAAACTCGGCGTGATTGCCCTACTGGCGGTAGGCATCATTCTCATGGCTCCGGATATTCAGATGCCAAGGGTAACAGAATTCATTCACGGAGGCGGGCCCATCATTCCTGGACCCATTTTTCCATTCTTGTTTATCACGATTGCCTGCGGGGCCATTTCTGGATTTCATTCCTTGGTTTCCTCAGGCACCACCCCAAAAATGATTGCTCGCGAATCCCAAGCCATGGTGGGATATGGGGCCATGCTCTTAGAAAGTTTTGTTGGGGTCATCGCCCTCATCTCCGCATGTATCCTTATCCCCGGTGATTATTTGGCCATCAACACACGACTCTCCGCCGAGGCTCTAGCGGCGTTAGGATACCCCATCAGCAAGATCCAGGAACTCTCCCAACTCGTCGAAGTCGATGTGAGTGGGCGTCCCGGTGGTGCGGTTTCGTTGGCCGTGGGCATGGCCTGGATTTTTTCTGCGTTGCCCGGCATGGCTGGACTGATGGCCTATTGGTATCAATTTGCCCTCTTGTTTGAAGCCTTATTTATATTAACCACGATCGATGCCGGCACTCGAGTCGCCCGGTATCTCGTGCAGGAATTGGGAGGACGGCTATACCAGCCGCTTCGTCAAATCAATTGGTGGCCTGGGGTCCTTTCCTGTAGTGCCCTCGTCGTGGGAGCCTGGGGATACCTGATTGCCACTGGAAGTATATCCACGATCTGGCCCATGTTCGGTACTGCGAATCAACTCCTGGGAACCCTGGCACTCTGCATTGGCACTACATTGTTAATCAAAATGGGGAAAGCGCGCTTCCTATGGGTCACGGCCATTCCTATGGTCTTTGTCGGCCTTATCACCCTGACTGGATGTTATGAATTGTGGTGGATTTTTTGGGACCGCGCGGCAAATGCGACTGACTCCGCGGAAGCCATCACCATGTATGTGAATGCGGGCCTCGTAGGCCTGGTAGCCATCCTTGCGCTAATTGTCCTGACAGAGAGCTTGATAAAATGGTATGGATACCTCGTTATGAAACGTCCCTATACCAGCACAGAGGTTGTTGACGGTGATGGCATTCGGATTCCGGCAGGGCCTTGCTGTTAACGCCCTTTTTATCTTAAAGGGTTTTCCATAGCCCTCTGATTTTCACTCATGCAACATAAGAAATCTTTTTGTAGCCGCATCATCTCATGCCAATTCTAGCACACAGGGGAGGAAGCCTAAGATGCTGCAACCACGGCGAGGAAAATTTTCTAATAGACCCATAAGGAGCTAGAACCATGGCAGATACTTCTTCGTTTGATGTAGTTTCCACTGTGGATATGCAGGAAGTAAAAAACGCCGTTGACCAGACCTTAAAGGAACTGGGACAGCGGTTCGATTTTAAAGGGACAAAATCGGAATTGACCCTGAAGGAGAAGGAAAAAGTCTTGGACGTGGTCTCGGATGACGATTATAAACTCAAAGCCGTGCTAGAAATCTTGAAAGCCAAATGCGTGAAACGAAATGTTTCCCTTAAAGCTTTGGACTATGGAAAAATTGAGCAAGCTTTAGGTGGGACGGTGCGGCAACACATTACCATTCAAAGCGGCATCCCTGATGACAAAGCCAAGGCAATTGCCAAAAGCATTAAAGAGAAAAAGTTTAAAGCCCAGGCGCAAATTCAAGGCGACCAGGTTCGAGTCCAAAGTAAAAGCAAGGACGAACTGCAGGCCGTCATCGCCTTTCTCAAACAACAGGATTTTGGCCTCGACCTGCAATTCGAAAATTTTCGATAATTGAAGACCTCATAATTTTCGCTCATCATGAAATCGTAAGAGCATCAGATGGTGGCCGTTGTGATCACCATTGAATATGGGCGGAAAGGCGAATACCGGTTCATGAACAACCGTGATTTTGTAGCCGCAGCATCTCATGCTGCCTCCCATGCGTGTCAGAGGCGCCATGAGATGGCGCAGCTACACCCCAGGAATCATGCGCCATCCCTCATCAGGCCTTCTCGCCAATGTTCAATGAAGGTAAGTTGATATCCTGCGCAATTTCCGGAAGAGCCCTATATTTTCCCGGTCACTAAACTTCGTCCCCACTGCCGTTGCATCGAAAGCAGAGCCTGATCCAGGGCTTTTTCGGCAGCGTTCGCCCGTAAAATATCTTTCGCATCTTCTTTTCTTGGGTAATCCCCGCCAATAGGCGCTGCGAGTTGTTCCATGCTTTCTGATCCTTCCCCAACGGCATGGAGAGAGATTTTTTCAGAATCCGTATGGAGGAGAGCCAGTTCAGCTTGTGCCCCGTTCTCAATTTCCACACCCGACATCCGCGTCATCATGGTTTCCTCTCCAATTTCAATATGACTTTCCACCTCCGTGCTGGACAGCACGGCCAATAACAAAAAATCGAGCTGGTGAGTTTTCGCCAATTCAGTAAATGGACGCGTCGCTCCTGTTGGTTGAATCGGAGTCTCAGTCCGCATACGCGTGACCGGGATCGAAAAGTATTCATCCATTTTTTTGACCAGCCGATTTTCTAAAATCGCCAGCATATCAGGGCTCAAGGCCGGGGCAGCACGGGGGAATGACGAATCGGTGATGATCATGACACCGACTCGATGCATCGCAGTTGGCAGGGACTGGGGACGATGTCCATCAGCCTCTCCGAACCCTTCAATCTGGCCCACATAGGCTGGCAATCGTAAAGATTTGGTTTGGCATCCAGAGACCAAGACCATGCTCACGAGCAATGCCAAAAATCCTAACAGAATAACTTTTCGATCCATGGCCCTTCTCCCTTCCAAGAGAATCTAGCTTTTGGTTTGCTTCCACGACTCTCGAAAATGCATGACGGCTTGATCGATGGCCTCGCTGCTTGCCACCGCCCGCATCACGTCATGAGCGACCTCTTCACTCGTCGGGTAAATGGGTGGGACTTCCAGATTGCGCCGAACGACAGGATACACATTTGATTTGAGCGGAACAGCCAATCGTTCTAGAGAGGCCCAGGATTGGCCATCAGCGAACATCAGTCCCTGACCAGTCTTGACGTCGAGTAGTGCCAACTCCGCCAAGGCGTAATTTTCCGCTCGATATCCATTCAACAACCCTCGTCCGATTCCACCAACGAGGGCACCTTGTAATGGCAATCGGTCCGGGACTTCTATTTCCGAACTGGACACCACAGCCAGAACAAGGTATTCCATCTGATGCTCTTGTGCATGGCGAAGGAAGGATGCCATGTCCCCTGGTAGTGCTGTTGGGTTGGGAACATCTAATGCGACTAAGTTCAAAAACACTTCCTTCGACAACCGAGCTTGCACATGTTGTGTTATGGCTTTAAGGGACTCCTCCGACAATTGCGGTGCGGAACGAGGCGCGGAAGTATCATTGATGACCACAAGTCCAGTCGAGACCTTTCCCTGCTTGGCGATCTCGGTTGAAGAAGAAATAGGACCAAGGAAATTGGCCAAACGCGCCTGAGGCCAAGTCGAGGAACATCCCACCGAGAAAATACTCAAAACAACCGCTGCCGTTAACATGCGATAGATACCCATGGGAACCTCCTTTGTGACACCTTTCTTCGAAAACATCATTAAGGTGATAAAATATCTTCGCGGGGAGTGGTCAGGTCCGTCAAGAGGGCCACTTCCTTCCCTTTTCTGGTAAGTCGTTCCTCACAGGATTTTGGTTGCCTGTTTTTTGAAATTATTTTCAGGATCCCATACTCAATCCGGAAGTAATCACTAAAACCTCCAGAGGGGTATGCAATTTTTACACTCTGCAATACAGTACTTAAAAGGGTACGGTACCTCCTAGGAGGCCGGAATTTTGGCAAGAATCAACCACATTTTCTCCTTTCTGATAACTACATTTTTAATCAAAAAAGATGATTGTGTTGTGAGATAAACGGATGTTGCATCGCCCGAATCCATCAGGTAGGTTACCGTCATGAGTAGACACTCCGTAGTATTGAGAACCATACTAGGATTGACGGCGATTTACACCCTTTTTGGTTGTAATAGCGTAAACATGCCCGAACTGGCCATACCTGAACTCAACATGCCCAACATTGGGTTTGGCGAAAAAGCCGAGCCCCCACTCCAAATTTCTGTGGCCTATGCCTTCGATCCCAGCGTGACCCAGGCAACTTTGGAAGTGGATGCCTGCGGATTGCCTTATACCATCAACTCGGGAGAAATCATTCCTCAAGCTTTCTTAGCCATCGGGAAGGAAAAGTTTGCCTCTGTTGCAGCCTTTTCAGGGTCAGGACAGGCGGTGCAAGCCTCCCAACAAAATGATTTGACCATTCACTTGCAACTCATCAATCAATCTTTTCAGCCAGCCACCAAAATGGCTCAGGAAGACACCTATATTGCTTTTGTTAACTTACAGATGCTGGCGATTTTCATGGACTCCACTGGAAACCAGGTGGCTCAAACGCCGTTAAATTACAGCGCGCAAGCGTCACTTTGGACCCCTGCCCTTACCAGCTCCTCCGTGTCCTGCGTCACATCGTCTTTTGACGACGAAATCAGCAGAGGGGCTGGAGAATTGGCCAGACAGCTGGTGGCAGTGGTCCCACAGGCTATGGGACAGAACGCACCTCAACCGGTGACGGCTCAGGCGACTACTCCGGGACAAAACTCCATTCGCACACAGACCCTTCCCGCTTTGAAGTTTCGCACCATGCTCAAGGATGGGAATAACAATCTTATTTTAGAAGGTGGGGAAGCATTGGCCCTGCAAATTGAAGCGACAAACTCCGGAGCTCAAACACTTTCTGGAGTCAATATTGAACTCGAGGGAAGCCCTACCCTCCTCAAAGCATTTTCAGAATTGACGCCATCTCCAATTTTATTTGGTGACTTTCAATCTGGGGAAACGAAAACCACCGAGATCCGCGGACGAATGCCCTTTCAAATTTCAGAAACTAAGGGTGAACTGATAGTGACGTTAAAGCCCAGCAATGGCTCAATTGTCGGGTCACACCGTATTGTCACCGCTCTTCAATCCGCTAACCCTTCTGGCGGACAAGTCCCTCCGGTACAGGGCGCGACTACACCTGCCCCAAAATCTTCATCCAATAAATATGTGGCCCTCCTCATAGGGTTGGACCAGTATCGTGAAAAATGGCCAAAGGCGTATAAAGTTCAGAAGAGGCAACTGCAAGGCTTGAAGGATACCTTACGAACTACGGGATTATTTTCCGATGACAATATTCGTGTGCTTCAAGGATCTCATGCCACCCGGACAGACATTGAAGAAGCCTTGCTTTCCTGGGGCCGCCAGCGTTTAGGGAAAGACTCCGTTTTAATTTTTCATTTTTCCGGACAAGCCCTTAGCCATCCCACGACTGGCGAAGTGTATCTTGTCCCTTTTGAAGGATCTCCCACCGCTTCTGCCAAGCGTCTGATCTCTCTCAGAACACTCCAACGAGTGTTAGGCAAAATGGAGAATCGCCTGACCTTACTCATCCTCGATACTCCGGTTACCTCTCTACTTCGCCAGGCTGGAAGCGTTGGCCCCAATGGATCGATCCCCATTAAATGGGCAAGTGGCCTTCCCCTCTCATCTCAGGAGGGAACGAAGGTCATTCAGATTCGTCACAATCCACGGGGGCGAAACGACGGACCAGCCGAGATTCTCGCTGGTCTTTTAGGAAGAGCCGATGCCAATGGCAATGGAACTATTACCCTTGCAGAATTTCTTGATGATGTGAAATCCAAGTCCGAAATCACATCACCTCCACCAAAACAATCACCAGAAGCGTTAATCCCATTAGCACAGTAATTTCCCACCTGTGTTCCCGTAAAAAACTCACTTCAGTCTAAGGTTCTTTTCTCCCAACCAACGTTAATTTTTTCTTTTGTAGCCGCACGATCTCATCGTGCCTCTTCTTTCCCGTACAACCAATGCTGTCAGGAAGAGGCAGCGTGAGACGCTGCGGCTACAAAACATTCTTCTGTAGCTACGCCGCTACGCGTCATACATTGTTATTGGTAATTGGGAAAGCACAGCGAGATACCACAACCAGTTTTCTGTAGCTGCGCCGTCTTACGGCGCCCATTGTTTTTAAAGGGGATAAGAGGAGGCATCCCTTCGGCATGGCTCAGGACAGGAAGAAGCCGCAGCTACAGGAGTAGGCCATAGTTTTTTTGTAAACGCTTGGTAGCATGATGGGTAGGGCGTGTTCCATGTGAGGGAATGCGGTTACATCCCACAAAAAAAACCCCCGCTGAGGGGTTAACCTCAGCGGGGATTTAGGATAACGGGAAGGAAGTTAAAATCCCCTCCTTACATGAAATTACCAGTTAATCCAGAGTTGTGTGTAACCCCAGGATTCATTGCCAACCCCGACATTGTTAAATCCAGATTGGGGATTATCGTCAATAAAGTCACCTGGGAAAAACACACCACCACCAATTTGCCAAGCCACATGGTTTCCTGGTGTGAAGAACATGGTATAGACCACATCGATTTCACTACCAAGGTCATCCTCTTGGTTTCCGGCTGGTGATGTAATATAGACAGTCTGAGTCGCCTGGTACCAGTTGTCATTGGTTTCATTCAGATAGAACTTGTGTCCGGTGATTTCCAGGTGGCTATCCGCAGTCGGTCGCAACTGCAAGCCTGCCGCAAAATGAATCATATTCTTCCAGGCCATGCGGTCCATGTACCCGAAGTGAATATGGTTCGTCGGGAACAATTGATCAAAACCTCTCCAATCGGAATTACAACCACCATTAGCCACAGTGCCAGTACCGGTACTACAAGAATTTGCATCAGAAGAACCTGAGGCGATGTTAAATTCACCACCGATTCTCGGTTGCATAGGCACAGGAAGGGTGATCCCTCCATCGAAATGCAGGGCATAAGCTTCAATGTCTTGTAACCGTGCTAAGCCAGGGGCGCCAATCTCTCCAAATTGGTAGTACCCTTCACCGGTCACATCGACACGGACTTTCGAAATGGCTTGAGTGGTAGTCACCCGACCACCGATAGTATGACGAGATTGATTGGACGGACGGGCACCTGACAAAGCACCACCCGTTCCACTATCATGCCAAATCCAGGTTGGTTCCAACACCACACCTGCAAACTTCATTGGAGCGCGAACAAAAATGATGTTGGCATCTCCAGCGGTACCACTACCGGTAGGCACACCACCTCCTGTAGTAACAGCCGAACCAGTACAAGAACCGGCACCGGAACCAGCGCACTCACCTTCCCTCACTCTCAACCACGCAGTTTCGACTGAAATGTTTGGATTCACGGTATAGTGCAATGAAGCACCATCGAAGGCCCAACCAACATTGTTCCAGTCGAAATGACCAAACATGCGGTGGTTACCCCATACAACTAATTGGCGACCAATTTTGGCTGTTAAATTTTTTACACCAAAGTTTCGGATCAACATGAAAGCTTGACGCGCAAAAATGTCGTTACCCTCACCATTGCTAGCATTTGGGTCCCCAGCACCAGCCGCGGGAGAGGCATCTCCCCAGTTTTTAGAATATTGGGGCTGAAAGAAAAATACGACATCCGGGGATATAGTGTAATGAAATCCAAGGCGAACCCATTGCTGGACAAAGAAATCATTGTTTTGCGAGGTACTCGACGGATTGGCCCCAACCGCAATAGAACCACCCGTACCAAATGCGGTATTATTCCTGAACTCAGGGCGTACCCGAATATCCCCGGTGATGTTCAGGTTGTTGATGTCGAACATCTTGCTTGTGGGTGGATCGAACTTGTGATACGGAATTAAATCCGGAATGGCACGTGGGACGGCCGGGACATCAGTCTTTTTGTCCGTGGCCGGTGTGGTTTTTGCGGCAAAAGCTGGAGCGGCTGTCATCGATACGAACAAGACAGCAGCCGTGGTCCACTTGAGACCGTTGCTAAATCCTTTCATTGCACTCCTCCTGTAGGTTAGTTCCCCCGCGGGATAGTTCTTCGCTAAATTGTTGTTGGTTTTCAACGTTACTACCCCAATGTTTAATGTGTTGACTGCAGCTAATAAATGACAATCAAGGTTGATTCTACTTACTTTCTTTCCCTTAGTGTCCCTTCACGTTCGGCACGGGACTTTGAAATCTTTAGGAAAACATCCATTTTCCTGCAATGCCTTTCTAATTTTTTCGTGTCCCCTCCCTCCTTTGGTTTAAATGGGTTGCCTTAGGGCACTCGGGTAAAACATCCTAGATAATGCCCACTAGTGACAATTCTTAATGCCAAATTTATGCCAAATTGTTTTTTATTGCAACCCTTTGATTGTATTATTGTTTAATTTTTTCTATTCTTTCTAAATTCACAATTACTGTGTGAAAAACACAACATTTCACTATTTATTGATGAATTTTCTCTACGATAAATGCGATTTAATGTTCTAATTTTGGCAGCGTTAGATGCTGCCGCTACAAACAACAACCTTTACCCCATTTTTGGTCCGTCGTTGATTCCTGATGTTGCCGAATCTCCCGCGCCTTTGACGGTTTCCTCTGCCTCTTTAATTGAGGACTCAAAATCTTGCTCAACCATTTTCACTTCTTGCTGAATCATGTTGATCTCTGGTTCAACCGACTGCCGAAGATCATCAGCCGTCTCTTTGAATCCTTTGACGGCCTTTCCAACTTGCTTCCCAATTTCAGGAAGTTCTTTGGGACCGAACAATAGAAACGCAATGACCAAAATGATCAAGATTTCCATTGCCCCAAGCCCAAACATATGTCTCACCCACTAATTGTTGAATGTTTGCCGTGTATCGAGAGGACCGTGTTTGCTGGACATTTCCCTCCACGCCCTATTTCTCCCGTAAGAAATCCTGCTTTCACTATTGATGGCGGTCGTCTTACCCTTGCCTGGTTTCCTGAGGTTCCGCCGCTGGTGGCTGTTGCGCAGGTTGCGCAGGCTGAGGAGGTGGCACGTTTGCTTGCTCCGCAGTTTGGTCGGCAACCTGTTGGGTAGACATAGGAGCCCCCTGCTCAAAACCTTCTTGCCCAGGTTGCGGCGTGACATCCATGGCGTCTGGTTCATTCACAGATTTCTTGAACCCTTTGATGGCTTTTCCTAATCCTTCTCCAAGTTGCGGAATTTTACCCGCCCCAAAAATAATGAGCACGATAAACAAAATGAGAAGGAGTTCCATCCAACCAAACGAACCAATCATTCACAGCCTCATTCGTGGTAATACTTTACTTACGCGCCAAATTGGCACCATACCAAACGGGCGCAGTATACTCGTTCAATTTCAAGAAATCTACAAAAAATTCACAAAACAGAAAGAAAAATTTATCAACGGATATTCAAAACATCCCTACTTTTTGTGTCCCGAAACTTAATTCTTCCAGTTCAAGCTAAATTGACCTAGGTGATAGTACGCTTTTTATTCAAATAATCTTGTAATGTAGCTGCAGCATCTCGTGCTGCCTCTGCTAAACTAACTACCTACTTATCAATCCCGCCAATGACGTTCTCAATCGAAGTGCCATGAGATGGGGCAGCTACAAGGGTTCGTTCAAAACAACCAAACCTTTTTAACCCTTCGTGTTCCTTATTATGCCGTTGGGACAAAAAAGAAATGGAAATAATCTACGGGTTGCGCCGGAGCCTTGAGAACGGCCCGCAGAGTCTCCCGATCATAACCTAACTCTTCTAATTTTCCTGCTACCCCCATCACTTCTTCTTCCGTTAAATACGCAATGGTATCCGGCACGCCTGTTGATTGAAAACTGTCGAGAAGTTGTTGGAGCTCTTTTCGATGTCCCTCGGACAAACTCGGTGGAATCGGAAATTCGATTTTCCGCTCATAGGGACTCTGGTAGGCACTGTTAATCGCCCCAATCGTTTTCAAGATAAACCGATCTACCTCCCATTGATCGCCTTCCGGCAACCGCGGGTGTGAGGCCAGGACATCCATCAAACTCATCACATTGGTTCGAAGATTCCTCCCGACAAATTCTTTTTGCGCCTCGATGTTGACCTTTCCACCACCTACCTGATTGGCCACATCTTCAAGGAGGGCAAAATTCACCATGAAGCTAAATTGCCCACCAAGGAGGTTATAGCACGGCTTTTCAGGATCATTTAATACAGAGAGATCTGCGGTCCCTGCGTCGAAGGCACTTAGCCCTATCGCATCGGACGCCAAGAGCCGTTTCGCTTCGTTCAGCGATAATGCCGCACCAATATTGGCGGGCACTAAAACTTCTTCATCAATTCCCTTTAAAAAATCGGTGATGAGACGACGAAACGGCACGTCTTTGGCTTCGATTTTGTGATATTCCCTCTCCCAAACAATGTCTTCCAAAAAAACTGGCAACCCTTTGAGCGTTGGCACATCAATGTTTTCGAATGCATGAATAAACCCGGGCCAATCGGGAAAATCTTTTAACCGCGTTTCTTTCAGATTGGGACGTACATGCTCCTCCATGATGTCCCCGGCTTTTCGTAATAACAACTTGGTGGGAGATTCATTCCAAAATTCATTACAAATAATTCGGTCCAGCGACCCATCGGCAAAGGCCTTCAAATCTGGCACTTGCGCTTGCTCAAACCTAATTTTCGCTTGATGTTTGGACAAATCGGGGTTGGCTTTGGCGCTTTCGAGTACCACCTCCGATGAATCGACGAGAATATATTCGACACGAGGATACAAAGTACCTGCAGCATCCAAGGCCTGGACATGGTCTAAAAAGCAGGCCGCCAGATTTCCATTGCCAGCTCCCCACTCCATAATGATGAGAGCCCGGGAAGCTGCCGAAGGATTGGATTTCTCGCGTTGTTGCACCCGCGCCACATAATCCGCCGCGAGGGCAAAGCCCAAACGGTAATCGGCAGCGGCAAAGGTTTGATAGAGATCACGAAGCTGCCCACCCCGTAGAGCATAGAACAACTGATTCATGTGAACTTGCCACACATCAACAGGCGAAAAATCGCCTAGAAGTTGGGGAAGAGCATCATCGGTTGCGGCTGCTTCAGCTGCCATATAATACACCTCGGAGAAGTCTAGTTATGAACAATCAGGTCAAGGGGACCGGATTCTAACAAACCGGTTTTTGGGCCCGCAAGCAAGTGACTTCCTCTTGACAGAATGAAAGCATGCTGGGTAGAGAGGATGGTCCGTGAACATTTTCTCGAATTTAGGTTCTGCATTTACCTACACTTCATGAACCCCTTGAACAAAAAATCTTTCCGCGCCTATTTTATATTTCCTCCTGGCCACCAAAGGCTGATTAGTTTTCTATTCATAATATTCAGTCTCACTCCCCTTGTGATCAAACCAGGTTTAGCCCAGACCCAGGAACAAAACACCGTGGCGCCCCAATTGCCGGCACCCTTCGATCCAAAAGAAACGCGACATGGGTTTTCTGAATTCGAGACTCTCCCTTCCAACCCAACTGAAACCCTTCCCACACCACTGCCCTATTATAAAAAGCACGAAGATTCGGATTCCAAAAATCAGCCATCCTTGGACCAAAAACCCGAAGGATTGTTTTTAGATATCACGCTGGCAGAGGATTTTGATGAAGACCTAGAATTTCGTCGTGGAAATCTCTATTACCCCGTTAGGCCCACGGAAGAATTTTCCATCAATTCTCCAGCAGTCTATGTCGTCTTTCGTGTGTTCAAGCATTTCGCGGCATATCAAGTCATTGGGCAGATGTTTCCTGATACGATTGCGGAGTGGCCCAATGAAGAAATGCTCGATGAAGATGTAGTGTACCTGTCATTGGAAGATGAGAGCGGGTATCTTAAATTTTTCCCTCCCCCAGAAACTGGATGGAAAGCCGGGCAATATCGCATTGATATTTATGTGGGATATGAAGCCAATGCGGTCACAAAAATGGGCACTATGCGATTCCGTGTCACCCAGAATTCTTAGTTATATCCTTAATACACCTTAATTGACCCTTCTTTTGCAATTTGAGTAGAATACTTCAACTAATTGATCAAATAGATTTCCTCCCAGCGCAAACACATTTCCGAACGTTTCATTCTTAAAGAAACAATCCCGACTTGCCATTGAAAGATACCAGCCGCTCATGACATCCCCTCCACCCTGGATCTCTATCGTCATTCCCATTAAAGATGAACGGGACAACCTCCATCCCTTAACCAATCAACTCACAAAAGTATTAGGAGAACTGGAGCAGTCGCAGAGCGCCCCTTTTGAAATTGTCTATATCGACGATGGGAGCACGGACGGGAGTTCGGTATTATTAGATGAAATCAGCCAACAGACCCCAGAAGTACGGGTCTTGCATCTCGATCGAAATCACGGGCAAACAGCTGCGTTCGATGCAGGATTTCGCCATGCCAAGGGCGAACTGATTGCCACGTTGGATGGAGATCTTCAATACGATCCAGCAGACCTTACCAAGCTCCTGCCCCTCACCAAAGATTACGATCTGGTCTGTGGCCGGCGCCAAAAACGACTGGACAATCTCATTCGACAAATTTCTTCACGGACCGCCTATTTGATTCGAAACGCCGTCATCCATGATGGCATTCATGACACCGGGTGCTCCCTAAAAATATTTCGACAATCCGTGATTAAGCGCATTGCTCTTTTTCACAACATGCATCGATTCTTTCCTGCACTCGCCAAAATGTATGGTTTTTCTGTTACCGAAGTTCCGGTGCAACATTTTCCGCGAGCCCATGGAACATCCAAATACGGCATTGGCAATCGCCTCTTTGCCGGTCTGTACGATCTCATCGCTGTCCGATGGATGCAAAAACGGTGTTTTCGTTATGAAATTGTGAACCACCAGACAAAATCCGCCGACCCTCCGCCCTCACAACTTCAATGACCTCTTCGGCCTCAATCCCATTCGTTCCTCGACAAACCACTCCCGAGTGAGGTACATCTACCGCCTTCTTCTTTTTGTGTACTGATTAGGATTCAAGGAATGAGCGAATTTCTCTCTGATATCAACGCCTACTTTGCCGGATTGACCTTTGTGGAAACCGTTTGGCTTGGTATTGGATTTTTCGGGCAAAGCCTGTTCTTTTCTCGATGGATTATCCAATGGATTTCTTCCGAGCGTAAAGCCGAAAGCCAAATGCCGTTAGCCTTTTGGTACATGAGTCTCATAGGCGGCCTCATTGTCTTTGCCTATGCTGTCCATCGCCGCGATCCGGTATTTATGGTCGGGCAGGGCATCGGGTCCTTTGTGTACCTTCGCAATTTGATGTTGATTCATGGCAAAGGAAAGCGAATCGCCAGTGGTTGATCACCCCACTCCAACCGAATCCCATTCCCTCCCGTTTTCCACACAAACGCTCCATGTTGTTTTTCTTCTCATCTTCGGAGTCTTGCTTTTATTGATCGGGCTTGGCGACATCGGCCTCACCGACCGCGACGAAGGCAGCAATGCCGAAGCCGCACGCGAAATGCTCGAAACTGGAGATTGGATTTCTCCTACCCTCAATTACGAGCCCCGGTATGCTAAACCAGCGTTTGTGTATTGGGTCATCAGTAGCACCTATGCCTTGCTCGGCATCAATGAATTTACTGCGCGCTTGCCATCGGCCCTATTCGGACTCGGCTTACTTTTTCTCCAGTATTGGTTTCTGAATCGAGTATTAGGATCGACCATTGCCCTTTGCGGATCATTCATTCTTTTGCTGAATGCAGAATTCGTCGGTCTGCATCGCATGGTCATGACCGACCCCGAACTCGTATTTTTTACAACCTTGAGCACATATAGTTTTTGGCTGGGCTTTCATGGCGAAGGTCGCCAACGCCATTTTCTCTGGCTGTTTTACATTGGCATGGCCATGGCGATGCTCGCGAAAGGCCCGGTTGGCCTCATTATCCCCTTGCTTGCCGTCATCCCCTATCTCACGCTGACCCGTCAGTGGAAGTCCTATTTTTCCCAAGGCCACCCCATTGTCGGCTGGGTGCTGTTTCTCATGATCGCGACGCCCTGGTACATCGCCATGTTTGTAATCCACGGCGCAGACTACGCCGCTGCCGCTCATGCGAACACGACGGGACGTTTCGCAAATCCCATGGAAGGCCATGGCGGAACCTTGCTATTTTACTTCCCCGTGTTATTGGTGGGATTTTTCCCCTGGAGTGGTTTTCTTCCTGTGGCGCTCTATCAATCGCTGAAGGACTGGAAATTATTCCGATCGGGACAGAAACTCGCCAAAGGAGAAGATGGCCTGCTATTGTTTGCGGCGCTCTGGATCATTGGCGTTTTAATATTTTTTACCATTTCAGCAACGCGACTCCCTCATTATATTCTACCGCTTTTTCCGGCGGCTTCATTGATGGTCGCCGTATTGTGGTCCCGTTGTCTCACAGAAGAATCCCCTTCCGGGCTCAAACTTTCCGTTCGCATTATCCTAGGCACGGGCTACCTGCTCAGCATTGCCTTGGTCTCGCTCCCGGCGATTTACGAAACCTTTCAATCCAAAATCGCCCAGGAATTTCCGGTGGCTGAAAAAGTCGGAGTGGGATATACGCCACTGGTCTTAGGCGCAGGAGTCTTTCTTACCGTGGTCATCTTTCGTCATTTGGTAGGGCACGACACGAAACGACCGAATGCATTTTGGTTTCTTTCCAGTGCCATAGGAATAATGCTCCTTATGATCGTCGCCTTTGCCTTGCCTCACTATGGTAAATATTTCATTAATCCTCCCCAAGAGTTGGCCACCATCGCCGGGCTCAATCTTGGACCAGAAGATACGCTCATTCAATTTGGACGAAAACGTCCATCCTTAGTGTTTTACTCAAAACGCAAGGTCCACTTCATAAGTCCTGGGGAGGATGAACTGTTTCAACCGCATTTAGAAAAAAAGGGCCGCCTGATGGTAATTCTCCAATCCAATCACCACCCCCGACTCCCCCATCCGGTTTCTCAATTTACCCCAGTGCTGCAACGCTATGGTTGGATTCTGCTCTCGAGTGAAGCATTGATTCATTAAATGTTGTAAAACGTAAGACGTTACGTCTGAAGCGGAGGAAACAAGGTAGGCAGGTCACAAAAGGATCGATTAATTAAAAGATTACTTTGGGATTCACGGATTACGCATCCCGATTTACGGTTCACGTTTCCCCTATTGCAAGGGAATTAGGCCGTTGAGCCCTCGCAAAGTAATCATCGCCCCAACCAGAAACACACCCAGGAAAATTTCTCGGGCCATCGAAGGTTGATCAAGGGTTTCTTCTTCCCCAAAAAACTGAATCCACCACACCACACTGGCAAAGCCAGCCAACAGCACTACCAAGAGAGAGTGCGTGGTCAACGCCAATCCCAATCCAATACATAACGAACCTTGAAACATGATACCTTGTGAGGATACTGGCGCATAAAGATTTTTCCAGACAAAATTCCAGCGCGCCGCAATCCCACCAAACAGCATTAGCAGGCCGACCCAATCCATCGCTACCGCCAATCCTCCGGAAAGAGGCTGACGGAAGGTAATCCAGAAAAGAGCAAGCCCGCCAACCAGGAGAGGCAATCCCGGCGGAAGCGCCTGGCACAACGACTGTCGCCATTCCTTATAAGGTCGTGCGCAAACGTATCCGACCAAATATCCAAGTGCTGCACCAGCGAGCACGTCTGTCGGGAAGTGAGAACCCCGCAGAAAGCGACTCAAGGCTACAAAGAAAGCCGCGCCGTACCAGAGCCAGGACATCTGAGGAAAGTACCGGGCCAATACCGCGGCCACGGCAAAGGATGCCGCGGAATGCCCCGAAGGAAACGCATCGAGACCGCCTTGAAACGACGGTCCATAGTCAAATGCATCTTGGTGCGCAAATCGAGGTCGGGGACGTCCAATCAGGTGCTTAGGAATTTGCACCGCAATGCCAGCTAAGGCATGGGCCACCAGGCTATCGATACCAGTTTGGCGAAACGCGTCCTTTTTCCACACGTATCCCACAAGAAAAAAGCCTAGGCTCAGCAGGACCAACGTGACGCCATCCCCAAGACGATTCCCCAGATTTCCTAATTCGACGATGACTGGCTCATTTAACGAGCGCACAAACAAAATTGCTCGATAATCCAGCTGAGACACGGCATAGAGGGACAGAAAAAAAACCAGGCAGGAAAGAAAAACAATGACGAAGGGTTTGAATCGACTCAATATACCCTCATGGGAACATCAGAACACAAAGAGGTAAAAAGCTGTCCTTCCTTACGGAACCCAGTCCGCAAGGAAGACGTTAAATTCACCGCGGGCCTTGGTGTTGCGATCCGATACCCAGGCGAGTTTTTTCCCATCGGGAGAGAACATGGGAAAGCTGTTAAAATGGCCGATGAAGGTGATCTGTTCCGTGCCAGTGCCATCTTCATTCACAAGATGCAATTGAAACGATGGCCGCCCCTTGGCATCTGGAGGATTCGACAAATTTGAAGAAAAAATAATGCGGTGCCCATCAAAATGAAAATAGGGGGCAAAATTTGATGCGCCATTCGAGGTAATTTGCCGCTTATCTGACCCGTCCGCATTCATGATGAAAATTTCAAGATTGCCAGGCTCTACCAAATTTTTAGCCAACAGGTCTTTGTAGGCTTGAAGCTCTTCTGGAGTTTGAGGATGCTGAGCCCGGTACACAATTCGCTTGCTATCCGGGGAAAAGAAGGCCCCGCCATCATAACCCACTTCGGTAGTCAAACGCTTCACACCCGTACCATCTGTCTTCATGGAATAGAGATCGATATCGCCATCTCTGACCGAAGTAAACACAATAGAGCGTCCATCAGGCGAAATCGTCGCCTCGGCATCATATCCCGGGGTCATCGTCATACGTTGCATTTCCCGCCCATCAAGTCGGGACGAATAAATATCATAGTCGTCCAGCGCCCACCGATACTTCGCCGTACGCTCAGGCTTAGGGGGGCATTTCAAATCCGCTGCATGTGTGGATGAAAAAAGCACCCGTCGACCTCCGGGGAAAAAATAGCCACAGGTGGTGCTGCCATACCCCGTGCTCACCCGATACGTGTGTTTCCCGTTTAGATCCATAACATACATTTGATAACAGTCTTGGAGAGTTTGACTTGCCGGATCTTTCGTCGACTGAAAAATTAAACGGTCCCCATCGAACGAAAAATACGCCTCCGCATTTTTCCCACCATGAGTCAGTTGTCGAATATTTGCCAAGTGGCGTTCGGTTCCCGAAGGGGCAGCGGATTCAACTACCGGTGATTCCCCTGCCCCGCTTTCATAGGCCCACGAACCTAAGCTCACCACACCTAACGCGACCACTCCGACAGCGATTTTCGCTTTTTTCATATGCCACATTCTCCTTAGGCAGCTTGCAATTTCACGGTAAACTCTTTGACCTGAGGAGCAAATGAACCGCGGGCCACCACTTTTCCATGTTGATACACCAAATAACTATCCCATCCATAAAAAAAGAGAAGCCGGGCCACATGCCTAACGGCCCCTGGGGATAACCCAAAAAACGCCGTCCCAACATGAGAAGGCTGTTTGGGGTTCGCACAGCTCACCAGTATCGCCGTCTGTTCTCCGGAATAGGTTGTGCCCTCAATCGTAACCCCCTGTCCGTCCACTTTTATGCGCGAACCACACCAGCCAATCACCTCGGCCGTCGTTGCATTCTGCTCAGGCCCGCCAAATGCCAACACTGATTGCGAATTTTTAAACCGAGCCCCCGTTTTTAACCACACGACTTCCTCCTCTTGAGAGTGAATGCGATCAAGGGCAGCTCGATACGCTTCTTGATCCGCTTCAGATGGCGGGGAAGACACGGCTCGATGCTCATCCGTGGCCCAAAGGTTCAGCATGGGAGGAATTTGGTTTCTTGCCAAACGACGAAAGGCTTGAAATTCTGGGTCAAGCGTGAGGCGGACTGGTTTGGCTGGCACCCATACCGACATCAGTTGCTCCTTCTCTCGAAGGTCAAGGAGCACACGAAAATCTTTACCCTGACCCAATTGAATGACAACTGGTACTTGCAAGCGGAACCGCTCTTTTCCCTGAGAGACTCGAAGACGAATCCAAAACCCCGATCCATCTCCAGGTTCGATCTGTGCCTCTCGAATCGCCAGTTTCGGAGCCCCAGGCCGTTCAACCCATTGGGTAAAAAACCATGAAAGATCTTCTCTTGCAGCCAATTCGAACTGGCGTTGCACTTGATTCCACCCGGCATAGCGACCGGTATAATCCGCCACCAACTGACGAACCCCTCGAAAAAAGGCATAGTCACCAATCCGCCGTCGCAACATATGAAACACCATCGCGGTCTTCTGGTACCCAATAGCATTATCCAAGCGATTTTCCTTGTGGTGAAATTTCACTACCGGATAATCATTTTTCGGTGAGCTGTACAAACTATACTCCACCATCATCCTCTGGCGATGCGCCACAGCAGTTTCAGGGCCCTCGAAACGTTCCTCGTAATAGTAATTCGAGAGATAGGTGGTCAGGCCTTCCACCCAATTACCCGTTTCAAATTGGTTCAACACGGAATTCCCCAGCCAGGAATGCACTACTTCATGACCCAGTGAATAGGGCTGCGTATACCCGCGCCTTATCACGCCGCTCCCCAATAATGTAAACGAGGGCAGACCTAGCCCGCTTGGGAAAAAATTTTCCACCACGGAAAATTTAGGAAAGGGATATGGTCCTAACATCTCAGAGTAGAATGCCAGGTACCCAGCGCTGGCCTCTAAATACTGCTCAGCTAAATGACCATTCTCCTCCAACAAATAGGTTGACAGTTCAATGCCTTGCCATAGCCGTTGATGTTTCACAAATCGATTGGCCGCCAATGTTAAGGCTTCAGTGTTCGCCTCAATATGCCATTCAGCGGTTGAGGCATCCCCTTCAACGACATACGACGTTTCACGGCCATGGGTGACAGCCCTCCACTCTTTAGGGAGAGTGATTGTGACATGAAAAGTCGCCAGCGATCCAAGAATGTCCGGATACCAAGAAGTTTCAGACGTGAGATACACGCCCTCCTCACCAATATGTCCGTTGGTTTTATCGGGTCGCACAAAACGCAAACCGGGCGCAGCACGAGGGGGATCATTAATTTCTCCACGATATGATATTTTTAGAGATATTCTCTTTTGAGTATCAGAGAGAGAAGGAATAGGAATTTCAACTGTTCGCGTCACCATAGAGGGTTCGACACCTGGACCGTTCTTGGAAGCTTGAAGAGCTTCTTCCCAGAAATCTAAGGCCTTCCCACCCACCAACACCTCTTGAATTTCCAGATCCGGATGCAAATTCAAATGAACAACCGGATGATCACCGGGCACTCCAACCAATTGAATGGTGTCCTGGCCCGTAATCGTATGATTCGTTGGATTCAGCTCTACTACTAATTCATGATGTTGAATTATCAACTCGGCAGCGGCACTCGATACACCAAGACCTAGCCATATCAGTACACTACAGGCCACTGCCACAATCAATCGGCTCATTTAGGCTTGAACTCCAAGCAGGGCGTCCGCAAACTCTCGAGCATGAAAATCTTGCAAATCTTCTTCCTGTTCGCCGACGCCAATGAGACGCACAGGGATTGCCAATTCTTCGGCAATGGCAACCACGACTCCGCCCTTGGACGTACCATCGAGCTTGGTCAACGCCAAGCCCGTGACACCTACGGCTTCATGAAATTGTTTCGCTTGCGCAAGGGCGTTTTGTCCAATTGTTCCATCCAAGGTGAGCAGCACTTCATGCGGGGCCCCGGGCATTTCGCGATCAAGCACCCGCTTCATCTTTTTTAGCTCATCCATTAAATTCACTTTGGTATGCAACCGACCGGCCGTATCGATTAACACAACATCTACCCCACGAGCCTTGGCCGCCGCGAGCCCATCAAAGACAACGGCAGAAGGATCGGCGCCTTGCCGATGTTTAATCACATCCACGCCAATCCGCGTGCCCCAGATTTCCAATTGCTCCGTCGCTGCAGCGCGAAACGTATCAGCGGCCACCAGTAAGGGTGTTAATCCTTGACGCTTCAATCGACTCGCCAGTTTGGCCATACTCGTGGTTTTCCCGACCCCATTCACGCCAACCGCCAAAATGACAAACGGCTTGGGCCCTGAACGAATCACTGTTTCCAAGGAATCGGATTGAGCCGGATTCAGAATTTCCACCAAGGTATCTTTTAAAGTCTGAATGGGATCACTTCCCACTTCATCCCGTAGACGGGTCATCAACCGATCGACGGCCCGCACCCCAACATCGGCTCCCAACAGCGAGGCTTCAACATCCTCTAATACGGCCGGATCATGGCCCTGGCCGACCAACTCAAGCATCGACCGATGAACGTTCTTCCGGGTTTTCGTCAACCCTTCTTTGAGACGATCAATCCACCCCATTAACAAGTCACCAATTTCGGTAAGGGTTTGAGGGCGGCAAAAAGTTTCTCTTCTTTGCGTCGCATCCGTTGCGCTTCCTTGGCTCCAAGTTCATGGTCATAGCCCACTAAATGCAATAAACCATGAATTAACAAACGAGCCAGCTCTTGATTTAATGCGTGACCCAATTCTTTGGCCTGACGCATAGCCGCCGGGACTGACACCACGACATCCCCAAGCATTGGGGAATGAGGACCACCCGCCTCTCGACTCGCAAACGCGAGAACATCCGTTGTTCTGTCTTTTCGCCGATATGCACGATTCAAATGTCGCATGCGGGCATCTCCCACAAAATCGATACTCACTTCGGAGGCCGTCTCCCCTAACAGGGTAAGTAGCTTCTGAACCACTCGACTTACAACAGCCGTTTGAATCACAACTCGACGCACTTGGCTATGAACGAAGACTGGCATGGGACCCACCATTCTGCAAGTCAGTGATTGAAAGGCTGTTGAGAAAATGGTCGCGAACAGTGAGGAAGGAAAAGACGATTACTTCGGACCGTCGGATCGTGTCTGACTATCCCCAGCCCCATTTCCATATTGATTATAGGCTTTAATAATATCCTGCACTAACCGATGCCGCACGATATCGCGTTCATGAAAATACACAAATTTTATACCCTCCACCGCCCGGAGAATTTCGGTGACCTGGATTAATCCCGAGGTCCGATCCGGTGGCAAATCTACTTGGGTAATATCACCAGTAATCACGGCTTTTGAATTAAATCCAAGGCGCGTCAAAAACATTTTCATTTGTTCTGCTGTGGCATTTTGCGCTTCATCTAAAATCACGAAGGCATCATTGAGTGTGCGTCCCCGCATGAATGCCAAAGGGGCCATCTCAATATCCCCCCGCTCAATCAGGCGATTAGCCCGATCCATCTCCATCATGCCATACAAAGCGTCATACAGCGGGCGTAAATAGGGATGTACCTTGGCAAACATATCACCAGGCAAAAACCCCAATCGCTCCCCAGCTTCAACCGCCGGTCGCGCCAGCACAATCCGACACACTTCTTTCCGCATCAATGCGCCCAATGCCATGGCCATGGCTAAATACGTCTTGCCGGTTCCAGCCGGACCAATTCCGATGACCAAATCATGTTTTTGAATGGCCTCCACATACACATGCTGAGAAGGGGTCTTGGGAACCACGGACCCTTTAGGCGTAAAGAGAGGGGCAGGGTTGGGAAAGTCAGGCTTGGATGAGGAATCCTCTTCGGTTGCACGAAGCGCCCGCGTAATATCTTCGGACTTTAATTGACGCCGACCGATTGTGCGTTCCGCCAACTCACATAACAGATGCTCGGCACGACCGACCGCCTCCGGCAAGCCTTCGAGCGTAACTTCATCACCCCTGGCCGATACCCGAACCCGCAGGCCATCCTCAATTAACCGCAGATGCATATCCCGCGGCCCATAGAGATTAGCCAGATCCACACCTTCGCGAAGTTTAACTTTCCGCACGTGAGACGTTCGAAACCTCCTGAATTATTTAGGAATACACAACAAGGTCATTCTAGCAAAGGGGGGTGGGGGGCTCAACAGAAACATCCGTTCTCAATGATTTTATGTCGGGATTCGACCGAACTGGATACGGCCTGAAAGTGTTCCTAACCGTCGTTCCCGACATTTTTTTGGGAATACAGGTTTATTTTTATAGCAGGGTTTCGCCCCTGCATGACGAGGTCCTTTTGCCGAAACAAAAGAACTTCGTCGCGCGGGGACGAAACCTAGCATATAATCCCTCACCTACGCGACGTGGGCAATATCAAAGTCTGGAAACAGAATAACGGCAGGATGTACTTTCAGCACTTTGGCTAGGGCTAATGCCCTGTCTCGACCTATTTGACTGACATTATTTTCCATTGCGGAGATGTTGGATTGGGAAATGCCAGTTTGGTCAGCTAAGTCCTTTTGAGTCAATTCCTGTAATTCTCTGAGTGTTTTAAGCATCTCACCAGGAGAAATCTTACGATTCACCTTAGCCCGGACAAAATCTTTCTTGTTTACCTTCATTTGTTCACCTATCTTAGTTAATAGTCATGAGGATTTACTTCAACTACAAAAACTTCAAATTGTTCTTTCGCAATAACATAAATAACCCGCCATTTCCTACCCAACCGGGAAGAGCGAAACCCCTTCCAGTCTCCCTTCAGTGCTTCATCATGAAACCCTTTGATTTGACGAAGACCAGCTGGCCCTTCCAATTCAACAATGCGTTTCCATGCCTCATATTTTAACACCACATCGGCAGGCAACCTATCGATGATTTTCAACACAGACTTCTTTTCTAAAACGATCCACATAAATTATACTTAATAATATATATACAGAAAAGAGGATATGGCAAGAGATAAAATTTTCCTATACTAAACTCACCAAACTGATCTCAAGCCATAGAAAACCTGGATCCCCGAAAAAGGAAGTCGGGCATAACAGGAAGGGAAATTAAGGAATTTGTACAATTTTTCCCCTGCGTTGGGTGCGGCGGAGCTGGAGGCCCGAATCGGCTTCTTGGCGAAGGCTGTTTGAGCGGCGAGGTGTCTTTTACCTCGAAGCGAGTTCCTGAGCCATCTTGATTCGGGGCGGAGGTGGAGGGACCCTGGAAACCCTTCTCAGAGCAGGGTTGGAAGGGACGCGCACAGGCAAGAACGCTTTTGAGTTCTTTTGGCGAAACAAAAGAACTTCGTCGCGCGGGCGCGAAAGCCCGCTATTAAAAAATGGAATTATTGATTTGGGGTAGGTGCTTCCCACATCGGAATACGAGAAGGTTGGTTTTCTAAATGGCTGGTATCGTAGATACGTTCCTCGCCGGTAATGCCATCCTCATTGGGATCTGACCACATTTCGCCTTTGGACGTTTCGAACTTTCCATTCCCATTGCGATCCACCCAATAAAATAAGGGTGAGCCCACGGTAATCACCACGGGCGTACCAAATTCATCAAGCCAGACTTTGTAAGTGCGCCGGGCGGTCATGTAATCCACATGACCCACTCCTTTCATGTCGAATTCTCGAAAGAATAGGTCGTTGCGCCAATCGTAATAGGCCTTGACCTCTCGATTATCAAATTCCTCGGGTTCTATCGGAATGGGAGAATAGTCCCGTAACTGGCTGCCTTGTTCAAGATCAAGAGGTGATTCAGACCCGACCCCCACTGGTGTTAAAGATGAAGGATCTTCACCAGAAAAGACCAAGGCACCCGGGAAAACGGTGAACAAGAGAACCAGTCCGACCCATGCCCTTAAAGAAAATATTCTAGATTTCAATGGTGTTCATCCTCCCTTTGCTTTCCTTCAGAACCATTGTTATGGAACCCTTTGTATCTTACCAAATGATCTTACGAGTTTGCAGGTTAACATTCGCTGGCCCAAAGTCAGTCTCACATTGTGAGGCCGCCGTGGGTCTGGCACAATACCCCTCCCTATGCCACCAACCTTTGCCGATGTCATTTTTCCCCAACGTTCCACTCAATCCTTCACCTACCGCGTTCCATCGACTTGGCAGGACACCTTAAAGGTCGGCCACTGGATCTTGGCTCCCTTTGGACGCACAGCCCGTCCCGGCTTTGTCGTCTCCTTTTACGAAGACTCTTTGAACCCTGCCATACCCTTAAGCAAAATTCGTGAGTTAAAAGACCACCTGACCCCGACACCAGAGTTTGATCTTGATCCCAAAATGATCGCCCTGGCCGAATGGATTGCCGACTATTACATTGCACCCGTTGGGGTCTGTTTTCAATTGATCCAACCTCCTCAACCACCTTTTAAAACCACATCGCGCCTACGGATCACAGAGTTAGGGCAACAAGCTCTTGAAAGAGGACGCCTTGCGAACGCTGCCAAAAACCTCTTGGGCATTTTGAACAAAAAACCAAAAGGATTGACTCTCCAGACTCTTAAAAAAAATATCCCTACAGGCTCCTCAACCCTTACCCAACTGAAGCGTCAGAAGTGGGTGGAAGAAGTTCACCTTTATTCCGTCCCTTCTCGTAGTGAACCCCCCACTGCCCTATCCGAGAGAACACCCTCAGATTTAGACAAAAAAGATTCGGCCAAAGGCACTGAACCCATTGATCATCCACCGTGGTGGAAGAATTTCCAACGTCACTTGTCTCAGCCATCGTTTGGAGAATTCTTTACAAACACCAAAGGCCAGGGCTTCACTTCTCTTCTCGTGCACTCTATCCAAGAAACCCTCAAGCAACAACGAACAGTGCTAGTCATCTTGCCTGATATTTTTCAGGCAAGGGCTTGCGCCCACACCTTGCAAGAAAAACTGGGTATCAATATTGGGCTGTATCATAGCGGGATGCCTGACCCTCTTCGCATGAAGGAATGGCAGGCCATCCAACGAGGCCGCTATCAGGTTGTGGTCGGAACGCGAATGTCTGTGTTTGCTCCGGTTCCTTACCTAGGCCTCATCTGCCTCAGTTATGAGGAAGACTCCACCTACAAAGATGAGCAAGCGCCATACTATCACGCACGAGAAGTGGCACGAGAACGAACTCGTCTCAGTCACGCCACCTTGCTCTTGCATTCCCCGCACCCTTCCTTAGAGACGGTGCATCGTTGTTCTTTCACCTCCGCCCCGAATTTCGAACTATCACAGCCGATAGGCCAACAGAGTACCATTCAAGTCGTGGATCATCTTCAAATGCCCTATGGCGTCACGATTTCTGAAGAAATGCGCCAGGGAGTAAACCAAGCACTCGCGGCAGGAGGCGGGATAATTATCTTCCATAATCGAAAGGGATTTTCATCCTCCCTCGTATGTCGTGATTGCGGAATGACTGGGCAATGTGCCCGCTGCCAAGTCCCAATGAGGCTCCTCACCTCTCCACCGCATATGCGATGTCCCTATTGTGGGAAGGAAGAATCAGTCCCGCTTGTGTGCCCGGAATGCTCCGGCTCCCACCTTGAACCCGGCGGCTTTGGCACGGAACGTCTCGAACAAGAATTCCGTCGGGAATTCCCTGAGGCCAACATTGGTCGCTTGGACCGCAATAATGTTCGCACCGAATCTGATGCGCGGGTGATTCGGGAACAATTCATCAAGGGAAGCATTCAGATACTCGTGGGCACGGAAATGTTGTTTCATGGCATGCCTTTGTCGCCAGTGCGTTTCGTAGGCATCCCCTATGCAGACGCTGGGCTCCATCTGCCGGACTTCCGATCAGCCGAACGGTTGTATCACCATCTCCAATCTGCGATTCAGCTTGTGACGCACCACGGCATGGAACCCCAAGTGGTCATTCAGACCCGACTGGCCTCTCATCATGTGATGCACGCCATCGCCCAACAACAGCCCTCAATTTTTTATGACCACGAACTCGCCTTTCGTGAAGCAGTGGGTTATCCCCCCTTCATTCACTTTATACAAATGACAGTATCGGGGGCCAATCAGGTCACCGTTCAAGAAGCCGCAGGACGATGGGTGCAAACTTTGGCCAGTCAATTGGCCTCCCAGACTTCCAACAACAAA